>NZ_JBGLQX010000027.1:0-50781 GCF_041403065.1 Aeromonas sp. S16(2024) | reverse complement strand
GCGGCCATAGCGCCGTGGAACCACCTGATCCCATGCCGAACTCAGAAGTGAAACGCGGTAGCGCCGATGGTAGTGTGGCATTCGCCATGCGAGAGTAGGACACTGCCAGGCTTCAATTAAGCAATCACAGCGATGTGGTTGGTCGCGATACGACGTCAGGTTGTATTGGACAGAAGATTTAGATAACGCACGCAGTGCGGTCTTTACCGGTTAGTGTGCTGATATGGCTCAGTTGGTAGAGCGCATCCTTGGTAAGGATGAGGTCCCCAGTTCGACTCTGGGTATCAGCACCATGAAAACGAAAGCCTCCCTGAAAAGGGAGGCTTTTTTGTTTTTCCCATTCAGTTCATCGAGATCTGTCTGGCATCGAGATAGAAGCGGGCCCGCCCGGATGCCTCTATCTGAATGGCTGCGACCAGCTGTTCATTCCGCCTGTACTCCCACTTTTCGTCGAACGCTGTCAATGGGGGCTTGTTGATGCCCAGCGTCTGCAGATATTCGTGAAACAAGCCTGCGCTGCCGATCTCGGTCAATCCTGCTTTCATTCCTATCCACTCCCTTTATCGGTGCTGTTCTTCAATGATGTCAGCCTCATCTGCATTCTGTGTGAACGCTTTTCTATTAAATTGATCCGAGCTAAGTTGTGGATTGGCAAAGGCAACCAGCGTCTCGAAGGGGAAAGGAACATGTTGATAAAGAATGTGCGTCTGAGTGGCAGGGAGGGGTTGTGGCAGATCCTGTGTCAGGATGGCCTGATCAGGACCATAGCCCCCATGAGCCAGGTCCTCCTCTCCACCCGAGAACTGGATGGGGAGGAGGGGATGGCGATGGCCCCCTTTATCGAGCCCCATATTCACCTCGATACTACCCAGACCGCAGGGGAGCCGAGCTGGAACCTCTCCGGCACCCTGTTCGAGGGGATAGAGCGCTGGGCCGAACGCAAGGCGCTACTGAGCCATGAGGATGTGAAGCACCGGGCTATCCAGACGCTGAAGTGGCAGATCGCCAACGGCATCCAGTTTGTGCGCACTCACGTCGATGTCTCTGACCCCAACCTGGTGGCCCTGAAAGCCATGCTGGAGGTACGGGAGGAGATGAAGGCGTGGGTCGATCTGCAGATCGTCGCCTTCCCGCAGGAGGGGATCCTCTCCTATCCCAACGGCAAGGCTTTGCTGGAAGAGGCGATCAGGCTGGGAGCCGACGTGATAGGCGCCATCCCCCATTTCGAGTTCACCCGGGAATATGGGGTCGAAAGTCTGCATTACATCTTCGATCTTGCAGAGAAGTATCAGGTTCTGGTGGATGTGCACTGCGACGAGATCGATGATGAGCAGTCCCGCTTTATCGAGACCCTGGCGACCCTCGCCTACGAGCGCGGCATGGGCCATAGAGTCACCGCCAGCCACACCACCGCCATGCACTCTTATAACGGCGCTTATGCGTCCCGCCTGTTCCGTCTGCTCAAGATGGCGGACATCAACTTCGTCGCCAATCCGCTGGTGAACATTCACCTGCAGGGACGTTTCGATACCTACCCCAAGCGCCGTGGCATCACCCGGGTCAAGGAGATGCTGGAAGCGAACATCAACGTCTGCTTCGGTCACGACGATGTGTTCGATCCCTGGTATCCCATGGGAACGGCCAACATGTTGCAGGTGCTGCACATGGGGCTGCATGTCTGCCAGATCATGGGCTACGAGCAGATCAACGACGGCTTGAAGCTGATCAGCAGCCACAGTGCCCGCACCCTGAACGTGCAGGATCGCTATGGCGTCGAGGTGGGAAAACCGGCCAACCTGCTGATCCTGCCCGCCGAGAACGGCTTCGATGCGGTGCGTCGTCAGGTGCCGGTGCGCTATTCAATCCGTCACGGCAAGGTGATTGCCGAGACCCGGCCAGCGCAGACCTCCCTGCATCTGGATCAGATTGAGCCGGTGGATTTTCGTCGATGAGGCAACTCACCCCTGTAGATTAATTGCCCCGCTATCGCCGCTTGCCGGCATTTTGCATAATGTCGGCCTGACACTTATGGAGCCTCCCTATGCAAACCTGGTTATTTGTCGCGGCAGGCGGTGCCATCGGCGCCTGCCTTCGTTTTGGTATCGCCGAGTTGATGGCGCTGCTGCTGGGACGCCACTTCCCCTATGGCACTCTGGTGGTCAACGTGGTGGGTTCCTTCATCATGGGCATCGCCTTTGCCCTCATCAGCCATGGCCATGTGGTGGAACACCCCATGAAGCCGCTGCTGATGGTGGGTATCCTCGGTGCCCTGACCACCTTCTCCTCTTTCGCCCTGGATACAGTGGTGCTGGCACAGCAAGGTGCCTATCTGAAGGCACTGCTCAATATGGGTCTCAATCTGTTCCTCTGTCTGGCCATGGTCATGCTGGGGATGCAGTTGGTTGCCAGCCGGGTTTAAGGTGTCCGCAGGTCATAGGCTCTGGTAAACTGGCGGCCATTCTTTGCTCTATGGGTGTTTGAGGGATGTCGGAACAGACTAATACTACGCATTTTGGCTATAAAACCGTGGCGGCGACCGAGAAGGAAACTCTGGTGGCTGGCGTCTTTCACTCGGTGGCGGCCAAGTATGATCTGATGAACGATCTGATGTCATTCGGCATCCATCGCCTGTGGAAGCGCTTCACCATCGACTGCTCCGGTGTGCGCAAGGGTCAGAAGGTGCTGGATCTGGCCGGTGGCACCGGCGATTTGACCGCCAAGTTCTCCCGCATCGTCGGCGAGACAGGCCAGGTGGTGCTGGCGGACATCAACGACTCCATGCTCAAGGTGGGCCGCGACAAGCTGCGCAACCTGGGCGTGGCGAACAACGTCTCCTACGTGCAGGCCAATGCCGAGGCACTGCCCTTCCCGGATAACCACTTCGACGTCATCACCATAGGCTTCGGCCTGCGCAATGTGACCGACAAGGACAAGGCGCTGGCCTCCATGTTCCGGGTGCTCAAGCCGGGTGGTCGCCTGCTGGTGCTGGAGTTCTCCAAGCCTTCGACCGAGGTGATCGCCAAACTCTACGATCTCTACTCCTTCAAACTGCTGCCGAAAATGGGCGAACTTGTCGCGAACGACGGGGAAAGCTACAAGTACCTGGCGGAATCTATTCGTATGCACCCGGATCAGCAGACCCTGGCTGGCATGATGGAAAATGTCGGTTTCGAGCAGGTGGAGTTCTACAACCTGACCCAGGGTGTGGTCGCCCTGCACCGTGGTTACAAGTTTTAAGGTTGCCTATGCCAATCCCGATACAACTGGATGCCATGGTCACCGCGGTGATCGAAACCAGCCTCAACCAGTTGCTGGCACTGGACAAGCAGAGCCCGGCGCGGCTGCGCAAGCTCGTGGGCAAGGTGCTCAAGCTGGAGCTGCGTGAGCTCAAGCCGCTCTGGTTTGTCTTCTCCGAGCGTCGACTGGACGTGCTGGCCCGCTATGAAGGGGAACCCGACGCCGTGCTGAGCCTGTCGCTGACGGCGATCGGCCTGTTGAAGGATCCTTCCGCCCTGACTCGCTATATCCGCGAGGAGAAGCTGGACTTGAGCGGCGATCCCCAGCTGGTGCAGGCCTTCAGCGCCCTGCTGGGGGAGCTGGACATCGACTGGGAGGAGGAGCTGTCGCGCTATACCGGCGACGTGCTGGCTCATACCCTGTGTGGCGGCGCCCGTCAGGCCCGTCGCGTGGTGGGCCGCGAGCTGTGCCGCTCCCAACGCCAGCTGGTCGAGTACCTCACCGAGGAGGCCCGCCTCGCCCCCGGCCCCCTGGAAGTGGCGAGTTTCAACGACGACGTCGAGGTGCTGGCACAGCACATGAAAGCGGTCGAGTTGCGGCTGGCCCGCCTCGAGCAGCAGGTGAGCTGATGACCCCCAAGGAGTTCAAACGCCTCTATCGCATCGTCAGCATCCTGCTGGAGCAAGGTATCGACGAGCTGGTTCCCGCCCGCTATCAGCCCTGGCCCGGACGCCTGGTGCGCCGCAGCCTGTTCTGGCTCAAGAACAAGCAACCTGAGCTGTGCCGTGGCGCCCGCATTCGCCTCGCCTTCGAGGCCCTGGGCCCCATCTTCATCAAGTTTGGCCAGATGCTGTCGACCCGCCGGGATCTGTTGCCGCCGGACATCGCCGAAGAGCTGGCCCTGCTGCAAGACAGGGTGCCCCCCTTCTGCGGGCAGGAGGCCAGGCGCCAGATAGAGGCGAGCCTGGGTTGCCCCATCGAGACCCTGTTCGATGACTTCGACGAGACGCCGCTGGCGTCCGCCTCCATTGCCCAGGTCCATACCGCCCGCTTGAAGGAGAATGGCCGGGAGATCGTCATCAAGGTGATCCGTCCCGATATAGAACCCGTCATCGAGGCCGATCTGCGCCTGATGCAGGCGCTGGCTCGTCTGGTGGCCCGTTTCGTGCCCCAGAGCGCACGGCTGCGCCCTGTCGAGGTGGTGGAGGAGTACCGCAAGACCATACTCGACGAGCTTAACCTGATGCGGGAGGCAGCCAACGCCATCCAGCTGAGGCGCAACTTCACCGGCTCAGAGGCGCTCTATGTGCCCGAGGTCTACACGGATCACTGCCGCGAGCAGGTACTGGTGATGGAGCGCATCTACGGCATTCCCGTCTCCGACATAGCCGCGTTGGAGGCCAACGGCACCAACATGAAACTGCTGGCGGAGCGCGGGGTCGAGGTCTTCTTCACCCAGGTGTTCCGTGACAGCTTCTTCCATGCGGACATGCACCCGGGCAACATCTTCGTCTCCTACGAGCATCCGGAGAATCCGCTCTGGATTGGCATCGACTGCGGCATAGTCGGCACCCTGAACCGGGAAGACAAGCGCTACCTGGCGGAGAACTTCCTCGCCTTCTTCAACCGCGACTATCAACGGGTGGCGCAGCTGCACGTGGAGTCCGGCTGGGTACCGCCCGACACCAAGGTGGACGAGTTCGAGTTCGCCATCCGTACCGTGCTGGAGCCCATCTTCGAGAAGCCGCTCTCCGAGATCTCGTTCGGCCATGTGCTGCTCAACCTGTTCAACACCGCCCGTCGCTTCAACATGCAGGTGCAGCCCCAGCTAGTGTTGCTGCAGAAGACCCTGCTCTATGTGGAAGGGCTGGGGCGCCAGCTCTACCCGCAGCTGGACCTGTGGCAGACCGCCAAGCCTTACCTGGAAAGCTGGATGCACGAGCAGGTTGGTCCCAAGGCGGTGCTCAATGCGATCCGGGAGAAGGCCCCCTTCTGGGCGGAGAAGTTGCCGGAGCTGCCGGAGCTGGTCTACGAGACCCTGCGCCAGGCGCGGCATCAGCAGCACCACTTCGAGCAGATGTTCGCCGATTTTCGCCTGCACAGCCGTCGTCAGGGACAGGCCCGCTACCTCTTAGGGGTGGGAGCCAGCCTGCTGTTGGTGGGTGTATTCTTGCTGACCCAGAAACAACATATTGAGTGGGGACAAATCAGCCTCGCCGGCGCCGGATTATGCTGGCTGCTGGGCTGGTTGAAGACCCGCATTCATTAATTAAACTGCGCCATCAGGCGCCTATCCTGGAGAGAAAGTCATGGGTGGTATCAGTATTTGGCAATTGTTGATCATCGCAGTCATCGTCGTGCTGCTGTTTGGTACCAAGAAGCTGCGCGGTATCGGCGGCGATCTGGGTGCCGCCGTGAAGGGGTTCAAGAAGGCGCTGTCGGACGATCCGGCCGATGCCAAGCCTGAGCAGAAGGATGCTGAGTTTCCGGCCAAGCAGCTGAACGAGACGGCCAGCAGTGCCGAGACCGCCAAGCAGAAAGACAAAGATCAGGCCTAAGCCATGTTCGACATCGGTTTTTGGGAGCTGGTCGTCATCGGTGTCGTCGCCCTGGTGGTGCTGGGTCCCGAGCGGTTGCCGGTCGCCATCCGTACCGCCAGCCACTGGATCAGGCTGATCCGCAGTACCGCCAACTCGGTCAAGACCGAGCTGGAGCAGGAGCTCAAGTTGCAAGAGCTGCACAATGATCTGAAGAAGGCCGAGCAGCTGCAGATGAACAACCTGAGCCCAGAGCTGCAGGCGTCCATCGAGCAGTTGAAGGCGGCGGCCCAGTCGGTGAACCGTCCCTATCAGCCACAGCAGGAAGCGCAGAACGAGATCCGCCCGCCCGTCGCCCAGGCTGAACCTGCCACGCCGGTGGAGCCTGCGGTGCAGCTGGCCGAGGTACCGCCGGTCAACAGCCAGCGCGAGCCCGTCAGCGAGTCTGCCGGCAAAGGGGAGGTGAAGCCATGAGTCAGGCCGAACAACCCCTTATCAGCCACCTGGTGGAGCTGAGAACCCGTCTGTTGCGATCGATCTCTGCCATCCTGCTGGCGTTTGTCGCGCTCATCTATTTCTCCAACGATATCTACGATTTCGTGGCCCGGCCGCTGCTCAGCCAGCTGCCTGAAGGGACCAGTATGATAGCGACGGACGTGGCGACCCCCTTCATCACGCCCATCAAGCTGACCCTGGTGGTCTCCTTCTTCGTGGCCATCCCCTATCTGCTCTATCAGGCCTGGGCCTTCATCGCCCCTGGCCTGTACCAGCACGAGCGGCGCCTCATCATGCCGTTGGTGGCCTCCAGTGCCGTGCTCTTCTATGCCGGCATGGCGTTCGCCTACTACGTGGTGTTCCCCCTGGTGTTCGGCTTCTTCACCAGCACCGCCCCCGCCGGGGTGACGGTGGCGACCGACATCGCCAGCTATCTGGACTTCGTGCTGACCCTGTTCTTCGCGTTCGGGGTGGCGTTCGAAATTCCGGTGGCCACCATACTGCTCTGCTGGACCGGGGTCACCACCCCCAAGAACCTGAAGGAGAAGCGCCCCTACGTCGTCGTCGGGGTCTTCGTGGTCGGCATGCTGCTGACCCCGCCCGATGTCTTCTCCCAGACCCTGCTGGCGATCCCCATGTGGGCGCTGTGGGAGATAGGTCTCTTCTTCGCTCGCTTCTATGTGAAGAAAGAGGACGAGGAAGAGCAGGAACAACCGGATGTGGAGAGCTGAGGCTCTGTTCGTCATCTGTTTGCCGGACGGCGAGAGGATGACGAAGTCCGCAGGAATAGCAGAACGAGGGGAGCTGAGGCTCCCTTCCTCTTTTCATGCATCCGTTCGAGGCGTATGGTAAGGCCCCATCGAGTAGATGGTTTTCAAATACCTGATATGTATTCCTTTTGTTCGGAACCTCTGATCCCATGATCGACATTGGTCTCAACCTCACCAGCCCCCAGTTTGCCGGCGAACAGCCAGAGCTGGTGGCCCGCGCCCGCGCCGCCGGGGTGGAGGCGCTGATCCTCACCGGTACCGATCTGGCCGGCAGCCGCGAGAGTGCGGCACTGGCCGCCGAGTGGCCCGGTTACTGCTTCTCCACCGCCGGGGTGCATCCCCACGATGCCAAGAGCGTGGATGCGCAGACCCTGCCCGCCCTGCGCGCGCTGGCGGCCCTGCCCCAGGTGGTGGCCATCGGCGAGTGCGGGCTCGACTACAACCGCGACTTCTCTCCCCGTCCGGTGCAGGACGCGGTGTTCGACACCCAGCTGGCGCTGGCCGCCGAGCTCGGGATGCCGGTGTTTCTCCACTGCCGCGATGCCCACCCCCGCTTTGTCGAGATCCTGCGGCCCTGGTTGCCCAGATTGCCGGGGGCCGTGCTGCACTGCTTCACCGGCTCCGACGAGGAGCTGGATGAGTGTCTGGCCCTAGGGCTGCATATCGGGGTGACCGGCTGGCTGTGCGACGAGCGGCGCGGCCAGCTGCTGCGCGAGCAGGTGGCGCGCATCCCCGCAGGTCGCCTGATGATCGAGACCGATGCTCCCTATCTGGTACCGCGGGATCTGAAACCCAGGCCCAAACGCAACGAACCCGCTTTTTTGCCGCACATCGCCCAGGTGGTGGCGGCCTGCCGTGGTGAAGCGCCCGAGGCCTTGCTGGCCCATACCAGGGCCACCTCCGCCGCATTTTTCCAACTTCCTCTTTTGGAGTGATTCATGGCCATAACTCTTCCGGGCGCCTTTCCGGGTCGCCGCCTGCGCCGGGTGCGCAAACATGATTTCAGCCGTCGTCTGGTGCGCGAGAACCAGCTGACCGTCAACGATCTCATCTATCCGGTGTTCGTGCTGGAGGGGGAGGGTCAGCGTGAGGCCGTCGCCTCCATGCCGGGGGTGGACAGGCTCTCCATCGATCTGCTGCTGGCTGAAGCCGAAGAGCTGGTGGCCCTCGGCGTGCCCGCCATCGCCCTGTTCCCGGTGACGCCGCTGGCGCAGAAGAGCCTGCTGGCGGAAGAGGCCTATAACCCGGACGGGCTGGCCCAGCGTGCCACCCGTGCCCTCAAGGCCCGCTTCCCGGAGCTGGGTGTCATCACCGATGTGGCGCTGGATCCCTTCACCACCCATGGTCAGGACGGCATCATAGATGACGAAGGCTATGTGCAAAACGACATCACCACCGAGATCCTGGTGAAGCAGGCGCTCTCCCACGCCGCTGCCGGGGCCGACATAGTGGCGCCGTCCGACATGATGGATGGCCGCATCGGGGCGATCCGTGCCGCACTGGAAGAGAACGGCTTCGTCAACGTCCAGATCATGGCCTACTCCGCCAAGTACGCCTCCAGTTACTATGGTCCGTTCCGCGATGCGGTGGGTTCCGCCGCCAACCTCGGCAAGAGCAACAAGGCCACCTACCAGATGGATCCGGCCAACGGCAACGAGGCGCTGCACGAGGTGGCGCTGGACATCGCCGAAGGGGCCGACAGCGTCATGGTCAAGCCGGGCATGCCCTATCTGGATGTGATCCGTCAGGTGAAGGATCAGTTCGGGGTGCCGACCTTCGCCTATCAGGTGAGCGGCGAGTACGCCATGCACATGGCGGCGATCCAGAACGGCTGGCTGAAGGAGAAGGAGTGCATCATGGAGTCCCTGCTCTGCTTCAAGCGGGCCGGGGCTGACGGCATCCTCACCTACTTCGCCAAGCGGGTCGCGCAGTGGCTGAAGGAAGATGCCCGTTAAGCAGACATGATGGATAAGAAGAGGGGAGCCGATGGCTCCCCTCTTTCGTTACTGATAACTGATTACAGCCTGGTCCAGGCGTCGCTCCAGGCAGTGCCAGTACCCGGCGCGTAGTGGCTGGTCGAGCCGCCACACCAGCCGCTGTAGGGCCAGGGTTTGCACTGGTAGTTGCCACCGGCATTGCTGACCCGATCACCGGCCTGATAGCCGGAGTTGGGGACGTAGGCCGGGTAGTCGCCATCGCTGCCGCCGTTGTCGCCCTCTTCGGCCAGGGTGATAGGGAAGCGCTGCACCACCGGCTGCTGGCCGTCCGCCAGACCGGTGATGACCACTTCGTAGCTGCCATCGGTGACGTTGCTGCCCTGCAGTACCAGGGGGCTGGTGCCGTTCACCTTGCTGCTGGTGGTGCCGTGGCTGCTGCCGCTCTGCTCCAGGGTCGCGGTGATCTGCACCGGGTTGGCGGTGGTCACGTTGAAACGGATGCTGACCTGACCGTTGACTATGGTGTACTCGGATCCCATGGCGCTGACGGTGAAGTCGCTGCTGCCGATCACCGGCGGCTTGCTGCCACCGTCACAGTCGCTGTCGCCCTGCAGGCGCCAGACGCCCCAGTCACCCGTGGTGCCCGGCTCTTCGTTCTGGGTCCACCAGCCAGCCAGCCAGTTCTTGCCGTTGTGGCTGACGATGTCGCCGCCAACGTAGACCTTCTTGGCATCCCAGCTGTTTTCACAGATGGCGCCCTGCTCCTTGACGGTGACATTGCGCTGCTGGGTCACCAGCTGGCCTGCGCTGTCGCTCACCTGATAGGTGAGGATGTAGCGGCCGACCCTGTTGCTGTCGACACTGCCACTGACCTTGATCTGGGCGGTCAGGTCGCCATCTTCTTCGTCATGGGCGCTGACACCTGTCATCGGATCGAAGGGGGTGCCCAGCTCCAGCGTGGTGTCGGAGACGCCGCTGAAGACCGGCTTCATGCTGTAGACCTCGATGCTGCGCACCTGCTCGGTGACGTTGTTGCTGCTGTCGCTCACCTTGTAGGTGAGGGGGTAGAGACCGATGCGCTGGCTGTCTACCGAGCCTTCAACCAGGATCTGACCGGTCAGGTCGCCATCTTCCTTGTCGTTGGCCGTCACTCCGGCCAGGGGATCAAAGGGAGTGCCCTGCTTGATGCGGGTATCGCTCACGCCGCTGAACACCGGCTTGCCGTTATCGACCGGCGGGGTGATCTCCTGCTCGTGGATGAAGGGGCCGTAGCTCTTGATGAAGGATTCATTGTAGGACTGACCGGCGGCGCTGCGACCCATGTCCCAGTTGATGGACCAGGTCATCACGCCACGCAAGGGCTGGCCCTGGTTCTTCAGCTTGTTGAAGGCATCGAACAAATCCTGTGGATTCTTGACGTAGCCGGTGGCGGCGCCATCGATGTTGGCTGGGATGCCGAACACCAGTTTGTCGTGGGGGATCTTGTGGTAGCCACGGGTGCCGTTGCTCAGGGAGTCCGCCATGTAGTAGATGAAGTCTTGCTTCAGGGCATCATTGCTCTGGGCAATCCAGCCGATGTTATCTACCCAGATGCCATCGCCCCCCTGGTTGTAGAACTGCGGGTTGATCCAGTCGTAGTAGCCTTCCAGGGCGCGAATATAGGGGGTGTAGGCCCCGTTTTCCCTCAGGTAGGGGAACTCGGGTGCCATGGTGATGAGGAAGTTTTTCCCTTGGGCGCGGTAGTGATCCTTGACCAGACGCAGGGCGGCCGGGATCACGGTCTGGTTGTTGGCGGCGGTGACGGCAGCCTGCTCCAGATCGATATCCAGACCGTCGAAACCATAGGTCTCGACCAGACGGATGATCTCGTCTGCGAAGGCCTGCTCCTGACCGGTGCGCATTTCGATGTGCGCATCGGCACCACCCAGCGCCAGCAGCACGGCACGGCCCTGACGGTTCAGCTCGGCGATCTGCTCGATGAACTGGCTTTCGCTCATGCCGGTGGCGGGGTCAAGCTTGAAGGTCGGGATCGGGTCGTTACCATGGACCTTCATGAAGGAGACATCGACCACATTGTATTGCGGGTTGATCTGATCGAGCTTGACGCAGGGGGCGACACCGCCCTTGTAACCTGCGCCGTCGCACCAGTTGTGCCAGTAGCCGACCACGACGCCGGATTGCGGGTTGACCATGCTCTGGCCAGCGGTTGCTGCGTGCAGCATCGGGCTGGTGGCGCCGATCAGGCAGCCCAGCAGGGAGAGTTTGAACTTGCTCATTGTTGCTCCGTACGTTGCAAAAGGAGGCCCATCAAGGGATGGGCTTCGGGGGGCAGCCCCGCTGTCATAGGAAAATCCCTTAGACCGGTGGCTTTGCGTGGTGGTCTTTCGAGCCACTTTGCCTTTTTCACCCGACCTCTGTGTGGCACAGACAATCAAGTGGCCCCTAAATTAGTCGCATATGGTAGGAGGGGGAAGATAAATTAATCAACGCGCTATCCTGCGTGTCACATTTTGGAAAAAGTTAGTAATTCAACATGTTCCAGAATGTTTTTGCTTAAATAACGCGATACATGAAGGGCGCAAAAGCCAGATGGCCACAGGCTTGGCAAGGTTTTTACAGTGGTGAACCTGTGGGAGTGGATCGCCCCTTGTTGGCACGGGAAGCGGGGGGAATCCGTCCATCGGCCTGTGTCATTTGCTGACGCTGAGGCGTGCCTGAGGGACGGAGGTGAATTCGCCTGTGAGAAGGATGGCAAAAAGGGGGCTGGAGTGTGATTCCAGCTTGATTATTGCATGGGTTGCCCACATGTTAGAAAGCCACACAGAGCTGCTAAAGCGGTCTGTTCAAGACCAAACAAGAGGTAACCGGGATGAATAACCCTTTGCTGACAATGGACTCGCTGCCTCCCTTCAGCCAGATCCAGCCCGATCAGGTACAAGCTGCCGTGACGCAGGCCATCGCCGATTGCAAACAGAAGATTGAGGATGTGCTGGCTCAGCGGGAACCCCACACCTGGGACAGCCTGATAGCCCCGCTGGAGGAGGTCAATGACCGTTTGTCCCGAGTTTGGTCGCCGGTCAGCCACCTCAACGCCGTGCAGAACAGCGAGGCGCTGCGCGCGGCTCACGACGCCTGCCTGCCGCTGCTCTCCGAATTCCAGACCTATGTGGGCCAGCATGAAGGTCTCTATCAGGCCTATCTGGGCCTCTCCGAGAGCGACGACTTCCTCCTGCTGAGCGGTGCCCAGCGCAAGGAGATCCAGAATACCCTGCGCGACTTCCGCCTCTCCGGCATAGGTCTGCCTGCCGAGGCGCAACAGCGCTATGGCGAAATTCAGGCTCGCCTCTCCGAGCTGGCCTCCCGCTTCAGCAACAACGTGCTGGATGCGACTCAGGGCTGGAGCAAGCTGGTGACCGACGAGGCCGAACTGGCCGGTCTGCCAGAGAGCGCGCAGGCGGCCGCCCGCCAGATGGCCGAGCAGAAGGGCAAGGAGGGGTGGTTGTTCACCCTGGATATTCCTTCTTATCTGCCGGTGATGATGTACTCGGACAACCGTGCTCTGCGTGCCGAACTGTACGAGGCCTTCACCACCCGCGCCTCGGATCAGGGGCCCAATGCCGGCAAGTGGGACAACTCCGCCATCATGACCGAGCTGCTCACCCTGCGCCGCGAGCTGGCCCAGCTGCTGGGCTTTGCCAACTATGCCGAGCTCTCCCTTGCCACCAAGATGGCGGACAAGCCGGACCAGGTGGTGAGTTTTCTCACCGATCTGGCGGCCAAGTCCCTGCCGCAAGGCAAGGCCGAGCTGGAGGAGATCCGCGCCTTCGCCGCCGAGCAGCACGGTCAGCGCGAGCTGGCCGCCTGGGATCTCGCCTACTACGCCGAGAAGCTCAAGCAGCACAAGTTCTCCATCTCCGACGAGCAGCTGCGTCCCTACTTCCCCGCCAGCCGGGTGGTGAAGGGGTTGTTCGAGGTGGTCAAGCGGGTGTTCGGCATCAAGGTGTGCGAGCGCCTCGGCATCGACACCTGGCATCCCGACGTGCGCTTCTACGACATCTTCGATGCCGAAGACGAGCTGCGCGGCAGCTTCTACCTCGACCTCTACGCCCGGGAACACAAGCAGGGCGGTGCCTGGATGGATGTCTGCCTCGGCCGTCGCTACCGTCAGGATGGCTCACTGCAAAAGCCGGTGGCCTATCTCACCTGCAACTTCAACGGCCCGGTGGATGGCAAGCCGGCCCTGTTCACCCACAACGAAGTGGTCACCCTGTTCCACGAGTTCGGCCACGGCATTCACCACATGCTGACCCAGATCGACGTGGCCGGTGTGGCCGGCATCAACGGCGTGGCCTGGGATGCGGTGGAGCTGCCGAGCCAGTTCCTCGAGAACTGGTGCTGGGAGTCCGAGGCGCTGGCCTTTATCTCCGGCCATCATGAGACCGGCGAGCCGCTGCCTGCCGATCTGCTGGAGAAGATGCTGACGGCCCGCAACTTCCAGGCGGCGATGCAGATGCTGCGTCAGCTGGAGTTCGCCCTGTTCGACTTCCGCCTGCACCGGGAGTTTGACCCGGCCAATCCGGATCAGATCCCGACCCTGCTGAGTGAAGTGCGCAGCCAGGTGGCGGTGATGACGCCACCGGCGTTCAACCGCTTCCAGCACAGCTTCTCCCACATCTTCGCGGGCGGCTATGCGGCGGGCTACTACAGCTACAAGTGGGCCGAAGTGCTCTCCGCCGATGCCTTCTCCCGCTTCGAGGAGGAAGGGATCTTCAACCCGGCCACCGGCCAATCCTTCCTGAAGCACATTCTGGAGAAGGGGGGCTCGAAAGAGCCGATGGAGCTGTTCCGCGCCTTCCGCGGTCGCGAGCCCAAGGTGGATGCCCTGCTACGTCACAGCGGGATTGCCGCCTGAGGCCCAGCGCCCTTCGCCGCTGTGAGCTTCATGCAGGTACAGATTTGCGACATAGTGGGATCACAGCGTGATTTTTGAGATAAAAAGGGACCTTTTGGTCCCTTTTTCCAAGGCTTTTTAATATCTTGCGGAGTGCATGTTTGCACTGGCCCCGCCTCTTCAGTAGAGTCGGGTTCTACCTTCCAGGGAGAGAAAGAACCTTGCCATGAGGCGAGCACTCGAGTCTGTCTATCAAATCATCTCAAGCCTGTCTCATTCGAGTGGCCGAGGATATTTCGATACCTTTGTGAGTGAAATCGCCAACGCGGTCGGGGCTGACTTCGTCCTGATTTCAGGCAAGGAGCAGGCCGGGCTCTTCTTCACGGTGCATGCCGCCTATCCCGCCTCTCTCGACATCAATTCCTACAGCTTCCCCCTCGCGGATACCCCGGGCGAAATCGTCATGCAGCAGGGAGAAGCCTGGTTCAGCGATCGTACCCGGGAGCTGTTCCCCCATGCGGCCGTGCTGGAGCGCTGCCAGGTCAAGGGCTATGCCGGCGTCGCGTTGAAGAGTGCCGAAGGCGAGACCCTGGGGCTGTGCAGCGTCATGTTCAAACGGGCCACCCCCAGAATGGACAAGATCATGGGACTGCTGCGGCTGCTGGCACCGCTCGCCGGCCGCGAGCTGGCCCTGATGTATCAGCAACAGTTGCTGCTGCCGCCGTCGCCGGCCCAGACGGAATATCCCCATTTTCTGGACACCATGATGTCCCATGCGCCGGTCGGCATCGGCAAACTCGATCTGCACGGCACCATCCTCTGGGCCAATCCGGCCATCGAAAAGATGCTGGGTTACAGCCAGCAGGAGCTGCAGCGGCTCACGGTCGCCGAGATCAACCACCCCGACGACTGGCTGCTCAGCATCCCTCTCTACGACGCGCTCAAGCGAGGAGAGCGCCCCGCCTTCACCCAGGAGAAGCGCTACCTGCACCGGGATGGCTCAGTGCTGTGGGGCCGGGTGACTGTGACCCTGATCCGCAACGAGCAGATGCATCCCGACTACCTCATGGTGGTGCTGGAGAACATAGACCCCATGAAGCGCCATGCGGAGCAGCTCAAGCTCTCCCACCGGGTCTATGACAACCTCTCCGAGGCCATCCTGGTGTGCGATGCCGACAGCCGCATCATCTCGGTGAACCCGGCGTTCGAGAAGATCACCGGCTACAGCGAGGAAGAGGCCCGTGGCCAGCGGCCAAGCATGCTCAAGTCCGGGCTGCACGATCAGACCTTCTACGCCGACATGTATCACGCCCTGGAGCGGGTGGGGATCTGGCGCGGCGAGGTGTGGAACAAGCGCAAGAACGGCAAGCTCTATCCCCAGCAGCTGATGATCAGTGCCCTGCGGGAAGGGGGCCGGATCAGTCAGTACATCGCCATCTTCAGCGATCTATCCCAGACCAAGCTGGCGGAGCAGAAGATCGCGGCCCAGGCCAACTATGACAACCTCACCGGCCTGCCAAACCGCTGGCTGTTCGGCCGCTGCCTCGCCCGCTTCTGCGAGCGGGGGGAGCGCTTCGCGCTGATGGTGCTGGATCTCAACAACTTCAAGGCGGTCAACAACAGCATGGATCACCATGTGGGCGATGCCCTGCTGCGAGAGGTGTCGGATCGGCTGGTGAGCCGGGTGCGCACCGAGGATCTGGTGGCCCGCATCGGCGGCGACGAGTTCGCGTTTCTGGTGCCCGGCATAGTCAACCGGCGCCAGGCCGAGGTGTTCGCCAAGCAGGTGATCGGCGGCTTCGCCCGTCCCTTCATGCTGGCGAACCAGCACCTCTATGTGACGGCGACCATGGGCATCACCCTCTGCCCCTGTGACGGGGCCGACAGTGACGAGCTGCTGCGCAACGCCGAGCAGGCGCTGTTCGTCGCCAAGCGGCAGGGGCGCTCACTTGGTACCTACAGCGCCTCCATGCGCGAAGAGGTGAGTCAGCGCCACCAGATGCAGCAGGATCTGGCGGAGGCCATCAAGCTGGCGCAGCTGACCATGGCCTATCAGCCCATCTGGGACAATCGCAGTGGCCGGGTCGCCAAGCTGGAGGCCCTGGTGCGCTGGTATCACCCCCACTGGGGTCAGGTCTCGCCGGCAGACTTCATCCCGCTGGCGGAAGAGGCGGGGCTCATTCAGGGGTTGGGGGCCCTGGTGCTCTGGCAGTCGTGCCGGGATCTGGCCCGCTTGCAGCGATCCGGCTTCCCGGATCTGCAGATGTCCATCAACCGCTCCACCCTGGAGTTCCAGACCATAGATCCCGAGGCGAACGAGTGGCTCAGGGTGATCCGTCACTTCGGCCTGGACCCCAAGGACATCATCATAGAGATCACCGAGTCCCTGCTGATGGAGAGCAGCGATCAGCACAGGGTGCGGATCGATGCCCTGCGCGAGGCGGGCTGCAAGCTGGCCATCGACGATTTCGGCACCGGCTACTCGGCCCTCAACTACCTGCGCACCTTCCCGGTGGATCTGGTCAAGATAGACAGATCCTTCGTGCGCCACATCCCCTTCAACGAGCAGGACAGGCTGCTGCTGGACGGCATCATCAACATAGTGCACAACCTCGGCATGCAGGTGGTGATCGAGGGGGTGGAGACCCGTGAGCAGCTCAACTTCCTCTGCCAGAAGGGCTGTGCCTTCACCCAGGGCTATCTGCTCAGCCGCCCGCTGCCCTACGACGATCTGGTGGAATACCTGACCCTCAATCGCCAGGGGATGAACCTGGCCAATCTGACCACAGTGAGCTGATCTCCCGCTTCTGCTATCATGCCCGCTTCCGTGCCGCCATGAGTCTTCGTTATGCCCCATATCCAGGTTTTCAGTGAAGTGCCCGCCCGCGACGGCGAGCTGGACGCCCTGCGTCTGCGTCTGGCCGAGGTGGAGTTTCCAGCCCCCTTTGCGCTGGTGCTGACTGACACCAGGCTGGAGCTGCGCAAGCTGGACGAACCCAAGCTCGGCGGCGTCTATGTGGACTTCGTGGAAGGGGCCGTGGCACACAGACGCAAGTTCGGCGGCGGACGCGGCCAGTCCATCGCCAAGGCGGTGGGGCTGAAATCCGGGGCCATGCCGACAGTGGTGGATGCCACCGCCGGGCTGGGGCGCGACGCCTTCGTGCTGGCTTCCCTTGGCTGCAAGGTGACCCTGATCGAGCGCAGCCCCGTGGTGGCGGCCCTGTTGCAGGATGGGTTGGCGCGGGCGGCGCAGGATCCCGAGATAGGCTCCTGGGTCAGCGAACGCATGCATCTCCTGCAGGGGCCTGCGGTGGACAACCTGCTGGCGTTGCCGGAGCGGCCCGATGTCATCTACCTGGACCCCATGTTCCCCCACAAGCAGAAGTCGGCCCTGGTCAAAAAAGAGATGCGGGTGTTCCAGTCCCTGGTGGGGCCGGATCTCGACGCCGATGCCCTGCTGCCGGCGGCGCTCAAGATGGCGGACAAGCGGGTGGTGGTGAAGCGCCCGGACTACGCGGGCTGGCTCAATGAGCACAAACCCAGCATGGCCATCGAGACCAAGAGCAACCGCTTCGACGTCTATGTGATGGCGGCGCTGGCGGGTTAAGGATCAGCGGGGTACAAAAAGGAGGGCCAACATGATGTTGGCCCTCCTTTTTTGCCTTGGGGTCAGCGGGCGGGGGCGAAGCGGATATGCCGCGCTTCCCCCTGCCAGACGAGATCCAGGGTCGCGAGATCGGCGAGGCTGAAGCGCTCGCCGCTCTCCAGCAGCAGATACTCGACGCCGTCGCTGGCTGCTATGGTGCGGATCTTGTCATCCCACCGGCGACCGTCGCGGCTGGCAAGGGTCACCGGCAACTGCCAGCGGGCGGCTATCTCGAGCCAGTCGTAGAGGTCACAGCTGATGGGTTGGTAATCCGGCATGATCGACTCCCAGACAAGCAAGTTTCCGGTTCAGGCTTCCTGCACGCGGGTGGGCCAGCCCATCTTCTGCTGGCGCTCCACCTCGAGCCGCAGCTCGCTGGCGCGCAGGTAGTGTTCGTCCATCCACCCTTTGGGCAGGGTCAGGGTCAGGGACTCCTCCTCGGCCTGCAGGGTGAAGCTGGGCACTGTGCCCTGGGTGCGGCGCATGCAGAGGATCAGCGCGATGCGCAGGATGCGGGCCAGCCGGATCGCCTGGCGACCGGTGACGGCGCCCTGCTTCTCCAGGGTGTCCAGCTTGAATTCGTCCCGCTGGTTGAACAGCAGGGCTGACAACAGCTTCTTCTGCGCAGGGGTAAAGCCCGGCATGTCGATGTTGTCGATGATGTAGGCGGCGTGTTGTGGCGCCTTCTTGTACTCGATGCAGAGGCCGATCTCGTGCAGCAGAGCCGCATAACGCAGGATAGGGCGGCCGTAACGCTTGGAGAGACGCCAGGTCGGCTGCAACTGGTTGAAGGCGTCGACGGCGGTGTCGCGTACCCGCTCGGCGTGCTCTTTATCTAGCTGATAGCGGCTGATCAGGCTGTCGGCGGTTCTGTCCCGGGCATCACAGTCGTGATTGTTGCCCAGCAGACCGTAGATCAGGCCTTCCCGCAGGGCGCCGCCCGCGAGGGTCATGCTCTCTATGTTCAGGGTCTCGAAGATGGCGATCAGGATGGCGAGGCCGGAGGGGAACACGGTCAGCCGCTCGGCGGCCAGCCCCTCCAGCTGCAACCGATCCAGCTTGCCACAGGCGATGGCCTGACCCATCAGCTCCTGCAGCTTGGGCAGGGTGACTCGCTCGCTCTTCCCTTGCGCCAGCATGATCTCCTGCAGCGCCTGGACAGTGCCGGAGGCGCCGACGCAGGTGCGCCAGCCGAGGGCGCGGTAATCTTCCGCCACCTTCTCCAGCACTGCCTTGGCGGCGGCAATCGCCTGCTCGAAACGGGCTTCGCTCAGTTCGCCGTCACCGAAGTGGTTGTTGAGCCAGGTGACGCAGCCCATATGCAGGCTGTTGAGCAGCTTGGCTTCGCTGTGCTCGCCGATCACCAGTTCGGTGCTGGCGCCGCCTATGTCGATTACCAGGCGGTTGCCTTCCCCGGCGGAGGTCCAGGAGACCCCCTCGTAGATGGTCTTGGCCTCTTCCTCGCCCGAGATGATCTCGATGCTGTGGTTGAGCACCCGTTCCGCTTCGCTCAGGAACTCGTCGACGTTGGTGGCGAGGCGCAAGGTGGCGGTACCCACCACCCGGATGTTGTCGGACGGAATGTCCTGCAACTGCTCGGAGAACAGGCGCAGGCAGTCCCAGCCCCGCTCCATGGCGGCACGGCTGAGACGAAATTCCGGATCGAGACCAGCGGCGAGGCGAACCTTGCGCTTGACCTTGGTGACGGTGCGCAGGGCACCGGCGACCTCGCGCACCACCAGCATGTGAAAGCTGTTGGAGCCGAGGTCGATGGCGGCATAGAGCGGCGAGTTGTGCAACTGGGCCAGTCCCTTAGTTCTTGCGTGGCGGACGGCGGCGGTTGTTGCTGTTGCCACCACCCTGGCGATCCCGCATGTTGCGGTTCACCGGCTGACGGTTGCGGAACACCCGTTTCGGGGGG
Source organism: Aeromonas sp. S16(2024) (assembly GCF_041403065.1). Lineage (NCBI taxonomy): Bacteria > Pseudomonadati > Pseudomonadota > Gammaproteobacteria > Aeromonadales > Aeromonadaceae > Aeromonas > Aeromonas sp. S16(2024). The sequence continues at coordinate 31,347 of NZ_JBGLQX010000027.1, read as the reverse complement.
GTCACGTCATCCAGCAGGGAGTCGCGATCGTACTTGCTGACCGGGATGGGGTGATGGATGTACTCCTCGATGGCCGGCAGGTTGAAGGCATAGTCTTCACAGGCCAGGCTGATGGAGTGACCGCTCTTGCCGGCACGACCGGTACGACCGATACGGTGTACATAGTCTTCGGCGTCGTCGGGCAGGTCGTAGTTGAAGACGTGGGTCACGTCGGGGATGTGCAGACCACGGGCGGCCACGTCGGTGGCGACCAGGATGTCCAGCGTGCCCTTGGTGAAGTCTTCCAGGATCTTCATCCGCTTCTTCTGCGGCACGTCACCGGTCAGCAGGCCGACGCGGTGGCCGTCGTTCTCCAGCCACGCATGCACGTCTTCGCAGACATGCTTGGTGTTGGCGAAGACGATGGCTTTTTCCGGCCACTCTTCTTCCATCAGGGAGAGCAGCAGCAGCATCTTGTCTTCGTTGGAGGGGTAGAACAGCTCCTCCTTGATGCGCACGCCGGTCATCTGCTCCGGCTCTACTTGGACGTGTTCCGGGTGGTTCATGTGCTCGTAGGCCAGCTCCTGCACCCGCAGGGAGAGAGTGGCGGAGAACAGCATGCTCAGACGCTCGGTGGCGGGCGGCATGCGGCGGAACAGGAAGCGGATGTCCTTGATGAAGCCGAGATCGAACATGCGATCCGCTTCATCCAGCACCACGACCTGGATGTTGCCCAGATCGATCACGTTGGACTTGAAGTAGTCGATGATGCGGCCAGTGGTGCCGATCAGGATGTCGACGCCCTGTTCCAGCACGGCCAGCTGCTTGTCATAGCCTTCGCCACCATAGGCGAGACCGAGCTTGAGCCCGGTGGAGGCTGACATGCCTTCTGCATCGTTGTAGATCTGGACCGCCAGCTCCCGGGTCGGGGCCATGATGATGGCGCGGGGCTGATTGACGAGGCGCGGCCTGGTCAGCGGATGGGTCAATAAATAGTTGAAGGTCGCGGCCAGGAAGGCAAGGGTCTTGCCGGTCCCCGTCTGGGCCTGACCGGCGAGGTCATGGCCTTCAACCAGCAGGGGCAGAGACAGTGCCTGGATGGGCGTACAATAGTGAAATCCCTTTGATTCCAGACCAGCCAGAACTTCGGGTTCGAGGCCCATTTGGGCGAATTTTTCGGTCGTTAGATGTGTTTTGCTCATGGCGGTAGGTTATCAGGTTAGGCTTGCAATAATAAACAGGATCATTTCAAATAGGGCAACTATTGCCTTTGTTGAACCATCAATAAAGCCTTAATTACTGACTGGAGTTGGAGATGAGTGACAAGATTGTTCAGCTGAGCGATGCCAGCTTCGAGGCCGATGTAATCAAAGCCGACAGCCCCGTTCTGGTCGATTTCTGGGCTGAATGGTGCGGTCCGTGCAAGATGATTGCCCCGATCCTGAACGAAGTCGCCCAAGAATATGCCGGTCGCGTGACAGTGGCGAAATTGAACATCGATCATAACGCCGACACTCCGCCCAAGTATGGCATTCGCGGTATCCCGACCCTGCTGCTGTTCAAGAATGGCGAAGTGGCAGCGACCAAGGTCGGCGCCCTGTCCAAGACTCAGCTGAAAGAGTTCCTGGACGGTAACCTGTAATAATCAAGAAGGAGCGCATTGCAATAATGCGCTCCTTGTGTTTTATCACCTAGACGCTCATCCCGATTGGTGCTAGTTTATCGTTCGTTTGCTAACCTTTTTGCCTGACTCTTTGCTTAACAACAGCCTGGCAAGTCAAATCCGATCAGCATCAATCCAGCAGACTGTCTCCTCATTTCAATCCTTGCTTACAGACTCTCACCACTATGAATCTGACTGAACTAAAGAACACTCCTGTGTCTGAGCTGGTACAGCTTGGCGAATCCATGGGGTTGGAAAATCTGGCTCGGGCGCACAAGAAAGACATCATCTTCGCGATCCTCAAGGCGCACGCCAAGGGTGGCGAGGATATCTTTGGCGACGGTGTGCTGGAAATCCTGACCGACGGCTTTGGCTTCCTGCGCAGTGCAGATGGCTCCTATCTGGCCGGCCCGGACGATATCTACGTCTCCCCGAGCCAGATCCGCCGTTTCAACCTGCGAACCGGCGATACCGTTTCCGGCAAGATCCGGCCACCGAAAGAGGGCGAACGTTATTTCGCGCTGCTCAAGGTCAACGAGGTCAACTACGACCGCCCGGAAAACGTCCGCAACAAGATCCTGTTCGAGAACCTGACCCCGCTGCACGCCAACGAGCGTCTGCGCATGGAGCGCGGCAACGGCTCGACCGAAGACATCACAGCCCGCGTACTGGACCTGGCTGCCCCCATAGGTAAAGGCCAGCGTGGCCTGATCGTGGCGCCGCCCAAGGCCGGTAAGACAATGCTGCTGCAGAACATCGCCCAGAGCATCGCCTACAACCACCCGGACTGTGAACTGATCGTGCTGCTCATCGACGAGCGTCCCGAAGAAGTGACCGAGATGCAGCGCATGGTGAAGGGGGAAGTGATCGCCTCCACCTTCGACGAGCCTGCTTCGCGCCACGTTCAGGTTGCCGACATGGTGATCGAGAAGGCCAAGCGTCTGGTCGAGCACAAGAAGGATGTGGTCATACTGCTTGACTCCATTACCCGTCTGGCTCGCGCCTACAACACCGTCATCCCGTCATCCGGCAAGGTACTGACAGGTGGTGTGGATGCCAACGCCCTGCACAGACCCAAGCGCTTCTTCGGCGCCGCTCGCAATGTTGAGGAAGGCGGCAGCCTGACCATCATAGCGACCGCGCTGGTCGACACCGGCTCCAAGATGGACGAGGTGATCTACGAAGAGTTCAAGGGTACCGGCAACATGGAACTGCACCTCTCGCGCAAGATTGCCGAGAAGCGGGTCTATCCGGCCATCGACATCACCCGCTCCGGCACCCGCAAGGAAGAGCTGCTGACTGCGCCGGACGAGCTGCAGAAGATGTGGATACTGCGCAAGATCATTCACCCCATGGGCGAGATCGACAGCATAGAATTCCTGATCGACAAGCTGGCAGCCACCAAGACCAATGACGAGTTCTTCGACTCCATGAAGCGTCAGCAGAAATAACTGCATCTTGGAATGACAGAACCGCGGCCCAGGTCGCGGTTTTTGTTTATCTATTTCACGGCTGGCTTAGTAGTATGTGAGCCTGGATGTCACAAGGACAGGGACGTCATGAAGCTGGTATTTCTCATAGGGTTCTGCTTGATGCTGGCCGCCCCGGTGCAGGCCGACTCCCCCCCGCAGCTGCAGGCGCCGCTGGTGGCGGACGAGGGGGTGCAGGGTCACCGCGACTATCTGAACGGCCGGCTGGCCCTCGGCCAGTTTGATGCCATGGACTCGCTGCTGGAGACCCTGTCGGTGGGGCAGCGGGAGTATTTGCTGCATCAGCTGCTGAGCGGGCTCAAGTCATCGGACGCCCCCAGCCCCGCCCTGCTGGCCTGGGTACGGGAGCAGGCCGCCAAGGCACCGCAATGGCTGGTGGAGGGGGAGGTGGACGGTTTCCTGGTGCAGCTGCCCGCCTATGATTTTGCCGCCGAGGCCCGGCTGGTGCTCAACCACTGGCAACAGCTGGCCTGGCAGGACAACTACCGCCAACTGCTGGAGCAGAACAGCTTCGACTACAAGCAGCTCTACTACAGCCGCAACCCTGAGCTGGCCCGGCAGCAACAGGCGCTGCTGGCCGTGCTCGATGAGCAGCCCGCCTCAGTGCTGCGGCGCGAGGCCGACCGGCTCGCCTCACTCAACCTCTTCCTGCCTGACAACCAGTTGCTGCTGCACCTCATCGAGCGGACCGGCGATACCGCGCTCTATCTGAAGTTGTGGCGCCAACCCGTGGATCACGACAGCCTGGCTGCCCTGCACTCCATTTCTCGCTTCCATACCGGCCAGGAGGCGAGCGATCTGCTGATCGCCGCCAGCCGCAACGGGCGGCTGATGATCCCCGCCCTGCAGCAGCTCAGCCGGCTCTCGCCGCTGCCGGACGGTGCCCAGCAATACCTGCTGACCGAGCTCGGCAAGCACCAATATGGCGGCCTGGTGGCCGGTCTCTTGCTGCAGATGGACGAGCCCAGGCTGCTGGGCCAGCTGGCGGACAGGCTCACCCGACAGGAGCGGCGTCACGCCTCGTCCATCATGCTGCCCGATACGGGTACACCGGATGCGCGGCCAGGGTTATAATGCGGAACCTCCTGACCCCGCTAGGGTACCTGCATGAAATACAAGGACTTGCGTGATTTCATCGCGCAGCTGGAACAAACCGGACAGCTCAAGCGCATCAGCCGCGAGATAGACCCCTATCTGGAGATGACCGAGATCAGCGACCGCACCCTGCGTGCGGGCGGCCCGGCCCTGCTGTTCGAGAATCCCAAAGGCTATTCCATGCCGGTGCTGACCAACCTGTTCGGCACCCCGGATCGGGTCGCCATGGGCATGGGCCAGCCCAACGTCGGTGCCCTGCGCCAGGTTGGGGTCTGGCTCTCCTACCTGAAAGAGCCAGAGCCGCCCCGTGGTCTCAAGGAGCTGATGGAGAAGCTGCCCATCTTCAAGCAGGTGCTCAACATGCCGACCAAGCGGCTCTCCTCCGCCCCCTGCCAGCAGGTGGTGCTGGAGGGGGACGCGGTAGATCTGGACCAGATCCCCATCCAGCACTGCTGGCCCGGCGATGTGGCGCCCCTGGTGACCTGGGGGCTGACCATCACCCGTGGCCCCTACAAGAAGCGCCAGAACCTCGGCATCTACCGCCAGCAGAAGATCGGCAAGAACAAGCTCATCATGCGCTGGCTGGATCACCGCGGCGGCGCCATCGATTTTCGCGAGTGGCAGGAGGCCCACCCGGGTGAGCGTTTCCCGGTGGCGGTGGCGCTCGGCGCCGATCCTGCGACCATACTCGGCGCTGTGACGCCGGTGCCTGACAGTCTCTCCGAGTATGCCTTCGCCGGCCTGCTGCGGGGCAGCCGCACCGAGGTGGTGAAGGCCCTGAGCTGCGATCTGGAGGTGCCCGCCAGCGCCGAAATTGTGCTGGAAGGCTATCTGGAGCCGGGGGAGATGGCACCCGAGGGTCCCTACGGGGATCACACCGGCTACTACAACGAGGTAGACGAGTTCCCGGTGTTCACCATCACCCACATGACCATGCGCCGCGATGCCATCTATCACAGCACCTACACCGGCCGCCCGCCCGATGAGCCAGCTGTGCTCGGGGTGGCGCTCAACGAGGTGTTTGTGCCGCTGCTGCAGAAGCAGTTCCCCGAAATCGTGGACTTCTACCTGCCGCCGGAAGGTTGCTCCTACCGGATGGCGGTGGTGACCATCAAGAAGCGTTATCCCGGCCATGCCAAGCGGGTGATGCTGGGGGTCTGGTCCTTCCTGCGCCAGTTCATGTACACCAAGTTCGTGATCGTCTGCGACGACGACATCAACGCCCGGGACTGGAAGGACGTGATCTGGGCCATCACCACCCGGATGGACCCGGCGCGGGACACTACCCTGATCGAACACACCCCCATCGACTACCTCGACTTCGCCTCGCCGGTCTCGGGGCTCGGCTCCAAGATGGGGCTGGATGCCACCAACAAGTGGCCGGGGGAGAGCAACCGGGAGTGGGGTCAGCCCATAGTCCAGGACGAGGCGGTGAAGCAGAAGATCGACGGGATCTGGGACGAGTTGAAGATCCTCGACTGAGCGACCCGCCCGGGCTGGCGGCCATACCGACGCAAAAGTGCGGTATTGCCGTGCCGAATTGGGTATGCTCGACTGACTTGACCACGAGCTGGTCACCAGAAAACAGTGAAACCATGAGCGAAGCGGGCCGGGCAGGCCCCTCACAAGGACAAGAATGCAACGTATCAAGTGCCGCGTAGAGGAACTGCGCGAATATGTCGACACCATCTGGCACGTGGCCCTGACGCCGCAGCAAGCGGTGAGCTTCAAGCCTGGCCAGTATCTGCTGGTGGTGATGAGCGATTCGGACAAGCGCCCCTTCTCCATCGCCAACTCGCCGACCCGCTCCGGTGTGCTGGAGCTGCAGATCGGTGCCACCCCGGAAAACGCCTACGCCGGTCAGGTGCTGGCCCGCATGCGCGAGCAGGGGGAGATCGAGATCGAGCTGGCGGCGGGCAAAGCCTTCCTGCGCGACGAATCGCCGCGCCCCCTGATCCTGATGGCGGGCGGTACCGGCTTCTCCTACGCTCGCGCCATCCTGGAGTATCTGATCGACACCGGCAGCAAGCGCCCGGTGTTCCTCTACTGGGGCGTGCGCCAGGCGCACTGGCTCTATGAGCAGGGGCAGATGCAGCAGTGGGAGCGCGACTATGCGCCGCTCACCTTCATCCCCGTGGTGCAGGAGCCACAAGCGGACTGGACCGGCAAGACCGGCCTGGTGCACAAGGCCATCATGGATGACTTCGTCAGCCTGCATGACTACGACATCTATGTGGCCGGTCGCTTCGAGATGGCGGGGGCCGCCCGCGAGGAGTTCAAGGTGCTGGGTGCCGAGCCCGAGCGCATCTTCGGCGACGCCTACGAATTTATCTGATCCCTGTCCCCCCGAGGAACGCCTATCTGCTCCCTTCTCCCCTCGCGGGAGAAGGGGCGGGGATGAGGGGGTGAGCAACCTGGTTTGCCAGCCCGTATCAGCCCCCCTGGGCATCAGAAACAACAAACCCCAGCCTGGCTGGGGTTTGTCTTATGTGCCGACGGGACGTCGAGCAGGATTACTCGCCCTTGGCGGCGAGCTGTTGTTCCAGCTGGGCCAGCTTGGCTTCGAGGGCGGTCAGCTTCTCCCGGGTGCGCAGCAGCACCTTGGTCTGCACGTCAAACTCTTCGCGGCTCACCAGATCCAGTTTGTTCAGCTGGGCCTGCAGCACCTGACGGGTCTTCTTCTCCACCTCTTCACCCATGCTGCGAATGCCGGGCGGCAGGGCGTTGTGTATCTGTTTGGCGATCTCTTCCAGTTTTTTCGGGTCGATCATGGGGTTCTCCTTGAGCAATGGCGCCATTCTACCGACAAATCCCCCCCTTTGCCGAGATCGGGGTGGCTTTTTGCGCCACCGAACCGGACAGGCTCTGGTCGGGTCTGGTGATAAGGGGAAGACTGTTACCCTCTTTCGCCGGGGATCAATTCCAATTCCTTGATGTTGTACACAAAAAAATCAGATCAGATGACCGACCAGAGGCTTATTAATTGTTGCGTTGCTGTTAAGATGGCTCGGTCGGGTTTGGACCCTACCCCGTCAGGCTCATCATGGATAACAACATAAAAGAGATAAGGATATGAAAAAAAAGCTAATTTATGCGGCCGTCGTCAGTGCGCTGCTGAGCGGTTGTGGTGGCAGTGACGACAACACAGGCGATACCTCAAGCTATCTCGATTATCTGCTGAGCGGCACCAATGCGGTGCGTCCCAGCGCCCTGGCCGCCCGTGCCAGTGACGGCACCCTGAAGTTCTCGACCGAAACGGCCGATCTTTCCAATCCAGTCTCAGCCCTCTCCACTCTGGATGGCTGGTCCACTACCCAGGCGATCCAGATAGTGCCCGTGACTGCCTCTGGCATCACCGTCAAGGCACCGACCGCCGCAGAATTCAGTGCCTCGGTGGCCCCGCTCTACCTGCTGGAGCTGGAATTCGACAGCGCCGCCCTGCGCCCGAGTGGCGTGAAGAAGGTGCTGGCCTACGGGGTGGACTTCGTGGTCGCCGAGTCGGCGGGCAAGCTGAATCTGGTGCCGCTCAGGCCACTCAATCCCTCTTCCTACTACATGATAGTGGCGACCGATTCGCTGAAAGACAGCAGCGGCAACCCCCTGCGGGCTGGCAGCGACTATAGCAACTACAAGAGCACCACCGGCAGCAATGCCCAGGAGCAGGCCATCAGCGGCCTGATCGCGCTGCAGGAAGGGCTGTTCAAGGCGGCCACCAACATCACCAGCGACCACGTGATCTTCTCCGACTGGTTCGGTACCCAGTCCGGTGCCGACGTGCTGGTGGCGGTGAAAGGCGCGGCCGCTTCCGTGCTCAAGAGCCCGACCCTGGACGCTGCCGCCCTGTGGAAGCAAGATGCCCTGGGCAACACCAGCCTGCCCGGTACCTACACCCTTGCCGTGACCGGCAGCAACACCTTCCTGACCCAGCTGGACGCCGAGAACTTCCTGCCCCAGGAGCAGAAGGATGCCATCGCCGCCGCCTTTGGCCCCGGTGCTCCGCTCAACCCGATCGCTCAAGCGACCAAGGTCTATACCGGTACCGTCAAGCTGCCTTACTTCCTCTCCTCTCCGGCCACCGCTGGCTCCTGGGACAAGGCCAAGACCCAGTCCTGGCATGGCGCCATCCCCAGTCTCTATGCCATCGCCAATGCGCTGAAGGCACAGGATGCCGAGGTGATCGGCGGTCTGGTGGGTGCCGGTGTGGATCCGGCCCTGCTGGGCGAGCTCATCGCCGATCCGAGCCGTCAGGCCGAGCTGCTGGCGGAGGCGAGCAAGCTGATCGGGGTGACCCTCACCTCCGGCGGCAAGGCGCTGGATCCCGAGCAGAACATAGGCCGCTTCAACCCGCTGCCCAAGCTGGAAGAGGTGCAGTCGGTGCCGATGCGGGTCTTCGCCAAAGATGCCCTCAACACCATCACCGACGTGATCATCTATCAGCACGGCGTCACCTCGGTGAAGGAGAACGCCTACGCCCTGGCACTGGGCCAGATCTATGCCGGCATGCAGGCAGGCAAGAAGGTGGCGCTGGTGGTGATCGATCATCCGCTGCACGGTGAGCGTGGCTTCGCCCTGACCGGCAGCATGGACTCTGTCACCACGGACAAGAACCCGACCCCCTACCTGAACCTGAGCTACCTGACGGTGGCACGGGATAACCTGAAACAGAGCGTGGCGGATCTGCTGGGCCTGCGTCTGGCGGTCGGCCTGGCCAATGCCAAGGGTGCCATCGGCACCGCCGGCAGCCTCAAGGTGCACTTCCTGGGGCACTCCCTGGGCGCCATCGCGGGGGCCAACCTGCTGGCGGTGGCCAACCAGAAGATCGGCAATGCTCAGGCGGATGCCCTGTTCCAGTTCACTAGCGGCGGTCTGGCCATGCCGGGTGGCGGCATTGCCCCGCTGCTGCTGAACTCGCCGACCTTCGGCCCGACCATCCAGATGAGCGTGCTGACCGGTGGCAGTGCCGCCCTGAAGACGGCCTTCACCGCCTATGCGCCGAACTGCAAGACGGCGGCGCCGACCTGCTTCGTCAACGAGTTCCTGCCGAGCCTGGACGCAGCCACCCAGGCGAGCGCGGCCGGTACCCTGCAGAGCTACAGCTTTGCGGCCCAGTCGGTGCTGGATTCGGCGGATCCGATCAACCTGGGTCGCGGCATAGCGGCAGACTTCCCGCTGTTTGCCACTGAAATAGTCGGCGACGGCGCCCTGAGCCTGTCGGATCAGGTGATCCCGAACGGCATCGCCACCGCTCCCCTGGGTGGCACCGAGCCGCTGTTCAAGGTGCTGGCCCTGCAGCCGCTGACCGCCAGCGGGGCGGCCAACCACCATGCGGCCCGCTTCCTGGCCGGTGGTCACAGCTCGCTGCTGGCACCGGACGAGAACTTCGATCCGACCGGCGACGTCACCACAGAGATGCAGACCCAGTTCGGCAGCTTCTTCGCGAGCGGCGGCACCGCGGTCAAGGTGACCGACGCCAGCCTGCTCAAGCAGTAAGCAGGCCTGCCAATAACAACGCCGCCCCTCGGGGCGGCGTTTTCGTTTCTGCGACTCGGGTCGGGCCAACCATCTGGCTGGCTGCTGCCGAGCAGGTCGAAAGACTTGCCGACAACCAGGTCTCACGCCGGCCTGTGATGTCTGTCCAGCCAGCCTTGCGCCAGACCGACCAGCAGGCCGACCAGATGGGCCATGTTGGCGGTCGCTCTGGCTGCCGAGCAGATTGCAGCCGCCTCGATGACTACAACAACTCAGGCGGGCCTGTGGTGTCTGTCCAGCCAGCCTTGCAGCAGGCCGACCAGTAGACCGACCAGATGGGCCATGTTGGCGGTGGGGGTGCCGAGCATGTCGAAGAAGCCGAGCACCAGCCAGATCAGCATGAAGCCCATCAGGGCCGGTGGCATGGTGAGGCCGCAGGCCGGCTGCAGTCTGGCACGCAGCCAGCTGTAGCCGAGCAGGGCATAGACCACGCCGGAGAGGCCGCCAAAGCGCGGGCCGCTCACGAAGAACTCGGCGATATTGGGTAATGCTGCTCCAACGATGAGCAGGATAAACAGCTTGCCACTGCCGAGCCGCTGCTCGATCTGGCCGCCGAGATACCACCACCACAGCAGGTTGAACACCAGGTGCAGCACCGAGAAGTGGATAAAGGCCGGGGTGACGTAGCGCCAGGCCTGCCAGTCGGTGAACTGGGCCAGGGTCGGGTGGAACGCCAGCTCGTCGAAGATGGGCAGGCCGATGGCGTCGAGGGCATAGATGGCCAGGCAGGCGATGATGACCACCAGGGTCAGGGGGCCTGCCTGATGGAGGAAGTCGGTGACCGGATCCGTCATCCCCTTGCTGTAGTCGATGCGGGCATCCGCCCGGCCGGACTGCCAGGAGGCCTCCATGTAGCGGGGGTGATTGGGCTCGGCCAGGAAGCGCTTCACCTCCTGCTGGGCCTGGGCGAGGCGCCGCTCGTCCGCCAGCCAGACGGAGACGCCGAGCTCGGACTGGGTCAGCTCGCACGGGATGCCGAGGGTGGCGAGGTAATCCACCAGCGCCTGGGCCATGCGGGCGTCCCCCAGCACCAGCAGCTGGATCATGCCGGCCGGGGAGGAGTGGCCCGTCCCTGTCATGCGTCGCCTGCCTGGATCGGGAACTCCCTGCGCCAGGCCTCGAAGCCGCCGTCCAGGCTGTAGACGGCGTCATAACCCTGTTGCAGCAGATACTGGGCGGCGCCCTGGCTGCTGTTGCCGTGATAGCACATCACGATCACCGGGGTATCGAAGTCCACCTCGTTCATGAAGCGAACCAGGGAACCGTTGGTGAGGTGGAAGGCGCCGACCGCGTGGGCCGTCTCGAAGGATTGGGGATCGCGAATGTCCACGAGACGGGCCTCACCGGCCTCCAGCTTCTGGTGGGCATCCTGGGCGCTGATATGGGCAAACTGGTCCATTGAGATGTCCTGCAAATAGATGATTGAGGGCCAGTTTACCGCAAGCCGTGGCTTGCGCTAAGTCCGCAATGTGCCTTGCCATGTGCCGCCGGATCGCAATTTCCTTCAATATCGGCCCGGGCGGGCCGGATAGGCTGCTGGCTCAATCCTTTGTGTGAGCATCATCCATGGAAATCAGTCTGTTGTTGTCCATGTCCGGGTTTGCCCTGGCCATGTCCATCTCCCCGGGGCCAGTCAACCTGGTCGCCCTCGGCACCGGTGCCCGCTACGGCTTCCCGGCCAGCCTGCGCCACGTGGTGGGGGCGACCCTCGGCTTCATCCTGCTGCTCCTGCTGATGGGGCTGGGCCTCGGCGGCGCCCTCTCCCGGTGGCCGGTCGCGGCGGGTGCCATCCACTGGGGTGGCGTGCTCTTTCTCTGTTACATGGCCTGGCAACTGCTGGTGGACAGGGGGCAGCTGGAGCGGGTCGAGGGGGCGCCCCCCGCCTTCTGGTACGGGGCCCTGATGCAGTGGCTCAATCCCAAGGCCTGGCTGGCGGCCAGTATGGGCATGGGGGCCTATGGCGTCGCGGGCGGGGTGGGGCAGATGGCCCTGTTTACCGCTATTTATCTGGTGATTTGCCTCGGCTCCATCGCCTGCTGGGCCTATGCCGGCAGTTGCATGCAGGGGCTGCTGCTCGTGCCTCGCCGACTGCGCTGGTTCAACCGGGCCATGGCGCTCTTGTTGCTGCTCAGCGCCGCCTATCTGGTGCGTTCAGCCTGACGGGCGAGCTGGGTCCTGTACTGGCCCGGGGTGGCGGCGACCCGGCGCTTGAACTGGCGCTGGAAGTGCGCCTGATCCGCGAAGCCGCTGGCCAGGGCGACCTCGGCCAGGGGTTGCCCCTGTTTGAGCAGGGTGCGGGCGTGGCGGATGCGTTGATCGAGCAGGTAGGCGTGGGGGGTCATGCCGTAATGGTGGCTGAAGGCACGCACGAAGTGGGAGGAGGTGGGGCCGGCCACGGCGCTCAGCTGTGACAGGCTGAGGGGGCTGGCGCTGTCGTCCTGCATCAGCTCGGCGGCCCGTTGCAGGTGTTGGGGCGGGCGATCGTCCCAGCGGGCCGGGGTGAGCCTGGCCAGCAACTGGCGACTGAACAGGTGGCAGGCCACCTCGCGGGCCAGGGGATCGGGCGCCTCCACCAGTTGCCGGTGGAGTCGGCACAGCCCCTGATAGAGCAGGGGATCCCGGCTCGCCGTCATGTCGAAGGGCCTGAACTCGGTGCCGAGACCGGCCTCCTCCTGCTGGCTGCGCAGCCAGTCGGTATCGAGGTAGAACATCAGATAGGACCAGGGCTGGTCGGCGATGGGATTGCAGGCGTGCACCTCTTCCGGGTTCATCAGCACCAGGGAACCCGGGCCGACCTCCTGAAGGCTGCGCTGGTTGAGGTAGTGACTGTGGCCGCCGGTGATGGCGCCGATGGAGAAGTGGGCGTGGCTGTGCTTGTCGTAGCAGACGTGGCGGCCATCCTGCACCGCCCGCGCCTCGATGAAGGGCAGGGCAGGATCGTGCCAGAAGCTGTGTCTGTCCGGCCCTGCCTCTGTCCTGCTCATGATCAGCCGCCGAGATAGGCCTGGCGCACTGCCGGGTTGGCGAGCAGGGCCGCCCCCGTGTCTTGCAGCACCACCCGGCCGTTTTCCAGCACATAGCCCCGATCCGCCAGCTTGAGCGCCTGGTTGGCGTTTTGCTCCACCAGGAAGATGGTCATCCCCTTCTGGCGCAGCTGCTCTATGGTGTCGAAGATCTGCTGGATGATGATGGGGGCCAGCCCCAGGGAGGGTTCGTCCAGCAGCAGCAGGCGCGGCTTGCTCATCAGGGCCCGGCCTATGGCCAGCATCTGCTGTTCGCCGCCGGACATGGTGCCCGCTCGCTGCTCCAGCCGCTCGTGCAGCCGGGGGAACAGGGTGAACACCTGATCCAGCAGGGCCGGTTGCTCCGCCTTGTCGACGAAGAAGGCCCCCATCAGCAGGTTCTCCTGCACCGTCAGGCGGGCGAAGATGCGGCGCCCTTCCGGCACCACTGCGATGTCCTTGCGCATGATGCGGGCCGTGCTGAGGGAGTCTATCTGCTCCCCCTCGAACCAGATGCTGCCGCTGCTGGGCTTGGGCTCGCCGCACAGCGTCATCAGCAAGGTGGTCTTGCCGGCGCCGTTGGCGCCGATCAGGGTGACGATTTCCCCCTCTTTTATCTCGACGCTGACGTCGTGCAGCGCCTGGATCTTGCCGTAGTGGGTCGATACGTTGCGAAGTTCTAACATCTTGCTTCCCTAGGGTCTGTTGATGTTTCGGCGCAAGCCGCGTTGCCGCGTCAAATGACGCCAGGCTAGACGCGGGGCGCAGACAATGGCTATTCCCTTGGCAAGTCCCGCAACAACGCATGGCGTCATTTGCCGCGCAACCCGAAGGGACGGGTCCGTTTTTTCGCGTAACGTCGTTACTCGACGGCTCATATGGATCACCAAACTTCGCGCCTCGCGCCTAGTTTCGCGTCAAAACTGACTCCGTCGCGGTCGTGACGAAACGTCAACAGACCCTATGACTCGCCCAGATAGGCCTTGATCACGGCCGGGTTGTTGCGGATCTCATCCGGTTTGCCATGGGCCAGCGGGGTGCCCTGATTCACCACGAAGATGCGATTGGAGATCTCCATCACCAGCTTCATATCGTGCTCTATCAACAACACTGATACCCCAAACTCGTCCCTCAGGTTGGAGATGAGGTCGTTGAGCTCGTCGGTCTCGTGCGGGTTGAGGCCGGCGGCCGGCTCATCCAGCATCAGCAGCTCGGGCCGGGTCGCCATGCAGCGGGCGATCTCGAGGCGACGCTGCTGACCATAGGCCAGGTTGCCGGCGGGGCGGTTGGCGAGATCCTTGAGGCCCACCTTCTCCAGCCAGAAGGCGGACTGCTCCAGCCCCTCTTTCTCGGCGCGGCGGAAGGCCGGGGTCTTGAACAGGCCGGCGATGAAGCCGGTATTGAGATGCCTGTGCTGGGCCACCAGCAGGTTCTCCACCGCCGTCATCTCCTTGAACAGGCGCACGTGCTGGAAGGTGCGCACTATCCCCTTGCGGGCGATGAGGTGGCCGGGCAGTCCCTGGATCTCCTCGCCACGGTAGCGGATGGTGCCGCCGGTCGGACGGTAGAAACCGGTCAGGCAGTTGAAGATGGTGGTCTTGCCCGCCCCGTTGGGGCCTATGATGGAGATCACCTCGCCCTTGTCCACATCCAGCTTGACGCCGTTGACCGCCAGCAAGCCGCCGAAGCGCATAGACAGGTCAGAGACGTCGAGCAATTTGTTGTTGGTATTGTTCAGCTTGCTCATTTGCGCAGCTCCATATGGGGTCGGCTCATGGGCAGCAGTCCCTGCGGCCGCCAGATCATCATGAACACCATCAAGAGGCCGAACATCAGCATGCGGTACTCGTTGAACTCACGGGCCAGCTCCGGCAGTACCGTCATGACGATGGCCGCCAGCACCACCCCGATCTGGGAGCCCATGCCCCCCAGCACCACAATCGCAAGGACGATGGCCGACTCGATGAAGACGAAGGACTCCGGGCTGATGAAGCCCTGGCGCGAGGCGAAGAAGCTGCCGGCGAAGCCCGCGAAGCAGGCGCCTATGGTGAAGGCGGTCAGCTTGATGATGGTGGGGTTGAGCCCCAGCGACTTGCAGGCGATCTCGTCTTCCCGCAATGCCTCCCAGGCCCGGCCCAGCGGCATCCGCAGCAGACGGTTGATGACGAACAGGGTCGCCACCACCAGCACCAGCGCCATCAGGTAGAGGAAGATCACCTTGTGGTTGGCGTTGTAGGCGATGCCGAAGAAGTCGTGGAAGGTGCCAAAGCCCCCGTCCTTGACGGTGCGGTTGAACTCCAGGCCGCCCAGGGTCGGTTTGGGAATGCCGGAGATCCCGTTCGGGCCGCCGGTCAGGGTGGTCATGTTGTTGAGCAGGATGCGGATGATCTCGCCAAAGCCCAGGGTGACTATGGCCAGATAGTCCCCCCTCAGCCGCAACACCGGGAAGCCGAGCAGGAAGCCGAAGGTGGCCGCCATCAGGCCGGCGATGGGCAGACACTCCCAGAAGCTCAGGCCGAAGTAGGTGTTGAGCAGGGCGTAGCTGTAGGCGCCGACTGCGTAGAAGCCGACGTAACCGAGATCCAGCAGGCCGGCGAGGCCCACCACCACGTTCAGCCCCAGCCCCAGCATGATGTAGATGAGGGCCAGGGTGGCGAGATCGATGGCACCGCGGGACGCCATAAAGGGCCAGCTGACTGCAAACAACAGCACCAGGATGGCGGTGAGGTTATAGAGCTTGGGCGCCTCCTCCGGGCTCGGCAGCACCAGCTTGGTGAAGCCGACGGAGAAGCCGCTGATGGAGGCCTGGAACAGGCGACTGATCTGGCCGCGCAGCATCTGGAACCAGAAGACGATGGTGGCGCCCCCCAGCAACCAGGCCAGGGAGACATCGAGCCGGCTCACCACCAGTAGGCGGGAGCCATCGGTCTCCAGCTTGAAGCCGAGCAGCCAGAAGGAGAGCACCAGCAGCATCAGGCTGGCGATGCAGGCATGGATAAATTGTTTTTTCATACCTTCTCGACCTCCGGACGACCCAGGATGCCAGTGGGCATAAAGAGCAACACGAAGATGAGCAGGGCGAAGGCCATCACATCCTTGTACTCGGTGCTGAGGTAACCGGCGGTGAGCGCCTCGACCACGCCGAGCAGCAGGCCGCCGATCACGGCGCCAGGAATGCTGCCGATGCCGCCCAATACCGCTGCCGTAAACGCCTTGAGACCGGCCATAAAGCCGAGGTAGGGGTTGATGACGCCGTAATACATGCCGAGCAGCACGCCCGCGACGGCGGCCAGGGCGGCCCCCAGCACGAAGGTGATGGAGATGACTACATGGGTGTCTATGCCCAGCAGGTTGGCCATCTTGATGTCTTCCGAACAGGCGCGACAGGCGCGGCCCATGCGGGAGCGGTTGATGAACTGGGTCAGCGCCAGCATGGTGATGAAGGTCACCACGAAGATGATGAGCTGCATGTAGGAGAGGCTGGCCTGGAAGCCGTCCTCACCGCCCAGGGTCCAACCCCCGGAGATCAGGGTGGGCATGGCGATGTCGCGCGAGCCCTGTGCCATCCGCATCATGTTCTGCAAGAAGATCGACATGCCGATGGCGGAGATGAGGGGGATGAGGCGATTGCCGCCCCGCAGCGGACGATAGGCGACCCGCTCTATGGTCCAGCCATAGCTGCCCGTGATGAGGATGCTGATCAGAAAGGCGCCGCCCAATAGCAGCACTGTGCTGTCGATGCCCATCATCATGAGCCCGGCCATCACCATGAAGGCGACATAGGAGCCGATCATGTAGACCTCGCCGTGGGCGAAGTTGATCATGCCGATGATGCCGTAGACCATGGTGTAGCCGATGGCGATCAACGCATAGGTGCTGCCTATGGTTAACCCGTTCAGCAACTGCTGAACCAGATAAAGAAGGTGTTCGGACATACTGCGTTCCCTGTACTTGCCCGCAAAGAAAGGAGGGGTGACTCATGTCACCCCGACCGGCAGATTACTTGATTTGGCTGGAGGTACCGTCGGCGTGCCACTGGAAGACACCGAATTCGAAGCCTTTGAGGTCACCGTTCGGTGCCCAGGTCAGGGGGCCCATCACGGTGTCGATCGGTGCGGCCTTCATGGCCGCAGCCACGGCAGCGGGATCATCCTCGCCTGCCTTGGCGATACCGGCCGCCAGAGCCTGCATGGCCGCGTAGGTGGTCCAGACGAAGGGGCCTGAGGAGTCCTGACCCTTGGCCTTGAACGCTTCCACTATGGAGGCGTTGGCAGGCAGCAGATCGTACTTGTTCGGCAGGGTGACCAGCAGGCCTTCGGAGGCCGGGCCGCCGATGGCGGAGATGTCCTTGTTACCCACACCTTCCGGACCCATGAACTTGGCCTTCAGGCCCTTCTCGCCCGCCTGGCGCAGGATCAGGCCCAGCTCCGGGTGGTAGCCGCCGTAGTAGACGAAGTCCACGTTCTCTTTCTGCAGCTTGGCGATCAGGGCGGAGAAGTCCTTGTCTCCGGCGGTGATGCCTTCAAAGGCCACTACCTTGACGCCGGCCTTGTCCAGGGCTGCCTTGACGCTGGAGGCGATGCCTTCACCGTACTGCTTCTTGTCGTGGATGACGGCCACGCGCTGGGGTTTGACCTGCTCGATGATGTACTTGGCGGCGGTCGGGCCCTGATCGCTGTCCAGGCCAATGGTGCGCATGGTCAGCTGGTAGCCACGCTCGGTGATCTTGGGGTTGGTGGAGGCAGGGGTCACCATCAGCACGCCTTCATCTTCATAGATGTCGGAGGCGGGCAGGGTGTTGTCTGAGCAGAGGTGGCCGACCACGAACTTGACGCCGTCGTTGATCACCTTGTTGGCGATGGCCACGGCCTGTTTGGGATCGCAGGCGTCGTCATAGATGACGGCTTCGATCTGTTTGCCCTTGATGCCGCCCGCCTTGTTGATCTGCTCGACCGCCATCTTGCCGCCGGTGAACTGCATGTCACCGTACTGGGCGACCGGGCCGGTCAGGGGACCGGCGATGCCGATCTTGATGGTATCGGCCGCATTGGCCATGGAGACTGATCCAAACAGAGCCAAAGAAACCGCTGCCCTGACTGCCATTTTGCTCAAGTTATTCATTGATTCGTCCCTTAATCAGTGGATTGTTTCATTTTCCGTGTGTCATTCCGAGCCTGTGTCCCGCCAGCCCGGCAATAGATAAGGTTCTATCATTCCTCACCGTGCAATAACAAGATGTTAAAGATACTAACCGGAACGGGTTGGGTAGGGCTTTTATGAAACGAATGCCCTGCTTAAGTTTGAATTTTGGAGTTTAATATCGTAGATGTTGATTAACATACTGACAACAAATTGTCACGGTGACAATTTTCAGAGTAAAAAACTGACGATATTTCATTCTGCGTCCGCTCTCATTTTGACCAAATTCCGTTTGCGCAAAAAGAAATGACCGCCTAGATTAGCCAAGATTGACAATTCGCTGGCAGCTCTCGTTAAAACCAAGCCTTTATTCGGGAAATCTGCTACTGTTCCGCCTTTGTTATTCAGGAGACAGAGATGGCCACTATCAAGGATGTCGCCTCCAGGGCAGGCGTATCCATCTCCACCGTCTCACATGTACTCAATCACACCCGTCGGGTCAGCGAAGATGCAACCCAGAAAGTGCTTGAGGCGGTGGCAGAACTCAACTACGCGCCCAATTCGGTAGCGCGCAGCCTCAAGATCAACTCGACCAAGACCATCGGCATGCTGGTCACCACCAGTGCCAACCCCTTCTTCGCGGAAGTGGTGCAAGGGGTGGAAGCCTACTGCTTCGAACAGGGTTACAGCCTGATCCTGTGCAACACCGAGAACCAGCCCCCCCGTCAGCAGCACTATCTGCGCATGCTGATGGAGAAGCGGGTCGACGGCTTGCTGGTGCTGGGGACCGATATCGACACCCCGCTGCGGGACATGCTGCGCATCCACAAGAACGTGCCTCAGGTGGTGCTGGACTGGGGAACCGAGTGTGACTTTGCCAACGTGATCAACGACAACGCCCGCATAGGTGCGCGCATGGCCGTGCGTCATCTGCTGGAGCAGGGTCACACCGAGATCGTCTGCATCACCGGTCAGATCGACAAGCCGACCACCCAGCAGCGACTGGACGGGGTGCGTGACGCCCTGGCCGAGCAGGGCCTGACCCTGAAGGACGAGCAGATCTTCGAAGGGGACTACGAGAGCCAGAGCGGCTTCGATGCCATGCAGCGGATCCTGGCCCTGACGCCGCGGCCGACCGCTGTCTTCGCCTTCGACGATCCCATGGCGATCGGCGCCATCTGCGCCGCCTGGGAAGCCGGGGTCAAGGTGCCGGACGACATCTCCATGATCGGCTATGACGACGTGGAGATGGCGCGCTTCTCCAGCCCGCCGCTCACCACCATACGCCACCCCAAGGCCGAACTGGGCCTGCTGGCGGTGCAGCAACTGGTGAGCCGGATCCGCAACAAGGAGCTGGAAGTCGAGTCCATGACGGTCCAGCCTGAGCTGATCGTCCGTCGCTCGGTCAAGTCCCTGCGCTGATCGCCACTTCGGTTGTCCCCAAACCCCCTCCCTCGCGAGGGGGTTTTTGTTTTTGGGGCTCGGCGTCGTCCCTCAGGGCTTGAGGCCGAGCCGTCTGGCGAGCCGGTGCAGGTTGCCGCCGTCCAGCGCCAGCGCCCGGGCGGTGGCGGCCCAGTTGCCCTGATGGGCGGCCAGGGCCTGCTCTATCAGCTGGAGCTGGAAGGCGTCGGTGGCGGCGCGCAGGCCGAGGCCGGTGGCGATGGGCGGGGCAGGGGTGGCCGTGCTGGCGGCAGGCAGCGATACCGCCGCCCCCAGATTGAAGTGATGGGCGTCCAGGGCCGGGGACTGGCTGCCCTGCTCGGCCCGGGCCAGCACGGCGGCTCTGTGGATGGCGTGCTCCAGTTCCCGCACGTTGCCCGGCCAGTCGTGACCCTCGAGCAGTGCCAGTGCCCCGGGCAGGATGCGCAGCCGCTCCAGCCCCAGGTTGACCCGGCAGCGTTCGCAAAAATAACCGGCCAGCAGGGGAATGTCGCCGGGGCGTTCCCGCAGTGCCGGGGTCTGGATCGGGAAGACGCTCAGCCGGTGGTAGAGATCGGCCCTGAACTGCCCCTCGACCACCGCCTGCTTCAGATCCCGGTTGGTGGCCGCCAGGATGCGCACGTTCACCTTGAGCGGGGTGTCGTCGCCGATCCGCTGCAGATCTCCGTATTGCAGCACCCGCAGCAGCTTGGCCTGTAGCGGCAGGGAGAGCTCGCCAATCTCGTCGAGAAAGAGGGTGCCCCTGTCGGCCAGCTCGAATTTGCCCGCCCGGTTGTGGATGGCGCCGGTGAAGGCCCCCTTCACGTGGCCGAACAGCTCGCTCTCGGCCACGGATTCCGGCAGGGCGGCGCAGTTGAGATAGACCAGGGGGGCGCTGGCGCGGGGTGAACCCTGATGCACCGCCTTGGCGATCAGCTCCTTGCCGACCCCCGTCTCACCCAAAATCAGCACGTTCAGCTCCGAGTTGGCGACCACCTCTATCTCGTGGCGCAGCCGGGCCATGGCGGGGGAGTGGCCTATCATCTCCGGCTGGCCCTCGGCATGGGGGACTGAGGCGAGCGGCTCGCTGCTCTGGCGGGCGAGCCGCTCCAGCAGCAGGGCGTTGCTGAGGGCGGCGGCGGCCAGGGCCCCCACCAGCCGCAGCTCCTCGTCGCTGATGCCGTCGAACTGGGTCGGGTTCATACCGTCTATGGTCAGCGCGCCGATCAGGGTCTGATCCGAGAAGAGCGGCAGGCCGACGCAGGCGTGCACCTTGAAGTCGTCGTGATCCGGGATCAGGCCGTCATAGGGGTCGGGCAGCTGGCTGTCGGCGGGGAAGCGCACCACGTCGCCGGCCCGGGCTATGGCCTCCATGCGCGGATGATCCTTGAGGGCGAAGCGGCGCCCCAGCACGTCCTGCATCAGGCCGTCGATGGCGAGCGGGATGAACTGGCCCCCCTCGTAGCGCAGCAGGGCAGAAGCGTCCGAGTGCAGCAGGCTGCGCACGCTCTGGATCAGGCGGTGGAACCTGTCCTGGTGGGAGATGCCGAGTTGCAGGTCGAGGGCGATGCGCGCCAGGCTGTCGGTCGAGATCACGAGAATTGTCCAAATGACAGTGTGTTTGTGATTTTGACTATAAAGAGGGGTTGTCTAAATGACAATGATAGATATGCGTATCCATTAAAAACAACAAGTTACACATTGGCACGTCCGCTGCAATAGCTGGTTCAGTCGAACATCCACTATTGCATTCGAGGAACTGCCTGATGAGCATTCACGTCAAGAACAACATCCACTGGGTCGGCCAACGGGACTGGGAGGTACGCGACTTCCACGGCACCGAGTACAAGACTCACAAGGGCACCAGCTATAACAGCTACCTCATCCGAGAAGGGAAGAACGTGCTGATCGATACCGTCGATCACAAGTTCAGCCGGGAGTTCGTGCAGAACCTGGCGGCCGAGATCGATCTCGCCGCCATCGACTATGTGGTGATCAACCACGCCGAGGAGGATCACGCCGGCGCCCTGACCGAGCTGATGGCCCGCATCCCGGGCACCCCCATCTACTGCACCCACAACGCCATCGACTCCATCACCGGCCATCATCACCACCCGGAGTGGAACTTCCACCCGGTCAAGACCGGTGACAGCCTGGACATCGGCAACGGCAAGCAGCTGGTATTTATCGAGACCCCCATGCTGCACTGGCCCGACAGCATGATGACCTATATGACAGAGGATGCGGTGCTCTTCTCCAACGACGCCTTCGGCCAGCACTACTGCGACGAGCACCTGTTCAACGACGAGGTGGATCAGACCGAGCTGATGGAGCAGTGCCAGCGCTACTACGCCAACATACTGACCCCCTTCAGCCCGCTGGTGACCGCCAAGATCAAGGAGGTGCTGGGCTTCAACCTGCCGGTGAGCATGGTGGCTACCTCCCACGGCATCGTCTGGCGCGAGGACCCCACCCGGATCATCCTGAAATACCTGGAGTGGGCCGACCACTATCAGGAAGACCGCATCACCCTCTTCTATGACTCCATGTCCAACAACACCCGCATGATGGCGGACGCCATCGCCCAGGGCATCCACGAGGTGGACTCCGGGGTGGCGGTGAAGATCTACAACGTGGCGCGCCACGACAAGAACGAGATCCTGACCCAGGTGTTCCGCTCCAAGGGAGTGCTGGTGGGCTCCTCCACCATGAACAACGTCATGATGCCCAAGGTGGCGGGCATGCTCGAAGAGATCACCGGCCTGCGCTTTCGCAACAAGCGCGCCTCGGCCTTCGGCAGCTACGGCTGGACTGGCGGCGCCGTTGACCGGATCCAGACCCGGCTGATGGATGCGGGTTTCGACATCAGCATCTCCCTCAAGGCCAAGTGGCGGCCGGATGGCTCGGCGCTGGCCCTGTGCCGCGAGCACGGCCGCCAGCTTGCCCGCCAGTGGGCGCTGCACCCGCTTGAGGCGGCCCGTCCGATCATCACAACTAGCGCCGCAGCGGCTCCGGTAGTTGAGGCAGGAGTTGTGGTTGAGGTGGGTGTCCCCGCTTTTTCTGGTGCGATGGAGATCCCGGCATCTCGCGGCGTGGCCCCGACCACCTGCGAGCAGGACGATGATCAGCCCATGCTCTGCACCGTCTGCCAGTGGGTCTATGACCCGGCCCAGGGCGAGCCGGATCAGCTGGTGGCGCCGGGCACCCCCTGGGCACAGGTACCTGAAAGCTTCCTCTGTCCCGGCTGCGGCATCGGCAAGGAGGTATTCGAGCCCTGCGCGGTGGAGGCCTGTGTATGAAGGCTGCAACTCTGAGTGAGGCCGGCATCAGCCGGGAAATCGTGGTGATCGGCAGCGGCTTCGCCGCCCAGCAACTGGTCAAGAGCCTGCGCAAGCTGGACGCCGAGCAGCCCATCCGCCTCATCACCGCCGACAGCGGCGACGAGTACAACAAGCCGGATCTCAGCCACGTGGTGAGTCGAGGTTGCACCGCAGCGGCCATGACCCGGCTGAGCGGCAGCGACTTTGCCGAGCAGCAGCACATCGCGTTGGTGCCCCATTGCCCCGTGCTTGGCATCGATCCCGCTCGTCGTATTGTGATGACCGGGCAGGGGGAGTTTGCCTATGGTCAGCTGGTGCTGGCCACCGGCGCCAGCGCGGCCCGCCCCGACCTGCCTGGCAGTGAGCAGCTGGTGACCCTCAACAGCCAGCAGGAGTACGCCGCTGCCGAGGGGCCAATCCAGCAGGCCCGCCGCATCATGGTGCTGGGGGCAGGACTGATTGGCTGCGAGCTGGCGATGGACATGGCGAGCGCAGGAAAAGAGGTGACGCTGGTGGATCTGGCGGAGAGCCCCTTAAGCGCCCTGCTGCCCGCCGCCCTGACCCAGCCGCTGCAACAAGCGCTGCGCTGCCAGGGCGTCAGCCTGCAATTCGGGACAGGTCTCGCCAGGATAGACGCCCAGCCGGGCGATGGCTGGCGGGTGACACTGACCGACTGCCGCGTCAGCGAACAGGATCTGGTGATCGCCGCCATTGGCCTCACGCCGAATCTGGCCCTGGCCCGGGGGGCCGGGCTCGCGGTGGGGCGCGGCATCCTGGTCGACGACATGTTGCAGACCAGCGATCCCCATATCTTCGCACTGGGTGATTGCGCCCAGTGGCGGGGCCAGCTGCTCCCCTTTCTGCAACCCATAGTGCTGGGAGCCAATGCGCTGGCGCGCACCCTGCTTGGCACGCCAACCCCGCTGACCCAGCCGCCCATGCTGGTGAAGGTGAAGACGCCGCGTTATCCCTTGCAGCTGGCGGGCCGCACCAAGGGCGAGGATCTCGCCTGGCAGTGCCGCTGGAACAGCCAGGGCATGGTGGCCGAGGCTAGGGGGGAAGATGGTGCGCTGTGCGGCTTCGTGGTGGGGGGCGATCAGATGAGCGCCGCCTTCCCGCTGCTGCGCCAGCTGCCCCGTTGATTCATTGATAACGTCAGGCCGGGTTGACCCGGCCACGCGAGGAGAATTGATATGTCCATGCAACCGATACCGTCTCACTGGGTGGTGCGTCGCTCCACCCCCTTCTTCACTCGTGACAACGTGCCCCAGGCTCTGCTCAGCCATCACAACACAGCAGCCGGGGTGTTCGGCCAGCTCTGCGTGATGGAGGGCACCGTTACCTACCACGGCTTTGCCGACGAACAGGCCGAGGAGCCGGAGCTGAGTCTGGTGATCCGGGCCGGGGAGTTTGCCACCAGCCCGCCCCAGTACTGGCACAGGGTCGAGCTGTCGGAGGATGCCCGCTTCAACATCCACTTCTGGGCCGAGCAGGCAGAGTCCGATCAGCCGCTGTTCAACAGCCGCAAGGCATAAGGTTCAACCATGGAGAGGGGCATTGGGCGCAAATGTCCCCCTCTGCCCATGCAGATCAAAATAATCAACTCAGATGTTCGTTATCCTGCCCCCTTATCCGCATGAGTGCTATGAGGGAGATGCATGAGCCTGATCGAAGCCGTGACCATGGCCGCCGGCCTGGCCTATCTGGTGCTGCTGGCGTGGCAGGCGCGATCGGGCTGGCAGTGGCGCCTCGCCCTCGGCCTGCTGCTCATGCTCTGGTTGCTGGCGGCGGACAGCCTGCTCTGGCTCGGCGAGGGGCTGGTGGCTGCCATGCTCGCCTTCTGGCACCACCGGTGGCCGCTGCCCGCCCTCGAGGCGCTCGACAGCCAGTGGCTGCGTGCACGCACGCGCCAGCTTCTGCTGCTCTGCTGGGGACTGGTGACGCTGCAGTACGGCCTGCATGTCTGGCAGCTGGGGCAGGGGGAGACCCCCTGGCTGGTGCGTCCTGACGTGGTGGACGGCTTCCTGCCCATCGCAGGCGGCCTCGGGCTGCGGGCCTGGCTCGGGCAGGGGCTGGTGGATCCGCACCATCCGGCGGCCACCGTCACCGTGCTGGTGCTCTCCCTGTCTGCCCTGCTGCTGGGGCGGGCGTTCTGTGCCTGGTTCTGCCCGCTAGGGCTGGTGGGGGAGTGGCTGCACCGACTGCGTACTCGCCTGTTGCCGGGGGAGTGGGTGCCGCCCCGCTGGCTGGATTGGCTGCTGCGGGCCCAGAAGTTTCTGGTGCTCGGTTTCCTGCTCTTCATCATATTGCTGGCGGTGCCCGCCGCCGCCCTGCCCGGCTACCTCGCCAGCCCCTACCATCAGGCGGCGGACATGAAGATGGGGGCCTTCTTCTTCAACCTGACCCTGATCTCCGGCCTCTGCCTTGGCTGGGTGCTGCTGCTCACCGCCAGCTTCCGGCAGGGGTTCTGCCGCTATCTCTGTCCCTATGGTGCCTGGCTGGCCCTGCTCGGCCTGCTGACCCCATGGCGCATTCGCCGTGACCCGGCCCGTTGCCTGCGAAGCGCGGGCCACGACTGCGACAAGTGCAGCCGGGCCTGCCCGTCCCGCATCCAGGTGCACCAGCTGATCGCGGTGCAGAGCCTCGAGTGCACCAGCTGCCTGAGCTGCGTGGCCGCCTGCCCCAAGCGGGCCGATTCGTTGCACTTTGGCAGCAAGGCGCGGAGGATCACTCCTCGCTGGCTGCTGGGTATGCTCTGCCTGCTGTTGTTGATACTGCCGCTGCTCTCCTACGGCCTGCTGGATATCTGGGTCAGCCAGACACCGCTGGCGGATCGCTACGAGTTGCTGCAACGGCTGCCCTGGTTGAGCCATTGAGTCGCCGTGTGCGTCGGGGTGGGACAGTGTCCACCCCGTTGCGACGGCGACCTGTATAATTTTCCCCCGGCAAATTGTTAGCGCCATCCCACTTTGCTCATATTGGAATTGATCATATGCAAGGGCCCACCATAATGGACCCTGTTAATTGGCGTTGTTAATTCCAACCAGATGAGCAACAACATGAATATCAAGGTCAGCTATCCCAAGTGGTTTACCCTGGACCATAAAATCGCGTTCTTCTTCCCGCTGTAATTCCCCGCGGCGGCGCGGCATGTCTGCTATGCCATTAGCCCGCCTCCATTCCTGAACTGAAATAGCTGCACCCGTCTTCGCCTGTTTATTCCGGCGAGGCGATGTCGTGCACCCATTCTCAATATTTCCCACCTGCCGGATATTCTATTTTCGGCGGGGGAAGAGACACATTCTGAATATTTAAATCTGGGGTGTTTATATTATGGAAAACTTCAAGCATCTTCCCGAACCGTTCCGCATTCGTGTCATCGAGCCGGTCAAGCGCACCACCCGCGCCTACCGGGAGGAGGCCATCATAAGGGCGGGTATGAACCCCTTCCTGCTGGACAGCGAAGACGTCTTCATCGACCTGCTGACCGACAGCGGCACCGGCGCCATCACTCAGGACATGCAGGCCGCCATGCTGCGCGGCGACGAGGCCTACAGCGGCAGCCGCAGCTACTACGCCTTGCAGAAGGCGGTGCAGGAGATCTTCGGCTATTCGCTGACCATCCCCACCCACCAGGGGCGCGGTGCCGAGCAGATCTACATCCCTGTGCTCATCAAGAAGCGGGAACAGGAGAAGGGGCTGGATCGCAAGAAGATGGTGGCGCTCTCCAACTACTTCTTCGACACCACCCAGGGTCACACCCAGATCAACTGCTGCGTGGCGAAGAACGTCTACACCAAGGAGGCGTTCGACACCTCTGTCACCGCCGACTTCAAGGGCAACTTCGATCTGGCCAAGCTGGAGGAGGCCATCCTGGAGGCGGGCCCGGCCAACGTGCCCTACATCGTCAGCACCATCACCTGCAACTCCGCCGGGGGTCAGCCGGTCTCCATCGCGAACCTGAAGGCGGTCTACGAGATCGCCAGGAAATACGACATCCCCGTCATCATGGATTCGGCCCGCTTCGCCGAGAACGCCTACTTCATTCAGCAGCGCGAGCCCGGCTACGCGAACTGGTCCATAGAGGCGATCACCAAGGAGTCCTACAAGTACGCCGACGGCCTCGCCATGTCGGCGAAGAAGGATGCCATGGTGCAGATGGGGGGCCTGCTCTGCTTCAAGGACGACAGCATGCTGGACGTCTACACAGAGTGCCGCACCCTCTGCGTGGTGCAGGAGGGCTTCCCGACCTACGGCGGCCTGGAGGGGGGCGCCATGGAGCGGCTCGCGGTGGGGCTGCGGGACGGCATGCGCCAGGACTGGCTGGCCTATCGCATCGGCCAGGTGCAGTACCTGGTGGACGGCCTGGAGGCCATAGGCGTGGTGTGCCAGCAGGCGGGGGGCCACGCGGCCTTCGTGGATGCGGGCAAGCTGCTGCCCCACATCCCGGCGGATCAGTTCCCGGCCCACGCCCTGGCGTGCGAGCTCTACAAGGTGGCCGGCATTCGGGCGGTGGAGATAGGCTCATTGCTGCTGGGGCGGGATCCCGCCACCGGCAAGCAGCACCCCTGCCCGGCGGAGCTGCTGCGCCTCACCATACCGCGCGCCACTTATACCCAGACCCACATGGACTTTGTCATCGAGGCCTTCGGCGAGGTGAAGAAGAACGCCAGGAACGTGAAGGGGCTCGACTTTATCTATGAGCCGGCGGTGCTGCGCCACTTCACCGCCAGATTGAAGGAGGTCGAGCCTCAGGGTCAGGCGGTCAGCAAGAAGAGTGAAAAATTAATAGAAGCATAACGAGTCAGGGGCACTTAATCAGGTGCCCCTTTTTTTCACAGCTCTGTGAAATTTCGGGAGTGACAACACATGACATCGAAACCATCCGTGACGGGAGGGGCCTGCATCATTGCCAGCGTCTGTGTCGGCGCCGGCATGTTGGGGTTGCCGAGTGCGGGGGCGGGCGCCTGGACCAGCTGGTCCTCGCTGGCCATTATTCTCACCATGGTCGTCATGACGGTCTCCGGCTGGATGTTGCTGGAAGCCTTCAAACCCTATGAATTGACCGCCTCCTTTAATTCGGTGACCAAGGATCTGCTCGGTCACAAGATAAATGTCTTCAACAACCTGACCGTCTATTTCGTCGGCGGCATTCTGTTGTACGCCTATATCACCTCCTCGGGTCTGATCCTGAGCAGCCTGCTCGGCATCAATAGCCAGCTGGCCTCGGTGCTGTTCGTGCTGGTGTTCTCCTGCTTCGTCTGGCATTCGACCCGGGCGGTGGATCGGATTTCGGTCGTCTTGATCGCCTTTATGGTGCTGAGCTTCGTGTTCGGGGTATCTGGCCTTGCCGCCAACATAGACGCGACCATGTTGTTCCACTCCCTCACCGAGGAGCTGGGTCAGGCACCCTATGCCCTGGCCATGCTGCCGGTGGCGCTCACCTCCTTCGGCTACCATCACTCGGTGGCGTCGATGCGGGCCTATTACGGCGAGGAGCAGAAGGCCAAGCAGGCGATCCTGGGGGGCACCCTGATCGCGCTGGCGCTCTACCTGCTGTGGCTGCTGAGCATCTTCGGCAACCTGCCTCGCAGCGCCTTCGGCCCCGTCATCGCCAAGGGGGGCGACGTCGATGTGCTGCTCGGGGCGCTGGCCTCGGTGATCGAGTCCAAGCGGGTATCCAACGCCATCAACCTCTTCTCCATGGCGGCCATCCTCTCCTCCTTCATCGGGGTCGGGCTCGGGGTGTTCGACTATCTGGCGGATCTGTTCAAGTTCGACAACAGCCGCCAGGGCCGTGCCAAGTCCTGGGGCGTCACCTTCCTGCCGCCCCTGGTGTTCTCCTTGTTGTTCCCCTTCGGCTTCGTGGTGGCCATCGGCTATGCCGGGGCGGCTGCGACCGTCTGGGCCTGCATCATCCCCGCCCTGCTGGCGAAAAAATCCCGGGAGCTGGCGCCACAAGGGGGCGGCTTCAAGGCCCCCGGCGGCCAGCCCATGGTGGTGGCCGTCATCCTGTTCGGGGTGCTGACGGCGGCCTTTCACCTGATGGCCATGGCGGGCATGCTGCCCATCTATACCGGATAACCTCAACCCTCCTGCAAGCCGACATGGGGCGCCTGCGGGCGCCCCATCTGGTGTCTGGCGCCTGAACAGCCCAAAACTTGGTGCTAACGGCCGGATATCACCCCATTTTCCCTCCGGATTTGATACCTGAAGGCATGCAGGGTAAAGTCACACCCCCAACATGGCTGCCCTGCTGCCATTTTGGGATCGGTAGCTAGCCTCAGCCACGTCTTGCCTCGCTGACGCAGAAGCAAGCGGTCAAGGCGCCGATAGCACAGCTTCTGCCGTCGATGCAGCAGCAAGCGGCCAGGGCGTCGATAGCACAGCTTCTGCCGCCGATGCAGCAGCAAGCGGCCAAGGCGCCGATAGCACAGCTTCTGCCGCCGATGCAGCAGCAAGCGGCTGGGCACCGATAGCACAGATGAGCGCGATCTTACGATGACAACCGGCGTAGCAGATGCAACGGTCCGCGGTCGCGACCAGATCAACAATCGTCTTTGGGGAAGTAAATGGAACATAAACCATCGTTGGTGGGCGGGGCATGCATCATTGCCGGCGTCTGTGTGGGAGCCGGTATGTTGGGACTGCCGAGTGCGGGCGCGGGTGCTTGGAGCCTCTGGTCCATGCTCGCGGTGGCGCTGACCATGGTGGTGATGACGGTCTCCGGCTGGATGCTGCTGGAATCCTACAAGGGTTACCCGCTGCGTGTCTCCTTCGATACCGTGACCCGGGATCTGCTGGGGGAGAAGGTCAATGCCCTCAACAACCTGAGCGTCTACTTCGTCGGCGGCATTTTGCTCTACGCCTACATCACCTCGGCCGGTCTCATCATAGACGGCATGACGGG
Source organism: Aeromonas sp. S16(2024) (assembly GCF_041403065.1). Classification (NCBI taxonomy): domain Bacteria; kingdom Pseudomonadati; phylum Pseudomonadota; class Gammaproteobacteria; order Aeromonadales; family Aeromonadaceae; genus Aeromonas; species Aeromonas sp. S16(2024). The sequence continues at coordinate 1,801 of NZ_JBGLQX010000027.1, read as the reverse complement.
GATGGGTAGCCAGCTGAGCTCTATCCTGTTTACCCTGGCCTTCTCCCTGCTGGTGTGGCACTCCACCCGGGCGGTGGACCGCATCTCCGTGCTGCTGGTGATCCTGATGGGGCTGAGCTTTGTCTTCGGCATCTCTGGCCTGTCGATGAACATTCGCCTTGACCTGCTGCTCGATCGGGTCGGCAGCGAGACCCACTATGCCCCCTATGCCCTGGTGATGCTGCCGGTGGCGCTCACCTCCTTCGGCTATCACCACTCGGTGTCGTCCATGCGGGCCTACTACGGCGAGGAGCGCCGCGCCAGCCGTGCCATCCTGGGGGGGACCGTCATCGCCCTCACCTTCTACCTCATCTGGCTGGCGAGCGTGTTCGGCAACCTGCCCCGCAGCGAGTTCGGCCCGGTGATCGAGCAAGGGGGCAACGTGGATGCCCTGCTCAAGGCCCTGGGCTCGGTGATCGAATCCAAGGCGGTGGCCAATGCCCTCAACGCCTTCTCCATGGCGGCCATTCTCTCCTCCTTCATCGGGGTGGGTCTGGGGGTGTTCGACTATCTGGCGGATCTGTTCAAGTTCGACAACTGCCGGGGCGGTCGTGCCAAGTCCTGGGGCGTCACCTTCCTGCCGCCTCTGGTGCTCTCCCTGCTGTTCCCGTTCGGCTTCCTGATGGCCATCGGTTATGCGGGCGCAGTGGCCACCCTGTGGACCTGCATCATACCGCCGCTGCTGGCCTGGAAGGTGCGCAAGGCGGCGCCCGATGGCAGCGCGGGCTTCCGCGCTCCCGGCGGTATCCTGATGATAGGGCTGGTGATCCTGTTCGGGGTGCTGACCGCCGCCTTCCACCTGCTCAACATGGCGGGGCTGCTGCCTGCCTATACCGGCTGATCGGTATCCCTTGCGATCCGATGCAGAAAAAGCGGCGCCTTCGGGCGCCGTTTTGCCGTGGTCAGCATGGGCAGCTGAGGTCTGACACTTCGCCCGCCGTTTTGCCGAGACTAGCATGGGCAGCTGAGGGCCGACACTTCGCCCGCCATCGAAGCATTGCCCTGTAGTGGTCAACTAAATCCGGACACTTGGTTAGGCCGATCCTCGGCTTTTGCTGGCGGCATCCCGTCATTGTGTTGATGTGGACGCCGCCAGTTGTAGTAATCCATCAGGTAGTAACTGATATCCCGTTTTGCTTCCCGCAGGTTCATGTACCCCGTGGCCGGTAGCCACTCCGTCTTCAAGCTCCTGAACAACCGCTCCATCGGGGCGTTATCCCAGCAGTTACCACGACGACTCATGCTCTGGGTCATGCGATAGCGCCACAGCCGTTGCCGAAATGCCCGGCTGCCGTATTGGCTACCCTGGTCAGAGTGAAACAGCACGCCAGATGGGCAACCTCGTTGCTGATAGGCCATCTCGAGCGCTTTGATTGCCAATTCTGCATCAGGTTTGTCAGACATCGCCCAGCCCACGCGCCCAGCCCACGACTCGGCGAGTATGGAGGTCGAGCACTGCAGCCAGGTAATGCCAACGGCCACCTACCCAGACGTAGGTGATATCGCCACACCACACCTGATTGGGTTGCGGAACATCAAATTCGCGGGCCAGCAGATTGGGAATGTCCGGTCGTTCAGACTGCGCCACCTTATAACGGTGTGCGCCCGGCTGTTTGGATGCCAGCCCGGCTTCCTTCATCAGGTTACACACCAGGGCGAGATCGCGAACGTTTATTGAGCACATTTACATGATTTGACCGATGTCGCGGGTTATGATCTTATGCTCCCTTTTCGGGAACCATTTCATGTCCATCGACGCTTT
>NZ_JBGLQX010000026.1:0-51659 GCF_041403065.1 Aeromonas sp. S16(2024) | reverse complement strand
GGTTATGTTTACGATTGATCTCAGAGCGAGTTTCTTCGACAAGGGTAAGGTGTTCAATCAACGTCATAGCGCGTGCCTCCTGCATGGAGACGCGATTAGATCACAGACGATATGCCTGTTCAAATTTCATTAACAAAGTGCGATCCCGCCCTGGGTATAATGTCGTTAGAAGAAACCAGATGTACATTGCTAAATGCAAGAGGAAATGTAGAAAACCTACTTACTCTGATAAACGAATTATACAGACAACAAATAAAATCAGACGGTATATTTTTGACAGAGGCTCTGTCTGAACTTCACAATACAGGTGAAATCGACTTCTTAAAAATATTAGAAGCAGTTAATGATACATCTTACAAAAACAATTTTTATGCCATTATGCGTGTGGTTGAAACTACACTACCTTCACTAGATGCAAAAGTTGAAGATGTTTTGCATTGCTTAATCAAGCTAACAGAATTGGCTGGTGGCCATATAGTCTACGGGGCATTTGGATGTTTTTGTCGCGTGAATAATAGCCGCCCCAGAGATAGCGTAGATTTCATCCTAAAACAAACTAAAATTGATTCTTATAGCCCTTTTATTTTTTACGCGATTATGGCTTATGACTCAGGGCAGATAGCTGAATCTATACAGGTTGTAAAAAGTTTGATTGCTAACAGTAATGAAGTGGTAAGGAATCAGGCATATAATGTACTAGGAAGATTAAGCATCACGGAGAACCAGGCTAGCATTATCTGGGACATAATAAATAGTAGTGCTATCAATGAGCATGACGATACCTGTCGAGCATCAATATTAAGGTCAATACTTCACTTTGGACACATTTTTCCATCATATTGGCCACATATACAGAGGCTGTTAGCTTCGTTTGTTGACGGAGCATCACCAAATATTCTATATGCAATTTCCAACACTATTGCCTTCCAATCAATAAATATCCCTGACAGTATTCAAAAACTACTAATTAAACAACTATACAAAATACCCCCAGAACACAGGCATATAATAAATGATGTTGACTATTTATTGGTTAACTTGGTAAATAAAGAGTCTTATAGCATTTCTATAGAGCTATTGGAGTCGATTTTATCATGCGGTGTAGATCTTCAATCGCTGAGCTATTTTTCCAACGAATTATTAGGTAAATATACAAAATTTCGCAACCATATCATTACAAAGTGGTTCTTGTATGGAGAAGAATCTCTTTGCCACAATATTTCAATTTTACTCCATGATGTCACAGGCAAGGACATTGAGCTACATGCAGACATGACTCTGCTAGACAATGAAGAGAAGAAAATATTTGCTAGTCGTAAGGCTGTCGGTTGGCTGTTTACAAGACCTATAGCAACCGCAAGTTTCATACTATCCATTTTCGAGGCAGCTTCGAAAGCTACACGTGAAAAACTAGAACAAATTTTATACAACCCTTTACTTTTAAGTTACCCGGGTGACCTTAAAAATCTCTTCCAAGCATACATAGATAAAGGTGATCAAGAGTATATATGTCAGTGCTTACTTGATAAGCTTGAAATTCATCATTCCAATATATCAAAAGCATCTAAATTGAAGGAGCTAACAGCTCCTAGCGATAATATAAATTCCTATTGGAAGGACTTTTATAAAGACATGCAGAAAGCCCAAGAGGAAGCATCAGAGCATTCTTTTGTTAGGATGGTTGCGACGACGCAAAGGTTACTATATGGCAACAGTTCAATTTATTATATTCATCAAATGGACGGGCAGTCTTCACGACAGGAAATGCAAATGCATTCCTTCTCCCATTCGGCTGAGATGCCAACATTAAATATTTTAGATCCTGAATCCTTGGATTATTCTTTACGAGTTTTCCGTTGTGAGAGAATGAAAAATGAAATTAATTCTTAAGCAATATTTAGCTTCATTAAAAGAACGGGCTGAATTAGATGCTGTGCTACCAGATTTACTGAGCAGTATGGGGCTAAATGTTTTCATTTCTCCAACACGTGGAGTTAAAGAGTATGGAGTCGACATTGCTGCTGTAGGACGAATAAACCATGATGAAGAAAAGGTATATTTATACTCAGTCAAATCAGGCAACCTCACTCGTGAAACTTGGAATGGGAATACAGATCAAGCTCTGAGGCCTTCATTAGATGAAATTCAAGACTCATTTATACCTAGTCGTATACCACCTCAACATAGAGATAAAAAAATAGTAATTTGCTTGTGCTTTGGTGGTGATGTCAACTCAGGTATTAGGCAAGAGGTATCTGGTTATGAAAAAAGAAATACTCAAAGCAATATTTCTTTTGAAGAATGGAATGGTGATAAACTCTCAGAATTAATACAAAGCTACTTACTAAAAGAAGAGCTTTTACCGAGTGCTAACCAAGCATTATTGAGGAAGTCTCTAGCATTACTTGAAGAACCGGATAGTTCGAACAAGCACTTCTCAAAGTTGCTTGATAGTATTCTTTTAAACGCGGTTGATGCAGATTCGACAGTATCATGCATCATACGAATAAACACTTGCTTATGGGTTCTTTTCTCATGGTGTCGAGATAGTGAAAACTTGGAAGCTGCATATATCTCGTCGGAGCGAGCATTACTCTTATCTTGGGATAAAGCTAAGGATTATTATACTGGAAGGAATAAAGTCTCAACGGCATTTGATAGTATGTTAGATACCTATCAACAGATCACTAATTGTTATGTAGATCGTTGTTTAATTCCAAATGTTGAGTTTAAATATGCACTCTCCCATGCAGTGCAGTCACCTTGTTCGATTGATGTGAACATTCAACTGTTTGATGTGTTAGGGCGTTTATCTGTCAAAGGCCTATGGGTTCTAGACTCACTATCCAAAAGTTATGAAAAAACACCATCAATCGAGGGAGATAGTGAAGAACAGAAAAAATTACGCTCTCGTCTTCAAGAAATAACAGAGTCAATTAAACTATTAATTATTAACAATCCTATACTACTATCACCATATAAAGACTCACAAGCTATTGATATAGGCCTAGCTTTAACATTGCTTTCAAACAACTCCGCACATGATGAGTTTGTGCAAAGTTGGCTGTCAGAGATTGTTCGCTGGTGCATATTCTCTTTTAAGAGTAATGGTATGTACCCAATAATATATAACTCTTATGACAAACTTCTTGAACACAGAAAAAAAGATAAGTCTGATCAGGCCTATAAGAAAAAAGCTACGGAAGCTAGTATTTTATATCCATTACTAAGCGTATTTAGTGCTCTGTATAAATTAAACTCAATAAGTAAAGAGCTGGAACAGTTTACCACTGATGAATTAAAGCATTGCACGCTACAGTATTGGTATCCAAACCAATACAGTGAGCAACGTATGTGCTCGAATATTGATACACATGGGTCTGCATCAACTAACTTTCCAACGAATGGAAATACAGCACTAAAGCATATAGCACAAGAGTGTAAGCATGCTGATTCTTTTAGAAAAATGTACGCTGTGACTAAAAATAAAGCACCATTGTTACTAACAGCTTGCCGTTGCTTCCGTTACCCAGTTCCTTTCCATTATATTGAAGATTGGTTATTAGATTCTTTACCACCCCAACAACCAGAATTAGGTCGTCCAACATCTCAGATAGAATAAATCAATGGGTAAGCTATGTATTCTGTTAGTCGGCAACAGTATCAAGGCCTTGAACTTTGAGGGAAATATTTCCGAAAATGACGTAAGAAAGACGCCCTCAGGCGTCTTTCTTATTTTCAGGATTTGGAGCAAACAGATTGGGGGCAATTCCCCCTCACCTCCTCGCCCCGCAACCCAATCAGATCGGGGTAATAGAGGTGATATGGCCATCCCCATCCGGCGATTTGGCGATCTGAACCACAACAATCTGATTGAACACGGCCTGCGCCTCTGCCAGCGGCTTGTGCGGGTGGCCGCGGGCTCTGCTCCTGCTCTTTCTACCCCCTCGCCAGCGCCCTGCATTCACTCTCCTCTGCTACCCGGTTTGTCTTGCGACCATATCAGTGCCATTGGCATGAATATGCAGCGCAGTGACGCCATCACCTCCCCATTCAGATTGGAGAGGGGCAAGGCGGTGCGGGATAGATCAGAAAAAGAAGATATGTGGCGCAAACGATTGGAAACAGAAAAGACGCCTCAAGGGCGTCTTTTTGACAGTTTTGCATTATCGGCAAGGAAAGCGGTGAGCGCTTATTCCCATTCGATGGTTGCGGGCGGCTTGCCGGAGACGTCGTACACCACGCGGGAGATGCCGTTGATCTCGTTGATGATGCGATTCGACACGTGGCCGAGGAAGTCGTACGGCAGGTGGGCCCAGTGGGCTGTCATGAAGTCGATGGTCTCGACTGCGCGCAGGGCAATGACCCAGTCGTACTTGCGGCCATCGCCCATGACGCCGACGGAGCGCACTGGCAGGAAGACGGCGAACGCCTGGCTGACCTGGTTGTAGAGGTCGGCCTTGCGCAGCTCTTCGATGAAGATGGCGTCAGCCTTGCGCAGCAGATCGCAGTACTCTTTCTTCACTTCGCCGAGCACCCGCACACCCAGACCCGGACCCGGGAAGGGGTGACGGTAGAGCATGTCGTAGGGCAGGCCGAGTTCGAGGCCGACACGGCGCACTTCGTCCTTGAACAGCTCGCGCAGCGGCTCCACCAGACCCATCTTCATCTCTTCCGGCAGGCCGCCGACGTTGTGGTGAGACTTGATGACGTGGGCCTTGCCGGTCTTGCTGGCAGCGGACTCGATGACGTCCGGGTAGATGGTGCCCTGGGCCAGCCAGCGGGCGTTTTTCAGTTTTTTCGCTTCGTCGTCAAACACTTCCACGAAGACGCGGCCTATGGTCTTGCGCTTGGCTTCCGGCTCGTCGATACCCGCCAGGGCAGAGAGGAAGCGCTCTTCGGCATCGACCTTGATGATCTTGAGGCCGAAGTGATCGCCGAACATCTCCATGACCTGGGTGCCTTCGTTCAGGCGCAGCAGGCCGTTGTCGACGAAGACGCAGGTCAGGCGCTCACCGATGGCGCGATGCACCAGCATGGCGACCACGGAGGAGTCCACGCCACCGGAGAGGCCCAGGATCACTTCGTCGTCACCCACCTGCTCGCGGATGCGGGCGACGGCGTCGTCGATGATGGTGGCCGGGGTCCAGAGGCATTCGCAGCCGCAGATCTCTTTCACGAAGTGCTCCAGCATGCGGGCACCCTGACGGGTGTGGGTCACTTCCGGGTGGAACTGCACGCCGTAGAAGCGACGGGCCTCATCGGCCATGGCCGCATGGGGGCAGGTCGCGGTCTGGGCTATGGTGGTGAAGCCGGCCGGGATCTCGGTGACCTTGTCGCCGTGGCTCATCCAGACGTCCAGCAGGGCGTGGCCGTTCTCTGCAATGGCGTCTTCGATGTTGCGCAAGAGGGCGCTGGTCTTGCCGGAGTGGCCCAGCACTTCGACCTGGGCATAACCGAATTCACGTAAGGTGGAGGATTGCACCTTGCCGCCGAGCTGCTCGGCCATGGTCTGCATGCCGTAGCAGATGCCAAATACCGGCACGCCGGCGTTGAAGACATACTCGGGGGCGCGCGGGCTGCCCGCCTCGGTCACGGATTCCGGGCCGCCGGAGAGGATGATGCCGCTCGGATTGAATTCGCGGATCTGCTCTTCGGTTACGTCCCAGGCCCACAGCTCGCAGTAGACGCCGATTTCACGGACACGACGGGCAATGAGCTGGGTGTACTGGGAACCGAAATCCAGGATGAGGATACGGTGGGCGTGGATATCTTTAGTCATTTTATTCCTGCATCAGGCTGATGTTGTCACAAAAAGCACGGGATAAAAAAATGGTGGAAAAACGGGGCGCAGGGCCCCGTTTTATCAGCCCATCCGGTAGTTGGGGGCTTCTTTGGTGATGGTCACGTCGTGGACGTGGGACTCTTTCATCCCGGCGCCCGAGATGCGCACGAACTCGGCCTTGGTGCGCATGTCGTCTATGGTGGCGCAGCCGGTCAAGCCCATGGAAGAGCGCAGGCCGCCCATCTGCTGGTGGATGATCTCTTTCAGGCGGCCCTTGTACGGCACGCGACCTTCGATACCTTCCGGTACCAGCTTGTCGGCGGCGTTGTCGGTCTGGAAGTAGCGATCACTGGAGCCCTTGGACATGGCGCCGAGGGACCCCATGCCGCGGTAGGACTTGAAGGAGCGACCCTGATAGAGCTCGATCTCGCCCGGTGCCTCTTCGGTACCGGCAAACATGGAGCCCACCATGACGCAGCTGGCGCCTGCGGCGATGGCCTTGGCCACGTCGCCGGAGAAGCGGATGCCGCCATCGGCAATCACGGGCACGCCGGTGCCTTCCAGGGCGTCGACGGCGTCGGAGATGGCGGTGATCTGGGGCACGCCGACACCGGTCACGATGCGGGTAGTACAGATGGAGCCCGGGCCAATGCCGACCTTGACGGCATTGACGCCGGCGGCGACCAGCGCCTTGGCGCCCGCGGCGGTCGCCACGTTGCCACCGATGATTTGCAGCTCAGGATAGGCGTCGCGGGTCGCCTTGATGCGATCCAGCACGCCTTGGGAGTGGCCATGGGAGGAGTCAATCAGCAGCACGTCCACACCGGCTTCCACCAGGGCGGCGACGCGCTCTTCGTTACCGGCACCGGCACCGACGGCTGCACCCACGCGCAGACGGCCGCGCTCGTCTTTACAGGCGTTCGGCTTGCGCTCGGCTTTCTGGAAGTCTTTGACGGTGATCATGCCCTTGAGTTTGAAATCGGCGTTGACCACCAGCACCTTCTCGATACGGTGCTTCTGCATCAGGGCAACCACCTCTTCGCGAGGAGCCCCTTCACGCACGGTCACCAGACGATCCTTCTGGGTCATGATCTGTTCAACGGTCTGGGAGAGATCGATCACGAAGCGCACGTCACGGCCGGTGATGATACCGACCAGCAGGTTACCCTCGGTCACCACAGGATAACCGGCGAAACCGTTCTTGTGGCTCAGCTCCTTGACCTGGGCAATGGTCATGTCAGGGCGTACGGTGACGGGGTCGGAGACCACGCCGCTCTCGTACTTCTTGACCTTGCGCACTTCGGCAGCCTGCTGCTCGATGGACATGTTCTTGTGAATGAAGCCGATACCGCCTTCCTGGGCCAGTGCGATAGCCAGACGGGCTTCGGTCACTGTGTCCATGGCAGCGGAAATCATCGGGATATTCAGGGAGATAGCAGACGTGAGCTTGGTACGCAGGTCGGCGGTATTCGGAAGAACAGTGGAGTGTGCTGGAACCAACAGTACATCGTCGAAGGTCAGCGCTTCTTTGGCAATCCTGAGCATGGCAATATCTCACCGTTGAGGAGTGGGGGTGTAAAATATTGCCGACAAATTTTACTCATGCATTGGTCACTGGTAAAGAAGTTTTTTGAATTTTTTATGGTGTAGCCCGGTTTAACGCCGCCAACGGGGCAAAAAACCAATAAATTCAGGCGTAACCATGCCTTTTTTCGCGACAAGATGATCTTTTTTGACGTTGGCAGCCACATGCCCGTCAGGCGCCCCTCGGGTCACTTTTTAACAATTCCCCTCCCCCGCGCCCCTCTCGGAGCGGCCACTCAGCCCCCCTGGTAGCGACCGGGTTTGTGCCAGTTCATCAGCATGGCGTTCATGGCGAGCGCACTCAAGGTGGACCAGAGCAGCAGGGAGAGCGGCAGGGTGAGCAGGGAGAGCGCAAACACCAGCACATCCAGCACCATCTGGCTCTTTCCTGCGTTGATGCCGGTGCGCCTTTGCAGCCAGAGCGTCACCACGCCTACCCCCCCCACCGAGGCGTTGTGGCGGGCCAGGGACAAGACACCCATGCCGAGGAAGGTCCCCCCCACCAGGGCCGAGAACAGGGGGTGGACATAGCTCACCGTCAACAGCAGCGGCACCGCCTGGGTGGCGGCCGAGAGGGCGATGTTGACGATCAGCGTCTTGACCATGAAGGCCCGCCCCATGGTGACATAGCCAAACACCAGGAAGGGCAGGTTGGCCAGGAAGAAGAGCACCCCTATGGGCAGGCTGCTGACATGGGCGAGCAGCAGGGCTATGCCCGCGATGCCGCCGGTGATCATACCGGCGCACTTGAGCAGATTGAGGCCGACTGCGATAAACATGACGCCGAGGATCATGCCGTAGACGTCGTCCTTGAGGGTGTGGGCCAACCCCTTGTCCGCAGAGAGTGGCTGCATGGTCATTTCACCTTCCATATGACTCCTTAACACGAATTGATTGTGGCGTCCCTTGCCCGAAAACCAGGCCGTTCCGGCACGGATGGCAGCGGCGCATTCACCCTGCTGGCACCCGCCCCCGACCTTGCGCCCCTCTGCCCCTGACATCACCATCATGGGCATGACAAGTCACAGCAAAAAGAGCGCCAATCAAAACAAGAGTCCGAGATGCCATCAAAAATCGAATTTAAATTCCGAGTAGTCATCAAGAAACAGATGGATCATACCAATCCGGGGATCGACTCCCGTGCCAGATCAGCATGTTTACCCAATTAACCCAAAAACATGTCGTGGTCCTTCCTGATTAACTCGTTTATTCGGTTGATCATGCCGATAAAATGTCACTTTACAGCATGTAAGATGCCCATCAGGAGGGCGCCATGGGGCTGTCTGGCATGTTTCTGCGGGATTGGGCCCAAGGGCAAACAACAAGGAAGTGCACCATATCAGGGCAAGAGCACCAAAAGTGTGCACCCTGAGGCCAGGCGCTTGCCTCACCCGGCACGACCTGGGTTGGGTGCACCTGCCTTCATCCCCCGCTTCATGTCTCGGCGCCATAAAAAAGTCGGCCCCAAGGCCGACTCGCTGCACGCCGTGACAGGTTTTCCTTATTTGAGGTATTTGCCGTCCACCCCTACCTTGCCAGGGCCGTCCAGCATCCAGCTCCGGGCCGAGTAGGCGGGCACCAGGAAGCTCAGGGCGCGGTTGTCGGCGATCTCTCGGTGAAAATGCCATCCCTCAGAAGAGAGTGGAGTGCGGTATGCCGTTGCCATCCAGGGAGCTTGCCGCCATGATGCAAGGCCCCTTGCCACCTCGGGCAGCAGGGCGGTTCATTCAGGGAGAGAAGATGAGAACATCGGATTACGTGCGGCTGCTGGTGCTGGCGGCCATCTGGGGCGCCAGCTTTCTGTTCATGCGCATCGCCGCGCCCGCCTTCGGCTCGGTCAACACCACCTTCCTGCGGGTCTTCTTCGCTCTGGTCGGGCTCGCCGCCATGCTGTTGCTGCTGCGCACCCCCATGCAGTTTCAGGGCAAGCTCAAGTCCGCCATGGTGCTCGGCATCATCAACTCGGGCGTGCCCTTCCTGATGTACGCCATCGCCGCGCTCTGGCTGCCCGCCGGTTACTCCGCCATCCTCAACGCCACCACGCCCCTGATGGGGGCCCTCATCGGCTTCTCCTTCTTCCACGAGACGCTGACCTTGCGCAAGTGGGCCGGGGTCATGCTGGGGCTGATGGGCATAGCCCTCATCACCACCACGGGAGAGGTGAACCTGACCGGCAATCTCGTCACCGGCGTGCTGGCCTGCCTCATCGCCACCGCCTGCTATGGCTGCGCCGGTTTCCTGACCCGGCGCTGGATCAGCGAGCGGGGCGGCCTCGATGCCAAGCTGGTGGCCTTTGGCAGCCAGCTCGGCGCCTGCCTCTTCCTGCTCCCCTTCTTCGGTTACACCCTGGTGACAGGCCCCGCCGTCAACTGGGCCCTCCCCGAGGTGTGGGCCAGCGTGCTGGCGGTCGGCTTCATCTGCACCGCCCTCGCCTATCTCATCTACTTCAGGCTGATCGCCGATATCGGCCCCCTGCGGTCTCTCACTGTCACCTTCCTGATCCCGCCCTTTGGCATACTGTGGGGCTATCTGGTGCTGGGCGAAACCCTCACCGGCGGCTTCGTGGCGGGCGGCGCCATCGTCTGTCTCGCGGTCTGGCTGGTGGTGAGCCCGAGCAGGGCCGCCAAACCGGCCAAGGCGCAGCCACAGAGCTAACTGCCGGCAGGCAGATCTCCCATGGCTCGGCAGATGGCACAGGCAGACTGGCGCCAGACGCCGCTTCTGCCACAGACACGGACTCGGCGGATGGGCTGAACTGGGGTAAGATGTGCCCCATCGTTTTCTCCCCGCTCCGGCGGACACAGCAGCAGGGCCAGCCTTGAACCACCTCGACGACGCCAGCCAGAGCAGGCAGCAGCAGATCTTCACCGTCACCCGCCTCAACAGCGCCGTGCGCATGATACTGGAGCAGGATCTGGGGCTGGTGTGGCTGACGGGGGAGCTCTCCAACCTGGCGATGCCAAGCTCGGGCCACTGGTACTTCTCCTTGAAAGACATCTCGGCCCAGGTGCGCTGCGCCATGTTCAAGGGCAACAACCGCCGGGTGCCGTTCCGACCGCAAGATGGCATGCAGGTACTGGTGCAGGCGCGGGTCTCCCTCTATGAGCCCCGCGGCGACTACCAGCTCATCATCGAATCCATGCAACCCGCCGGGGACGGCATGCTGGCCCTGCGCTTCGAGGAGCTCAAGCGCCGCCTCGGCGCCGAGGGGCTGTTCGACGAGGGCCGCAAGCGCCCGTTGCCTCGCGAGCCCCGCGCCGTGGGGCTGATCACCTCCGCCACCGGCGCCGCCCTGCACGACATGCTGACAGTGCTCAAACGCCGCGCCCCGGATCTGCCCATCTTTATCTACCCGACCCAGGTGCAGGGCAGCGCCGCCACCGCCCAGATAGTCGCGGCCATTGCCCTGGCCAACCGCCGCGCCGAGGTGGATGTGCTCATCGTCGGTCGCGGCGGCGGGTCGCTCGAAGATCTCTGGTGCTTCAACGAGGAGGCGGTGGCACGCGCCATCGCAAACTCCGCCATCCCGGTGGTGAGTGCTGTGGGCCACGAGGTGGATGTCACCATCAGCGACTTCGCCGCCGACTTGCGCGCCCCCACCCCCTCCGCCGCCGCCGAGCTGGTGGCACCGGACAGGAGCGCCCGCGCCCAGCGTCTGGTGCACCTCAAGCAGCGCCTGGTGCAGGCCATCTCCCGGCGCCAGACCGCCGCCCGCCACGGCTTCGTGCTGCTGCAAAAACGGCTCGACCATCAGGATCCCAAGCGCCGGCTGGAGCAACAGTCCCAGCGTCTGGACGAGCTGTCCGGCCGCCTGCAGCAACTGCTCAATCTGCGCCTGCATCAGGGGGAGCGGCGCCTGGCGAACCTCGAACTTCGCCTGCAGGCCAGGAGCCCTTCCACGCTGCTGGCCGCCGGCAAGCGCCGCCACCAGCTGGCACAAGAGCGGCTCCATACCCTGATGAACAAGCGCCAGGATCTGGCCGCCCACCGCCTCGCCATGCTGAGTGCGCGGCTCGACGGGATAAGCCCGCTGGCCACCCTGGGCCGGGGTTACTCCATCACCCGCACCCCCAGTGGCGAAGTGATAAGCCGCGCCGCCCAGGTGAGCCCGGGCCAGCAACTGGTCACCACGCTCGCAGAGGGGGATCTGCGGGTGCGGGTGGAGGAAGTGCACAACCAATAACGAAAGGGGGCCGTCAATCGGCCCCCTTCTCGTTCCCTCCTCGTCTTGCTCCCTGCCCGTTATACCAACGAGTGACGCCTGGCCCCGCCCGGATGAGCGGCGGGGGTTGCCGCCTCCCCTCCCAGGGGATTTGACTGCAGATACTCGAACAGACCCGCCTGCAGATTGACGTTCCAGAAGCGCCCCGCCAGGGTCAGCGCCAGTGTCTCCCCGGTCAGCTCGGCCAGGCCATGCTGCTGCCAGCGTTCAAAGAGCGGCAACAGATGCGCCCGCAAGGGGGATGGCAAGCGCCCGAGGGCAAGCCAGCCGGTATCGAGGCTACCGCGCAGCAGGCCATCGATGGACGCGTTGGGATTGGGCCTCATCACCATGCCGGGGGCTCGCAGATCGGCGGCCAGCGCCTCGTGCCAGGCCGCCAGATCCCGGCTATACATGAGGCCGTGGCCATGGATGTTGCCCCCCGCCCCCGCACCGAAGGGGAGGATCTCGGCGCCGCGCTTGGCCATCTGGTTGTAGCGGCTCTGCTCGGCCTCGCTGCGCCGCCAGTGACTGCAGGAGAGCCGCTGCCAGCCCCCCTGCTCCAGGGTGTGGGCACCATAGGCATACATGGCTGCCCGTTGCTGGCCATCGGCGGACCAGCCGAGCCGGCCCTTCTCCTGCGCCCGCTCCAGATTGGTGCCCTGCATGGCGATGAGCTGGTAGAGATCCACCCCGTGCACGCCGCTGGCTATCACGTCCGCGATGTCCTGGCGCCACAGGGCCTCATCCTGCCCCGGCAAGCCGAAGATGAGATCCGCGACGATGACGGCGGCGTTATCCCGGGTCAGCTCCCCCAGCCGGGCGAGCAGTGTCTCCCTGTCGTCGAAACGGGCCGCCTGCTGGCGCACCTCTGTGTTGAAGCTCTGCACCCCGAACGAGAAGCGGTTGAAGCCCCCCGCCAGGGCCGTCTGCCACTTCTCGTCATCGAAGCCGTTGAGCCGCCCCTCCAGGGTCAGCTCCGCATCCGGGGTCAGGGGAAAGGCGCGAATGGCCCTGGCCAGTCGTCCCAGATCCGCCGCCGCCATGTCGGTCGGGGTGCCGCCCCCCACGTAGACTGCCGAGAAGGGGCGACTCTGGCCAAAGGGAGACTCGGCGGCCCGCAGCAGGTCGTCGCACAGCGCCGCCATATAACGGCTCATGCGCGCCGGGTTGGCGCCATTTTCGAAGAAGTTGCAGAAGCTGCAGCGCTTGCGGCAGAAGGGTACATGGATGTAGAGCGCCCGCTCCTGGGATTCGCTCGGTCGCTGCCACCAGGCTTGCCAACCGGCGTCGTCCAGCGTCAGGGGGCCTGCACCGCCCCGGCTGGCATGGGCCGAGGTCTTGGCGCCAAAGGCGAACTTCAGGGGATCCGGGGTGGCGAGCCCCGTCATGGTCGGGGTGAACTGTGGCGTCATCACTGGCAGGTTACCGTCTGGAAATAATGCAAATGATAACGAATATCAGTTGAGCCCTGTATTGTGCTGGATCAAGTCCTGGACAGTGACAGGACGTCATCTCACCCCTCTGCCTGGGCGCGAGAGCAGATGTAAAGCGAGATAATGCAGGAGGCGTGGCGGAAAGAGAGCCACTCTCCGGCGGGAGAGTGGTGGCACACACGCATTCGAGCTAACGAAAGAAGGGATCCGGAAAACCGGATGATAGCGGCTGATGCAGGGCGTTGGCAGCTCAGCCGTTGCCTATGATGATGGCGACCCGGCGATTCTCCGCCCGTCCGGCGGCGGTGCCGTTATTGGCGATCGGCGCCTCTTCACCGCGTCCACGGATGTCCAGGTTGGCCGCAGGCATGCCCACAGACGCCAGCACCTCGGCCACGGACTGGGCCCGTTTCAACGAGAGCTGCTCGTTGTAGGCCGCCTCGCCGTTGGAGTCGGTGTGACCGTCCACCCGGGCCCGGTTCAGCCCCACCTCAATCAGGGCCCTGCCCAAGGCTTCCACCACCTTGCGGGTGTCGGGATTGAGGGCCCCCACGTTGTTGGCAAAGAGCACCTTGTTGGAAATATCCAGGGTCCAGCCCTCGTCGGTCAGGTGAAACCCCTGCTCCTTGAGTGCGGCGATCTGCGCCTCGGTGAGGCCCTTGGGCGCGCTCTGGCAAGCCGCCAGCCCACCGAGCAAGAGCGCGAACAGGCCCGCTCTCATCAGGTTGAAAAACGTCATTATTCTCGTCCTTTCATTGTTTTCTATATCAATGTCAAGCAGTTGTCTTATGGTCTGCGGCTCCCTCCCTGCGTTGTCGTTTGGATTCATACATGGCGCCGTCGGCGACCTGCAACAGGGCATCGGCCGTCTGCCCCTGTTCAGGATAAAGGGCGGCGCCGACGCTCACCCCTATCCCCAGATGGCGGCCATCGCTCAGGACCACGGGGGTGGTCATCGCCTGCTGGATCCGCATCATCACCTCCTGCACCTCACTCTCCTGATGCACCGGGGAGAGCAGGATGACAAACTCGTCCCCCCCGAGGCGACACACCAGATCCATGGGCCTGAGCTGATGCTGCACCCGCCGCGCCAGCGCGATGAGCACCTCGTCACCTATGGCATGGCCCAGGTTGTCATTGATCTGCTTGAAGCGATCACAGTCCAGATAGGGCAGGGCGAACCGCTCCTGCCGGGTGCGCCCGGCCTGGATGGCTTGCTCCAGCCGCGCCTCGAACAGCGCCCGGTTGGGCAGTCCGGTGAGGGGATCATGGGTCGCCTGGTGCAACAGGCTGGCATTCTCCCGCTTCTGGTGAGCCTGCCAGGCCTCCAGCTCGTCGAGCAGGGAATTGAAGTCTTCACCCAGCTCGTGCAGCTCGGCGATGTTGGCCGCCGGCACACGCTGCTTGAGGGCGCGCTGGCGGCTGACGTTGTAGGCAACCTCGGTCAGGGCCTTGAGGGGGGCCGTGATGGATCGCTGCATCCGGCGCGCCACGTAGAGCGCTCCCAGGATACTGAGCAGCAGGCACACCAGGGTGGCCATCAGGGTCTGCAACAGGAAACGCAGCAGGTATTGCCCGTGACCGACCAGATGAACCCGGGCTATCTCCTTGTTCTCCCGCACCATGGAGAGCTCCACCGGTCCCGGCAGGATCAGCTGGGCCAACTGCTGCTCCAGCGTGGTCCAGGGGGTGGTGATGTCCCGCCGCCAGCTCGCCAGCACCCGACCACCGGGCAGCAGAATGCTGGCGCTGGCCACGTCCTCCCGGGAGGTGATCGCCTCCAGGGCATCCTTGGCCGCATCCTGGTCATCGAACACCACGGCCGCTTCCGCGGTGTAGCTGATGGCGCGCGCCACCAGCTTGAGGTTGTGATCCGCATAGAGGCGCAGGGCCAGCAGCGCCGTGATGGTCAGGAAGAGGCCCGCCATGCAGACGGCGGTCAGGGAGATCATCATGTGGGTGCGCCCCAGGCTCTGTCGCAGGGTGAGTCGGGGGCTTGCGTGATTGACTGTCATCGCGCCTCCTCATCCGCCCTGGCGAGCTTGAGCACGGCCGGATGCACCCGCACGCCGCTGCGGGCCAGCGCATCCAGGTTGACCCGAAAACGGACCCTCTCTTTGCCAGCCTGCAGGCAGAACACCGCATCGGCGATGCACTCGCGGCTCTGCTCGCTGATGCTGAGGATGGCGTATCCTCGCAGACGCTCGAACAGGGAGAGCCGCTGCTCGGGAGTCAGCACCCCCAGATAGAGCACATCGCAGCGCTGGATCAGCGCCTCGTCGTCGACCTCATACCGGTGCACATCGACCGGGCGGCCATTGGCCTGCTGGCTGATGGTGAGCAGCGACGCCGCATACTCGGTGGGCGCGGCGACGCAGAGCCGCAACCTGGCAGGCTCGCTGGGCCAGCGGGTGTAGCTCAGGATATCGAGCACTGTATGGCGCACCAGCTCGCTGCGCACTTCCGCCGAGGTCGGCGGCGCCGCCTCGCAGGTCAGCACCCAGAAGCAACACAGGGGCGTCAGCCACGTCAGGATCCGAATAGAGGAGAAAAACTGCATGATGCCCGCGCTTATGCTCACGTCGGTACCTGGGAGGTCCGACGCCCATGGAGGGAGTGCCAGAGAGGAGTCGCACCGAGCTTATCAGCCGCCGGGCGGCTGCCTATCCGTACTGGCATCGGCTGCGTCACCGGGC
Source organism: Aeromonas sp. S16(2024) (assembly GCF_041403065.1). Taxonomy (NCBI): domain Bacteria; kingdom Pseudomonadati; phylum Pseudomonadota; class Gammaproteobacteria; order Aeromonadales; family Aeromonadaceae; genus Aeromonas; species Aeromonas sp. S16(2024). Next base: position 35,957 of record NZ_JBGLQX010000026.1, on the reverse strand, counting down.
GACGCAGCAATAGCGCCCCCACAGACCAGGACGGGCGCCCCGGGGGCACGCCTTCAGGGTTACTTTTTGCCAATCCCATATTCGCGCAGCTTGTTGGCGATGGCGGTGTGGGAGACCCCGAGCCGCTTGGCCAGCTGGCGGGTAGAGGGGAAGGCCGGGTAGAGCCGCTCCAGCAGCCGGCTCTCGAAGCGCTTCACCGCCTCGTCGAGCCCACCCTCGAACCACTCGTCGATGAGCGGCATGGCGTCGGCCGCCACCGGCAGGTCCACGTGTTCGGGGCCGATTTCGTCCCCTTCCAGCAGGGTCATGGCCCGGTAGAGGCAGTTGCGCAGCTGGCGCACGTTGCCGGGCCAGCGGTAGGCGGTCAGGTATTCGGCCATGTTGCGGGTAAAGCGCGGACGCGGGCGCTGCAACTCGCTCGCGAAGCGGGAGACGAACTGCTGGGCCAGGGCCATGATGTCCGCCTTGCGCTCGCGCAGGGGGGGCAGCGCCAGACTCAAGACGTTGAGGCGGTAGTAGAGATCTTCCCGGAACTTGCCTTCGTGCACCAGATCCAGCAACTGCTTCTGGGTGGTACAGATGAAGCGCACGTTGACCCTCACCTCCTGCTCGTCCCCTACCCGGCGAAAGACGCCATCTTGCAGCACCCGCAGGAACTTGGTCTGCAGATGGGGGGACATGTCGCCTATCTCGTCCAGCATCAGGGTGCCGCCGCTCGCCAGCTCCAGCACACCGCGCTTGCCCTCGGTGTTGTTGCCAAAGGCGCCGGGGGCGTAGCCAAACAGCTCGCTCTCGGCCACGTTGTCCGGCATGGCGGCGCAGTTCAGCGCCATGAAGGGGTGGCTGGATCTCAGGCTGGCGCCGTGACAGGCGCGGGCCAGCAGCTCCTTGCCGGTGCCGGTCTCCCCCACGATGAGCAGGGGGGCATCCTGCATCGCGAGTTTCGCGGCCTGGGCCAGCACCTCCTTCATCTTCTGGCTCTCGGCCTGCAGGTGTTCAAAGCCCCCCACCTCCACCGCATGGAGCGCGCTGAAGTGCATGCCGACCCGGCGGGCGGACTTGAGCACCACAACAGCGCCGGCCAGAGCCTGCCTGCCCTTCTCTTCTGCCACGAACAGCGGCATCAGATCGCCGAGGTACTCCTCGCCGCCGAGGCTGAGTTTGCAGGTCTGGGGCTTGATCTCGCTCGCCTCCAGCCAGCGGACGAAGGAGAAGCCCTTGACCAGGGATGCGAGCGCCAACCCGCGCACCTCTTCCGGCGGCAGCGCCAGGGTGGTGAGGGCGGCCTGGTTGGCCTGGGTCACCCGCCCCTTGCTGTCGAGGGAGAAGACCAGATCCGGCAGCGCCTTGAGCAGGGCCTCTATCTCGTGGTGCTCGCGCTCGGAGGGCATGTAGGGGATGGTCTTGACGTCATAGACGCCGGGAATGCGGCGGATCTCCGGCATCAGGTGCTGGAAATCGCGAAACTCCAGCTCGGGGAAATTGAGATAGATGATGCCTGAGGTATCGATTTCGATGCCGCGCAGATCGATGTTGTGCTCCACCAGTCGGTCGAGCAGTTCCCGGGTCAGGCCCAGACGGTCTTCACAGCTGACTTCAAGACGCATTCGGCACACACTTCCTAGCTAACATTCTGAATAGCCGGATGATACAGACTCGATCCCGCCAGTGCGAGCGCTCCCCCATAAAAATGCGGGCCTGTCCCATTTTCACCGGGCAGGCCCGCACCATCTACAGACGTTTATTTGAGCAGCTGGTCGGTGCGCGCCGCCATGATGAAGTCGTTGCGATGCAAGCCACCAATTTTGTGGGTCCACCAGCTCACTGTCACCTTGCCCCACTCGAGCAAGATCGCCGGGTGGTGGAACTCGGCCTCCGCCAGCTCCCCCAACCGGTTGGTGAAGGCCAGCGCCTCCTTGAAGTTGCGAAAGGCAAATTCACGCCTCAGTTGCAGCTCGCCGTTCACCACCAGGGGCTGCCAGTCGGGGATGGCGTGCATCAGCTCGCTCAGCTCCTGCTCGGTCACCCTGGGGGCATCGGCGCGGCACGCTTCGCACCGCTGGTTTGCCAGTTCAGACATTCGGGACTCCTTTCATCGATGAAATGGGTTGAAAACGGGTTCAGCTCGCCTGCCGGCCAGGGGCCGGGGCAAAGCGGGGCGGACGCAGGCCGAGGCGACGGGCCTCGGCCACCGCCGCCATGATCTCCTGCGGCCCCAGACGGTAGAGGCAATCCAGGCTTGGCAGCACGAAATAGACGGGCTGCATGATGTCGATGCGATAAGGGGTGCGCAGCACCTCCAGCAGATCAAAAGGTTGCAGCACCGGCTTGCCTGAAAGGGCATAGGTGGTCTCGCCGATGGAGGAGAGGATGCCGCCACCGTAGATGCGCAGCCCCTCCCCCTCCTGCAGGAGACCAAACTCCACGGTGAACCAGTAGAGCCGCGCCAGATAGACCCGCTCCTCCTTGCTGGCGTTCAGCCCGAGCTGGCCATAGAGGTGGGTGAAGTGGGCAAAGGCGGGGTTGGTCAGCATGGCGCAGTGGCCGAAGATCTCGTGGAAGATGTCGGGCTCCTGCAGGTAGTCGAGCTCGTCCCGGCGGCGGATGAAGGTGGCCACCGGAAACTGGCGATCAGCGAGCAGGGCAAAGAAGCGATCGAAGGAGATGAGGGCGGGCACGGCGGCCACCGACCAGCCGGTGGTGGGGGTCAGGGCGGCGTTGATCTCCCCCAGTTGCGGGATGCGATCCCGAGGCAGTGCCAGCCTCTCCAGCCCCGCCCTGTATGCGTCGCAGGCCTTGCCCTCGAGCGCCGCAAGCTGGCGCGCGATCAGGATCTGCCAGGTCCCCTGCTCCTCCTTCGAGTAGTGGATGACGCCCTGTTCGTCCGGTTGGTGTGCTGTGTAGCGGCTTGCCATGATCCCTGCCATCTTCGGCCCCTAAAGGCCCCTTGTCGTTGCTCTTCAGGATCACTGTAACGGCTTGCCCAGCAAAAAAGCAGCCGACCCCGAGGTCGGCTGCCTGCCACAGATGTAAATAATTTGTGACATCCAGATCTGCTTTCCCGGGGCGCTGTGGTGGTGGAGACGGCCCGCCCAGAAATGGCTCAGGCAGGGTCCGCCCTTGAATGGCGCTATGACTTACTGAGATAGCCCGCCAGCTGGCCGACAAGCCGCTTGCGCAGCTCCCCGAGCCTGGGTTTCTCGTCCGCACACCAGGGCAGCGGGCGGCACGCCTCTATGGTGCGTAACCCAAGGCGAGCGGTGAGCAGGCCGGCCCCCACCCCTTGCGCAGCGCGGGCGGAGAGCTTGGCGGTAAGCTCGGCTCCCAGCAAGTCCATCCCAACCTCGGTCACCAGCTCGGTGGCACCGGCATAGAGCATGTTGCGAAACACCTGGCGGATGAGGCGAATGCGGCTCCAGTAGCCGAGCTCGATGGCGTAGACATCGGCGATGTCCTCGATCATCCGCAGGTTGCGCCACAGCATCAACATCATGTCGACGGTGGCGAGCGGGCTCAGGGCCACCAGCACGGCGGCCTCCCCCGACCATTTGGCGACCCGGGCCTGGGCGAGCTTGTCTCGCTCGGCCAGCACCAGCTGGCTGTAGAGGGTCAGCACCTCCCGATCGCTGTGGCTCTCGTCGAGCTGGGCCAGCCAGGTGCGATACCCCTCCCGCCCCTTGTCGCCGCTCTTTTCGGCCAGCGCCTCGCAGAAGACCTGCCCCTGCCCCACCCCCTGATGGGCGAGCAGATCTTCGGCCCTTGAGCGTACATCCTGGCGCCGCTTGAGGGTGCGCAGCCGCAGCCACTCGCGCCCCACCACGCCGGCCGTGCCCACCGCCACCAGACCCGAAGCCAGCAGCCAGGCGCCGCCCCAGAGCGGGGTGGTAAGAAACTGGTCGTAGAGGAAGGCGCCAAACTGACCCAGGGAGAGCAGGCCGACCGCCCCCAGCCCCCAGCCCAGCAGGCGATGGCGGCGACGGGGCCGCACCGTCAGGGCCGGGGTCACCTCGGTGAACGCATCGAGCTCCTCGAGTCGCTCGAAGCTCTCTTCTTCCAGCCGCTGGGCTGGGGCCGGGGGCGGCGTCTCGCTCGCCACCGACAGGGTCGGCTCCAGGATCACCTTGCCTTGCAGCGGCACCTTCTGTGTTGTCTGATCGTTCATCTTGTTGTCTGCTCCTTGGTACGGCGCCGGTTATTCGAGGTGATCCCCGAGCAAGAACTCCAGTGCCGCGTCCAGCCGGATATGGGGCAGCGCCTGATGGGCGCTCATGGGCATGGGGCGAAATGCCTGAAAATCGAAGCCCTGGGTGCTCCACCACTGGACTGGCGGTATCTGGGGCGGTACCTCTCCGGGAAACAGCAAGAGCGGCTCCCCGGCCAGGCTGGTGCCGCGGATGGCCGGAAACTCGCGACCATTGGCCTGCCCCTTGCCAACCTCGGTGGCCTTGATGGCGGCCAGCGCCAGGCATTCGGTCTCTATCCCCTCGAAGCGCGCCTGACCCCGACCGCTGCTCACCAGATGCTGGAGCAGGGAGACCAGGGGGCCGTGCTGCTCCGGGGTGACGTGATCGGCCTTGCTCGCCACGAACAACAGCTTGTCGATGCGCGGGGAGAACAGCCGGCGCCACCAGTTGCTCTTGCCATAGGCGAAGCTCTCCATGATGCGGGCGATGGCCTGCTGCATGTCGCCAAAGCTGGCGGCCCCGGCGTTGAGGGGCGCCAGGCAGTCCACCAGCACTATCTGGCGATCGAAGCCCGCGAAGTGCTGCTCGTAGAAGCCCTGCACCAGGTGCTGCTTGTACTGCTCGAAGCGCTGCTTGAAGGTGGCGTAGAGGGTGCCATCGGCAGGCTCCCGGGCCGGCTTGTCCCAGACCCAGGGCACGAATTGCAGCAGCGGCGCCCCGGCATACTCCCCCGGCAGCACGAAACGGCCCGGCTGGATCAGGTGCAGCCCGAGCTCCTGCTTGCAGGCGTGCAGATAGTCGGTGTAGCGCTGTGCCAGCTCGCAGGCCGGCCGCTCCTCGAAGGCTTGCTCGGCCTGCCAGAGCGGGGTCAGCCAGTCGGCTGCCAGGGCCTGCAGCTCGGGGCGGCGCAACTGGTTTGCCACCTGCTCGCTCCACTGCTCGTAGCTCAGATCCAGCAGCGGCAAGTCCAGCAGCCACTCGCCGGGGTAGTCCACCAGATCCACATAGAGGGTGGAGATCTCCCCCAGGTGCCGGCGCACCGGGTGGCGGGTGCGATAGCGAATTTCGAGGCGCACCTCGGCCACCCCCCGGGTGGGCGCAGGCCAGGCGGGGGGGTCACCAAACAGGGCATCGAGGCCCCGCTCGTAGGGGAAGGTGGGGATGTGGGCGTTTTGCTGGGGAACCCGGCGGGCGCCGAGGATCCGCCCCTGGCGCTGGGCATCCCACAGGGGCAGACGGCCGTCGATGGCGGCGTGCTCCAGCTGGTTGACCAGCGCCGTGATGAAGGCGGTCTTGCCACTGCGGGACAGGCCGGTGACCGCCAGCCGGATGTGGCGATCCCGAGCCCGGTTCACCACCTCAAAGGCCTTGTGCTGCAGCACAGACCATGACTGTTCGAGTTTGTTGCGTATCAAGGCGGGTCTTTTTCTCCTGTCACAGCCGAACCATGGGGGTAAGGGCCGGGGCCACGGCCCCGCGCCCTGCGGTACTTACAGCTTGCTGAACTCGCGCTGCAGGCCGAACTCCTTGGAGGTGACCAGCTTCTCGATGCGCTGCACCCTTGGCTCAAGGGCGTCGAGCTCCTGCGCGATGCGGCCGAGCGCCTGGTGAGGGGTGACGCCGGCCTGCCAGCTGCGCGCCTTCATGCGCAGATCGCTAAACTCCGCCTCCTGATCCCCAAACAGGGTGACAGGTTTCTTGTCGAGCAAGAACCAGGCGGCGATGTAGGCGGTGAAGGTGATGAAACCGGCGAAGATGAGGCCGCTGATGGCCAGCAGCCGCACTATCCAGGTCTCCACCCCGAAGTAGTCGGCAAGACCGGCGCAGACGCCCGCTATCTTGCCCTTCTGGGGATCCCGGTAGAGGTTGCGCCCCTCTTTGATCTGCTGTGTCATACCTTGTTCCTCCAACCGGGTACTTCCGCATCCAGAATCGACTCCAGCGCGCCTACTCGCTCCTGCATCTTCTCGGCACGGGCCAATAACCCCTGCAACTGTTCCCGCTCACTGTCGGCAAGGCCTGCACCGATCCGCCCCTTGGCGCGGTAGTGCAGCACCAGCCAGATGGGGGCCACCACCACCATGAAGACCACCATGGGAACCATCAACACACCCAGCAGATCTTCCATCTGTTACTCCCCCTGTTTGCTGTCGCTCTGACCGAGCTTCTGACGCATGGCCTCCAGCTCGCGGCTTATCTGATCGTCCGCTTCCAGCTCGGCAAACTGCTGGGCCAGCGCCTTGTCGGACTGACCCAGATCGGCGCGGGCTTCCATCTCGTCGATGCGGCGCTCCATGCGCTCGAACTTGCTGACCACGGCCTGGCTGTCGCCACGGGCCACCTGGCTTTGCACGTTCAGGCGGCTGCTGGCCGCTTCGCTGCGAATGGCCATCGCCTTCTGGCGGGCACGGGCGTCTTCGAGCTTGGCTTCCAGCTGGCGGATCTCGTCGCCCAGCTTGTCGATGCCGCTGTCCACCGCCTGCTGCTCGCGATAGAGCGCTTCGGCCAGCTCGCTCTGCTTGTTCTTCTCGATGAGGGCGGCTCGGGCCAGATCCTCACGCCCCTTGGTCAGGGCCAGCTCGGCCTTGGCCTGCCATTCGCTCACCCGCTCCTGATGGCGGCTGACCTGACGGCCGATCTCTTTCTGGTTGGCGAGGAAGCGGGCCAGGTTGGAGCGCTCCTTCACCAGTTCATCTTCCATCTCCTGGATAATCAGGCGCACCATCTTCTGGGGATCCTCGGCCTTGTCGAGCAGGGACGTCAGATTGGAGTTGATGATGTCGGCCAGGCGGGAAAAAATACTCATGGTTGTACTCCTGTGATGGGCATTGGGTTGTTTCTCCATTGACAATGGCAACTTGTGTGCCAATCTGGAACAATAATTAACTTGTTGATTTATATGGGCACTCTCCATGAGTTTCAAGACGCCCGGAACAAGAGATGATTAAAATAGCCAACATTTGGTAAGATTAACCAGATTTTTCAACGAACAGGGATCAGGATGACCACGGCCACGGAAAGTCTGTTGGGTGAGTCCAACGCGTTTCTAGAGATCATCGAGCAGGCCTCGCGACTCGCCCCCCTGCGCAAACCCGTGCTCATCATCGGCGAGCGGGGGACCGGCAAGGAGCTCATCGCCCATCGCCTACATTATCTCTCGGATCGCTGGGATCAAAGCTTTGTCACCATCAACTGCGCCACCTTGAGCGAGAGCCTGCTGGAAACCGAGCTGTTCGGCCATGAGGCGGGCTCCTTCACCGGCGCCGCCAAGCGTCATCAGGGCCGGTTCGAGCGAGCCGATGGCGGCACCCTGTTCCTCGACGAGCTGGCCACCACCAGCGCCCGGGTGCAGGAGAAGCTGCTGCGGGTCATCGAGTACGGTGAATTCGAGCGCGTCGGCGGTGCCAAGGCGCTCAAGGTGGATGTGCGGCTGGTGTGCGCCACCAACGAGGATCTGCCGCAGCTGGCGGCCCGGGGACAGTTTCGTCACGATCTGCTGGACCGGCTGGCCTTCGACGTCATCACCCTGCCCCCGCTGCGGGAGCGGCGCGAAGACATACTGATGCTGGCGGAGCACTTCGCCCACGGCATGACCCGGGAGCTGGGGTATCCGCTGTTTGCCGGCTTCTCCCGCAAGGCGACCCAGTTGTTGCAAGACTACCCCTGGCCCGGCAACGTGCGGGAGCTCAAGAATGTGGTGGAGCGCAGCCTCTACCGTCAGGGCAATCCGCAGTTGCCGCTGTCGGAGCTGGTGATCAACCCCTTCGACTCCCCCTGGCGCCCCCGTACCGGCAGCCCGTCCCCGGTTGCCACCGAGGCGGCCTCTGCAAGCGGCCCCCAGGCCATGAGCCTGCCACTGGATCTCAAGGGGGCGGTCGCGGATTACGAGATTAATTTACTCAAGCAAGCGATGCAGCAATCCCAGTATAATCAGCGCAAAGCCGCCCAATTGCTGACCCTGAGCTATCACCAGTTCAGGGGCATGCTGCGCAAATACCAGCTGCTCGAGGGGGATGACAACAATGGCAATACGGACAACGACTGACCCTCTGCCACCACCCGTTCCGAAGCATGCTGTGCAAATACCAGCAGCTCGAGGGAATTGACGAGGGGGGATGTTCGCCTCCCCCTCGATGGGACGCCCTGCCCGGCAGGCTCCCGCAACGCGCCCGCCCTCTGGCGGGCAACTCTGTCTGAAAACATGGTTCCAACATGAGAATGCTCACACCACTGCTGCTCGGTCTCCTGGTACTGGTCACCGGCTGTCAGAAACAAGACGATGCCTCCAGGACCGGGCTCATCTATTGTGCCGACGGGGCGCCCAGATCCTTCAACCCGCAGCTTGCCAATTCAGAGGCGACCCTGGATGCCAGCGCCCGCCCGCTCTACGATCGCCTGCTCGAGGTCAATGCCAATACCCTCAGCATCGAGGGGGGCCTCGCCACCCACTGGCGCAGCAGCGAGGACGGCCTCTCTTATACCCTGACTCTGCGCAAGGGCGTGACCTTCCATCGCACCCCCTGGTTCAATCCAACGCGCCACTTCAACGCCGATGACGTGCTTTTCACCTATCATCGCCTGCTGGACGAGCACCACCCCTTCCACAGCATCTCGGGTGGCGAGTACCCCTATTTTCACAGCCTGGGGCTGAGTAGCCTCATCAAACGGGTCTACAAGAAGGGCCCCCATGAGGTGGTGTTCGAGCTGAACCGGCCGGATGCCTCCTTCCTCGCGACCCTGGCCAGCGACTACGCCATCGTGCTCTCGGCCGAATATGGCGAGCAGATGATCAAGGCTGGTACGCCAGAACTGCTGGACAGCCGCCCCATAGGGACGGGCCCCTTCAGCTTCAAGGAGTACCGTCACAACGAGTTCGTGCGCTACCTGCGCCACCCCGGCTACTGGGGCGGCGAGGCGAAGATTGAGCAGCTCATCTACGACATCACCCCCAAGTCGTCCAAGCGACTCGCCAAGCTGCTGACCGGCGAGTGCGACGTGATGAGCACTCCCTCCGCCAGCCAGCTGTCGGTGATCGACAGGGACGCCCACCTCAATCTGTCGGTACAGTCGGGCATGAACGTCGCCTTCCTAGCCCTCAATACCCGCAAGGCCCCCTTCAACAAGGTGCAGGTGCGTCAGGCGCTGGCCAGTGCCATCAACGTGCAAAACCTGCTGCAGGCGGTCTATTTCGAGACCGGTCAGCCTGCCGCCAGCCTGCTGCCGCCGCTCTCCTGGGGCTACAACCCCTCCCTGACCCAGCGCAAGCCCGATCTCAGGCTCGCCCGTCAGCTGCTCAGGGATGCCGGCTACCCGCAGGGGTTCGAGATGCAGGTGCTGGTGCAGCCCGGCGCCCGCCCCTACAACCCGGACGGCCTCAAGACGGCCCAGTTGATGCGCAGCGATCTCGCCAAGATAGGGGTGAAGCTCAAGATAGTGCAGCAGGCCTGGCCGGTCATCGAGACCCGGCTCGCCCACGGGCAGTATGACAGCCTGTTGTCGGGGTGGATCGCCGACAACGCGGATCCGGACAACTTCTTCCGCCAGCTGCTGAGCTGCGCCGCCGTCGAGCGGGGCAACAACTACAGCCGCTGGTGCAGCCCCGCCTTCGATCAGCTGCTGGACGACGCGGTGACCACACCGCAACTCGCCTTCCGCCTGCGCAACTATTACTATGCCCAGTCGCTGCTCAACGAACAGTTGCCGCTCATCCCGCTGGCCCATGCCCTGCGCACCCAGGTGAGCCGCAGCGACATCCAGGGACTGACCCTGATGCCCTTCGGCGGTACCACTTTCAACCAGGCCTATCGGGAGTGAACATGGCGGGCATCCATCCCATCGGTGGCATCTGGCCTCCCTTCCCATCGACGCACCCCTGCGCGGAGGCATAAGCATGTTTTTTTATATTCTGCGTCGCATCACATTGCTGGTGATCACCCTGCTGGTGCTGACCATGGGGGCCTACCTGCTTGAGTTTCGCCTCATCGGCCAGGTGCTGGACTTCTGGCACGGCTACCCGGACTTCCTGCAGCGCATCGTCGCCGGGGATTTCGGCCTCTCCAGCGTCTCCGGCCTGCCGGTGCTTGACGAGATCCGTCACTACTTCCCGGCGACCCTGACCCTCTGTCTCGCGGCCTTCGCCATCTCGCTGCTGGTGGGGATCCCGCTCGGGACCCTGGCGGCTCTCTATCAGGGGCGCGGCCTGGATCTCTCCATCATGGCCGCCGGCCTCATCGGCTACGCCGTGCCCGTCTTCTGGCTGGCACTGCTGATGGTGATGTTCTTCTCCCTGGATCTCGGCTGGCTGCCCTCTTCGGGGCAGATAAGCCTGCTCTACGACGTCCCCTCCATCACCGGGATCGCCATCGTCGACGTGCTGATGAGCCAGGAGCCCTGGCGCGAGGCGGCACTCCATGACGCCCTGCGCCACCTGGTGCTGCCGTCCCTGGTGCTGGCCGTGGTGCCGACCACCGAGGTGATCCGCCACGTGCGCAGCTCCCTCATCGACGTGATGAAGCAGAACTACATCAAGGCCGCCGCCAGCCGTGGCCTCTCCCGCCGCCAGATCGTCTGGCGCCACGGCCTCAAGAATGCCCTGCCCCCCGTGCTGCCCCTGCTCGGCCTGCAACTCGGCAGCGTGCTCACCTCCGCCATGATCACCGAGGTGGTGTTCGACTGGCCCGGGATCGGCCGCTGGCTGGTGAGCAGCATAGCGCTGCAGGACTATGCCGCCATCCGCGGCGCCTTCCTGGTGGTGGCCAGCTTCGTCATCTTCATCAGCGTCAGCACCGAGTTGCTGACCACCATCATGTATCCGGCACGGCGCAAAGAACTCTATGCAAAACAAGACTGAGTATGCCCACAGCGGCACGCACGCCAGCATGTCGGCCTCGCGCTGCTCACCGCCTTCATGCTGTATCCCGCACGGCGTAAAGAACGCTATGCAAAACAAGACTGATTGGGCTCCTTTGGCAAGACGCTGCCGCATATGCGCCCCCTTTGTCCGCCACGGCGCAAGATCCCCAATCCAACACAAGACTGACCCCGCTCATGGCCAGGGCTGGAGCCTGCATCATGCACGATAAATCGAACATCTATCCGGAGCTCAGGATCCTCTCCCCTCTGGAGCAGACCTGGGCCTCCTATCGCCGCAATCCGCTGGCCATGGGGGGGCTCTGGTGCTTCGGCCTGCTGCTGCTCATCACCCTGGTGGGGCCCCTGGTGGTGCCCTACGGCATCGATGATCAGCACAGCGGCCGCCTGCTGCTAGCCCCCTCCTGGGCCAGCACGGGGAACATAGACTACTTCCTCGGCACCGACGATCTGGGCCGCGACATCCTCTCCCGCCTCGTGGTGGGGGCCCGCCTCACCTTCGGCAACGCCTTGCTGGTGGTGGTGATAGCGCTCCTCGTCGGCTCGGCCATCGGTATCCTCGGCGGCATGAGCAAGGGGGTGAAGTCGAGCGTGCTCCATCACCTGCTCGACACCCTGCTCTCCATCCCCTCCCTGCTGCTGGCCATCATAGTGGTCGCCATCCTGGGGCCAGGGCTGTTCAACACCCTGATCGCCATCACGCTGGCGTTGATACCGCCCTTCATCCGGGCGACCTACAACGCCGTCCACGCCGAGATGCAGAAGGAGTACATCATAGCCAGCCGCCTCGACGGTTCGCCCCCCTTGCGGATCATGCGTCTGGCCATACTGCCGAACATAGTGGAAACCCTGGTGACCCAGACCACCCGGACCCTCTCTGCCGCCATCCTGGATATCTCGGCGGTGGGCTTCCTCGGCCTCGGGGCCCAGTCCCCCCAGCCGGAGTGGGGCGCCATGCTGGCGGATTCGAGCGATCTCATCTATCTGGCCCCCTGGACGGTGACTCTGCCGGGCATGGCCATTCTGTTCAGCGTGCTGGTGACCAACCTGGTAGGTGAAGGCATTCGCGAAGCGCTTAAAGAAGGGAACGACTGATGCAATGTTCTGTGCCGAAGAAAGGCATGCTCACCCTTGTTCTCCGCCCATTCCTGTACGGCGTGCTGGTCAACCCATCGCTGGTAGGCGAAGGGATCCGCGAAGCGCTCAAAGAGGGGAACGATTGATGATACTGCGGCTCTATACCATCAAGGACGGCATGGCCCAGATGCAGCACGCCCTGCCACACCCCCATGAGGAGCGCCACTGATGCCCTTGCTCGACATACGCAACCTGACCATAGAGATCGACACCCCCCAGGGCAAGGTCAAGGCGGTGGACAGGGTCAGCCTGACCCTGAACGAGGGGGAGATCCGCGGCCTGGTCGGAGAATCAGGCTCGGGCAAGAGCCTGGTGGCCAAGGTGATCGTCGGTATCCAGAAGGACAACTGGACGGTGCGCGCCGACCGGATGCGCTTCAACGACATGGACCTGCTGACCATGGCCCCCAAGGAGCGACGCCGCATCATGGGCCGGGAGATCGCCATGATCTTCCAGGATCCCATCAGCTGTCTCGACCCCTCCGAGGAGATAGGCACCCAGCTCGAGGAGGCCATCCCCACCAGCGCCTTCGCCGGCAAATTCTGGCAGCGCTTCCAGTGGCGCAAGAAGCGGGCCATCGCCCTCTTGCACCGGGTCGGGGTCAAGGATCACCGCAAGGTGATGCGGGCCTATCCCCACGAGCTGTCGGATGGCATGTGCCAGAAGGTGATGATCGCCATGGCCATCGCCAATCAGCCGCGGCTGCTGGTGGCGGATGAACCCACCAGCGCCATGGAGTCCACCACCCACTCCCAGATCCTGCGACTGCTGGACAAGATGAACAAGCTGGGCAACACCACCATCCTCATCATCAGCAACGACATCGCCGCCATCGCGAACCTGACCGACACCATCAACATCATGTACTGCGGCCAGATGGTGGAAGTGGGCACCCGGGATCAGATCCTCGAATCCCCCCGTCACCCCTATACGGACGCCCTGCTCAAGTCCATTCCCGACTTTGACAAGCTGGTGCGCCACAAGTCCCGGCTCGAGACCCTGCCCGGGGTGATCCCCCCCCTGCAGCACCTGCCCATCGGCTGCCGCCTCGGCCCCCGCTGCCCATACGCCCAGAAGCAGTGTGTGCAGACCCCGCTGATGAGCAAGGTCAAGGGACACCAATTTAGCTGCCACTTCCCCTTGAACATGGAAGAGCCGAAGAAATGAGCCCGAGTCATCACCACTCCATGCCCAATCAGCAAGGCCAAGGGACATCCATGCCCCAACTGCTACTTCCCCTTGAACATGGAAGAGCCGAAGAAATGAACCCGAGTCATCACCAGCCCATGTCCAATCGGCAAGGCCAAGGGACATCCATTTCCAAGCTGCCACTTCCCACTGAACATGGAAGAGCCGAAGAAATGAGCCCGAGTCATCACCAGCCCATGCCCAATCAGCAAGGCCAAAGGACATCCATGCCCCAGCTGCCACTTCCCGCTGAACATGGAAGAGCCAAAGAAATGAGCCTGATCGTGAATGTCGTCATGAAGGAGCCAAGCCTGTGATCGAACCCGCCCTGTTGCAGGTCAGGGGCCTGTGCAAGACCTATCAGAACCGCACCGGCCTGTTTCGGCGCCAGGCAGTGGAGGCCATCAAGCCCCTGTCGTTTGATCTCGGGGTGGGCCAGACCCTGGCCATCGTCGGAGAGGCGGGCTCTGGCAAGAGCACCCTGGCGCGGATCCTGGCCGGTATGATAGAGCCGAGCGGCGGCGAGATCGCCATCGAGGGGCAGCCCCTGGTTCACGGTGACTATCAGACCCGCTGCAAGCTGCTGCGGATGATCTTCCAGGACCCCAACACCTCGCTCAACCGAAAGATCCGGGTCGGCCAGATCCTGGAGACGCCGCTTCGCCTCAACACGGCCCTGAGCGAGGAGGAGCGCCGGGAGAAGGTGATCCAGACCCTGCGCATGGTGGGCATGCTGGCAGATCACGCGCTCTTCTACCCCCAGATGCTCTCCGCCGGTCAGCAGCAACGGGTGGGGCTGGCGCGGGCGCTGATCCTCAACCCGAAAATCGTGGTGGCCGACGAGGCGCTCTCCACCCTGGACATCTCGGTGCGCTCCCAGATCATCAACCTGCTGCTGGAGATGCAGGAGACCATGGGGCTGAGCTATGTGCTGGTGGCCAACGATCTGGGCATCGTCAGCCACATCAGCGACGAGGTATTGGTGATGCACGAGGGCCGGGTGGTGGAGCGCGGCAAGACCCTCAAGGTGTTTGCCGATCCCCAGCACGACGTGACCCGCCGCCTGATCCAGAACTACAACAACGAATACCGCCGCTGATCCCCAGCCGTTCCCCCTCCGGCCCATGGGCCGGACATAAAAAAACCCGGCCTGATGTCACATCAGTCGCCGGGGGATTGCGCTCAAAAAAGTGATTGCGTCGCTCGTAGTAGGAACACCGAGATAGTAGGCAGCCCCTTTGGGCTCAACAACTGTCAGATCTGACAGGCAGGCCGCTATGGAACCTGAACTGCGGGTCCGGCGAGCAGATAAGCTCGGCTTCAATCCGGCCAAAATAGGCGACCCGCTCGCTGATATCCTCCCCGGCGTACTGCTCGGCCAGTGCCAGATAATCCTGGTAGTGGCGTGCCTCCGATCGCAGCAGAGAGACATAGAAGCGGCCCAGCTCCTCGTCCAGATGGGGGGCAATCTTGGCAAAGCGCTCGCAGGAGCGCGCCTCTATGTAGGCGCCGATGATCATCTTGTCCACCACGGCCGCCGGCTCGTAGGTGCGCACGTGGGCCAGCAGACTGCGGGCATAGCGGGAGGCGGTGACGGGCCCGTAGGGGATGCCGCGGGCCTGCATGATCTCCAGCACCTGCTCGAAGTGGTGCAGCTCCTCCTGAATGAGCCGCACCATGGGGAACAACAGGGGGTTGCGTTCGAGCTCGGCGAACACGCTTCTGTCGGACTCCCCCATGGTGCGTTTGCCGAGGATCTCGGCCTTCTCTGGGATGGCGTCCAGCTCACGGTAAAATTCGAGCTTGGGCAGCAGGTGGCGCTTCTCCTTGGGCAGGCAGTAGCGGCGCACCAGGCTGTGGGCCGTCAGGGCGGCCTTGTTCTCGCAGTTGGCGTGATCGATGAGCAGGGTCGGCAATTGGGCGGGATCCCGCGCCATTGCCACCCACTCATCCGGGGTCTCGCAATGCAGGAACTGGCGCACGGGTGCTAACAAGTCATCCATCTGAATTCTCGTCTGTTCTGGTTGATACGGCATTTTGTCGAGTGGATACCACTGCGCTAAGGGCGTTATAGGGTGACTATGCTAGCGGATCCCGCGGTCACTGCCCACACCCGGCTGCATAAGTGCTTTTTTTTCAAACAGATAAGATCCCTCACCCATTTACCCAGACACGACAATGGGGGCCGCAGCCCCCATCTCATCTCTGTCATTGACAGCGAAAACGTTTAACTGCCTTCGTTGAAGATCTCCAGGTTGCTGGTCCCTTCCTGCCACTCGCGCACCGCCTTGTTGTCATCGCTGCGCAGGGCGTTCAGGTGGTCCAGATAGCCCTGATCCACGTCGGAGGTGACGTAGTGGCCATTGAACACCGAGGTCTCGAAGTGGCGCAGTTCGGGGTTGATCTCCCGCACCGCCTCTTCCAGATCTTCCAAATCCTGGAAAATCAGGCCATCGGCGCCGATCAGCTTGCACACCTCTTCCACTTCACGGCCATGGGCGATCAGCTCGTTGGCGGTGGGCATGTCGATGCCGTAGACGTTGGGGAAGCGGATCTCCGGTGCCGCCGAGGCGAAGTAGACCTTGGCCGCCCCCGCTTCACGGGCCATCTGGATGATCTGCTCGGAGGTGGTGCCGCGGACGATGGAGTCATCCACCAGCAGCACCTTCTTGCCCTTGAATTCGGAGCTGATGGCGTTGAGCTTGCGACGCACCGACTTCTTGCGCTGGGTCTGGCCCGGCATGATGAAGGTACGGCCGATGTAGCGGTTCTTCACGAAGCCCTGGCGGTAAGGCAGGCCCAGGGTATGGGCGATCTCCAGCGCCACGTCGCAGGAGGTCTCGGGGATGGGGATGACCACGTCCACGTCGAGATCTTCCCACTCCCGTGCAATCTTCTTGCCCAGCTTGCGGCCCATGTTGAGGCGGGCGGCGTAGACGGAGACCTTGTCGATGCACGAATCGGGGCGGGCGAAGTAGACGTACTCGAAGATGCAGGAGCTCATCTGCGGGTTTTCCGCACACTGCTCGGAGAAGAGCTGGCCCTGCTCTGTGATGTAGATGGCCTCGCCCGGGGCGACGTCACGCACCGTCTCGAAACCGATGGCATCCAGCGCCACGCTCTCGGAGGCGAGCATGTACTCCACCTGGCCCTGATCGTCGACGCGACGACCCAGGATCAGCGGACGAATGCCGTTGGGATCGCGGAAACCGATGAGGCCGTGGCCGATCACCAGCGACACCACGGCATAGGCGCCGCGGATCTGCTGGTGCACCTTGCGCACCGCAGAGAAGATGTCCGCAGGGGCCAGCGCCATCTTGTCGCACAGATCCAGCTCGTGGGCCAGCACGTTCAGCAGCACTTCGGAGTCCGAGGTGGTGTTGATGTGGCGGCGGGCCACCTTGAACTGCTGCTCCTTGAGATCCTTGGCGTTGGTGAGGTTGCCGTTATGGGCCAGCACCATGCCGTAGGGAGAGTTCACGTAAAAGGGTTGGGCTTCAGCGGCACTGGAGCTGCCTGCGGTGGGATATCTGACATGTCCTATGCCGATATGCCCCTTCAGTCGCTGCATGTGGCGCACTTCAAACACATCCTTCACCAGGCCGTTGGCCTTGCGTTGCCGGAAGTTTCCACTGTCAATGGTCACGATCCCGGCGGCATCCTGTCCCCTGTGCTGCAACACCGTCAAGGCGTCGTAGAGGGCCTGATTGACGGGGGTGGTGCCAACTATACCGACAATACCGCACATGTCTTTGCTACCTCGAAGTCACTGTACCTGTTGAAGAAAACTGGACGAGTTCAGCATGAACCCGAAAAACCACTGGATCACCGGCTTGAACTCGGGAACCAGTCTGGACGCCACCCACCAGTCGCTCTGGGAGAGGCTGGTGAAGGTATCCATAAAAAACAGCAGGGCACTGACGATCAGTACCCCGCGAATGGCGCCAAAACAGACACCCAGCACCCGATCCGTGCCGGAGAGTCCCGTCTTTTCCACCAGCAAGCCCACCACGTAGTTGACCACGCTCCCCAGGATCAGGGTCGCCACGAAGAGGGCGGCGATGGCCAGGCCGTTGCGCACCATGGCGTCGGAGAAGGAGGTGAAGTAGACGGCGAGATCGGGATAGAAATGGCTGGCAATGAAAAAGGCGACGAACCAGGTGACGAGGGACATGGCTTCCTTCAGGAAGCCGCGCACCAGGCTGATGAGGGCAGAGAAACCGACGATGCCGATGATGGCGTAATCAATCCAGACCATAGAAAAAGATGTCCTGCGAAATTGCGGCGCAGTCTAACAAAAACGATTGCGCAATGCTTGATAAAAATGTGTTAAAGGTTCAATGGAGCGCCGAAGGAGACCGCTCCTCTCCCCTGCCGGGGGGCGACTGGCGCCCAAATGCACAACGCCATGGCATGGCCATGGCGTTGTGGTCAGCAAAGGGAGCTTACCCTATGTGGGTCAGGCCGCCCATGTAGGACTGCAGCGCCGCCGGGATGGCGATGCGGCCATCTTCCTGCTGGTAGTTCTCGATCACCGCCACCAGGGTGCGGCCCACCGCGAGGCCAGAGCCGTTCAGGGTGTGCAGCAGCTGCGGCTTGCCGTCGACACGCACGCGGGCCTGCATGCGGCGCGCCTGGAAGTCGGTGCAGTTGGAGACCGACGAGATCTCGCGGTAGGTGTTCTGGGCCGGCAGCCAGACTTCCAGATCGTAGGTCTTGGCGGCGCAGAAGCCCATGTCACCGGTACAGAGCGCCATCACGCGATACGGCAGCTCCAGCAGTTGCAGCACCTTCTCGGCGTGACCCACCATCTCTTCCAGCGCATCCCAGGATTTTTCCGGGTGCACCAGCTGGACCATCTCGACCTTGTCGAACTGGTGCATGCGGATGAGACCCCGGGTATCACGGCCATAAGAGCCGGCTTCGGAGCGGAAGCAGGGGCTGTGGGCGGTCATCTTGATAGGCAGTTCCTGCTCGTCGAAGATCTCGTCGCGGGCCATGTTGGTGAGCGGCACTTCGGAGGTCGGGATCAGGGAGAACTTGCGCATCTTGCCCTCGTCTTCCCCTTCGCCCTCGATACCTGTGTTGAAGAGATCCTGGGAGAACTTGGGCAGCTGGCCGGTGCCGTACAGGCTGTCCGGGTTCACCAGGTAGGGCACGTAGCATTCGGTGTAGCCGTGCTGCAGGGTGTGCAGGTCCAGCATGAACTGCGCCAGGGCGCGGTGCAGGCGGGCAATCTGACCCTTCATCACCACGAAGCGGGCACCGGAGAGCTTGACGCCGTTCTTGAAGTCCACGCCCTTGGCCGCTTCGCCGAGATCGATGTGATCGCGCACCGGGAAGCTGAACTCGCGCGGGGTGCCCCAGCGGCGAACTTCCACGTTGTCGTTCTCGTCGCGGCCCACCGGGGTGGTGTCGCTCGGCAGGTTGGGGATGGCGTCGGAGATGGCCTTGATGTCGGCCAGCAGGGCCTCCAGCTCGACCTTGCTGGTCTCCAGCTCGTCGTTGATCTTGGTCACCTCGGCCTTGAGCGGCGCCACATCTTCGCCGCGACGGGCAGCCTCACCGATGGACTTGGAGCGGGCGTTGCGCTCGGCCTGCAGCTCCTGGGTACGGGACTGCAGATCCTTGCGTTTCTCTTCCAGAGCATTGACAGCCGCTACGTCCAGCGCGTAGCCACGTGTCGCCAGACGAACGGCAGCTTCTTCGATATCGCTGCGCAGATATTTGGGATCCAGCATGGTTTACCTACTTTTTTTAATGGGATCTGGGCCTGGGTAATCCGCCCTGGCGAGAAAACAGATCCGGAAGTTAACATCGGTTGGCGCACCCCTATGTCTTCGGAATCGGGCCTTCGAAATCAAGAAGATGGTGCAAGGCCAAGACAAGCGGGGTCAGAGGGGCAGTGTAGCAGACCGCCCCCCCGCCCGAACAGGGCGTATTGCTGTCGTTTTTGCCAAGTTTGACGGCATCGGCAGCCTTATCTTCGCCGATCCGAGGGATCGCCATGCTGCCCCCTTACTTCTCTCTTTGGCGCGGGCTTTGGCGGTCCAGCTCACGCAGGTAATCGAGCTTTTGGGCGATCTGCTTCTCGAGACCCCGTTCGGTGGGCTGGTAGTAGTGCTTGCCAGCCAGTTCGGGGGGGAAGTACTCCTCGCCGGCGGCATAGGCGCCGGGTTCGTCGTGGGCGTAGCGGTACTCGGCGCCATAGCCGAGCTCGCTCATCAGCTTGGTCGGCGCGTTGCGCAGGTGCGGCGGCACCTCGAAGTCCGGCAGGTTTTTGGCGTCATTGAGCGCCGCCTTCCAGGCGGTGTAGACCGCATTGCTCTTGGGGGCGCAGGCGAGGTAGACGATGGCCTGGGCGATGGCCCGCTCCCCTTCCGCCGGACCTATGCGGTGGAAGCAGTCCCAGGCCGAGAGCGCCACCTGCATGGCGCGGGGATCGGCGTTGCCCACGTCTTCCGAGGCAATGGCCAGCAAGCGGCGGGCAATATAGAGGGGATCGCAACCGGCACTCACCATGCGGGCATACCAGTAGAGCGCCGCATCCGGCGCCGAGCCGCGAATGGACTTGTGCACCGCCGAGATGAGGTCGTAGAAGTGATCCCCGCCCTTGTCGAAGCGGGCCACGTGCTCACCCACCACGGCGGCGAGCAGGGCGCTGTCGATCACCCTCTCCCCTGCCCCATTGGCCTCGGCCATGTCGGCCAGGAGCTCCAGATAGTTGAGGGACTTGCGCCCGTCCCCATCCACGGCTTTCGCCAGCGCCACCTTCACCCCGGGGGCAAAGGTGAGGCTCGGGTCGTTGAGGCCACGGGGATCTGTCATCGCCTGATCGAGCATGGCGAGGATATCCTCCTCCTCCAGCCGCTTGAGCAGGTAGACCCGGGCCCGGGAGAGCAGTGCGTTGTTGAGTTCGAACGAGGGGTTTTCGGTGGTGGCACCGATGAAGGTGATGGTGCCGTCTTCGATGTGGGGCAGGAACACATCCTGCTGGCTCTTGTTGAAGCGGTGCACCTCGTCCACGAAGAGGATGGTGCGCACCCCGCGCCAGCTGTTCTCCTTCGCCTTGTCGATGGCGGCGCGGATCTCCTTGATGCCGGAGGTGACCGCGGAGAGCCGCTCCACCTCGGCCTGGCAGTAGTGGGCCATCAGCTCGGCCAGCGTGGTCTTGCCGGTGCCGGGCGGTCCCCACAGGATCATGGAGTGGCAGTGCCCCGCCAGGATCGCCTTGCGCAGGGGCTTGTCCGCCCCCAGGATGTGCTGCTGGCCTATGTACTGATCCAGGGTTTGCGGCCGCATCCTGGCCGCCAGCGGACGAAAGTCCGACGAGAAATCCAGCGACAAGTTGCTCATCTGTATTGACCGTTCAGTATCACGCATACCGCCATGGAAAAACGGTCCGACGCGAAATCCAATAAGAGGTTACTCATCTCTATTGACCCCCAGCGTCACGCCCGTCGCCGTTGACAGACGGGCTGACGATAAATCCAGCGACCGCCTGCTCATCAGCGCTGATCGTCCAGTGCGACCCCCTTGGGTATCTTGAACACGAACTCGTTGCCCTTGAGCACCGGCTTGCGGTTGAAGCTGCTCAAGACGAATTCGCTCCACTGCCCCTGCGCCTCTTTCACGTCGAACCGGCTGATGTTGTTCTGACGGTCGAAGGTGATGCGAAAGGAGGCAATAAGCTCGTCATTGTTGCGGCTGGTGACGGTGTAGACGTCACCCTGCTGGGTCACGTCATAGTTCTTCCAGAGCCCGACATCGTTGCCGGCGATCAGCACGAAGGGGGTGTTGAGCACCGCATCCTTCATCTTGAGGGCGGTGACCTGCTCGACGAAGGGGTCATAGACCCACACATCCTTGCCGTCCGCCACTATCAGGCTCTCGTCCGGGGCAGTGGTGTGCCAGTTGAAGCGGTTTGGGCGCTGCACCAGCAGGGTGCCGCTCGCCTTTTGCAGCTCCTTGCCCTTGCTGTCATAGACGGTCTGGGCAAACTTGGCCGAGAACAGGCTGACACCCGTCAGCTTCTGCTTGAGATCGCTGGCCGCATCGGCCCACACCTGGCTGCTGGCGAGCAACAGTACAGAACCCATCAATAATGCTTTTTTCATCGCGATTCCCGTTGAAGAGGGTCAGATAAAAGGCCATGTCCGCAGACATGGCCAGGATGATATGAAGGCTTAATCACGCACCGGGGGCGGTGCCAGCACGTCGCGCTGGCCGTTGCCCCCCGGAGAGCTGACGATGCCCTGGTTTTCCATCTGCTCGATGAGACGGGCCGCCCGGTTGTAACCAATCTTGAACTTGCGCTGCACGCTGGAGGTCGAGCCACGGCGGGATTCCACCACGAAGGCGACCGCCTCGTCGAACAGGGGATCCAGCTCCTCGTCACCCCCGCCGCCGTACTCGCCGCCACCGCCCTCGCCGTCAGACTCACCGGAGAGGATCTCCTCGATGTAGTTCGGCTCACCGCGCAGTTTCCAGTCCGCCACCACCTTGTGCACCTCGTGGTCATCGACGAAGGCGCCGTGGACCCGGGTCGGGTTGGAGGTACCGGCCGGCATGTAGAGCATGTCGCCCATACCGAGCAGGGATTCGGCGCCGCCCTGATCCAGGATGGTGCGCGAATCTATCTTGCTCGACACCTGGAAGGAGATCCGGGTCGGGATGTTGGCCTTGATGAGGCCGGTGATGACATCCACAGAGGGGCGCTGGGTCGCGAGAATGAGGTGAATGCCGGCCGCCCGCGCTTTCTGGGCGATACGGGCAATCAGCTCTTCCACCTTCTTGCCGACGATCATCATCATGTCGGCGAACTCGTCCACCACCACCACTATGTGGGGCAGCTTCTCCAGCTCAGGCGGCATCTGATCCATGGAGTCACCCGGGCGCCACAGGGGATCCCGCAGGGGCTCGCCCTCGGCGGCCGCGGCCAGCACCTTGTCGTTGTAACCCTTGAGGTTGCGCACCCCGACCGCGGACATCAGCTTGTAGCGACGCTCCATCTCGCCGACGCACCAGCGCAGGGCGTTGGCGGCGTCCTTCATGTCGGTGACCACCTCGGTCAAGAGATGAGGGATCCCTTCGTAGACAGAGAGTTCCAGCATCTTGGGGTCGATCATGATGAAGCGCAGATCGTCCGGCGTCGACTTGTAGAGCATGGAGATGATCATGGTGTTGACCCCCACCGACTTGCCCGAGCCAGTGGTACCGGCCACCAGCAGGTGAGGCATCTTGGCCAGGTTCACCACCACGGGTTCCCCTGCTATGTCCTGCCCCAGCCCCATGGTCAGCGGATTGTGGCTGCCAGAGAAGGCCTCGCAGTCCAGGGTCTCCCGCAGGTAGACGGTCTGGCGCACCCGGTTGGGCAGCTCGATGCCGACAAAGGTCTTGCCCGGGATAACCTCTACCACCCGCACGCTGCTGGCGGACAGCGAACGGGCGAGATCGCGCGACAGGTTGGTGATCTTGCTCGCCTTCATGCCCGGCGCCAGATCCAGCTCGAAGCGGGTGATGACCGGGCCCGGATAGACGCCGACCACCTTGGCCTGCACGTTGTAGTCGGCGAGTTTCGCCTCCACCAGCCGGCCCATGCGGTCCAGCTCGTCCTTGCTCATCATCTGGGTCTTGGCGGGCGGGCGGTCGAGCAGCTCTATGCTCGGCAGCGGCGCCATGGCGGGCTGGGGGCGACGCTTGGGCTTGACCGGTGCGGCCACCGCTGGCGCGCCAGCCTCCTCCCCTTCCGCCCAGGGCAGAGCGAGTTCGTCGTCCCCGTCATCGGCCAGGGCTGGCTGACGGCGGGCAGTGGCAACGGCGGCGCGCTTGGGTCTGGCCACGGGCGCCGGCTCGTCCTCTTCATCATCGAATTGCGGATCGAACTGGAAGGTGTCGTCATCGAGCTCCGGCAGCCATTCGTCAGATTTTGACTTCTGGCTCCCCTTGGTCTTGGGATTGCGCGTCCAGCTGCTATGAGGCTCGTCCTCTCCCTCGTCGAGATCCAGGGCGCCTACGCCCCCTTCCAGCAGGGGATCCGGCCCCTCAAAACGGGGCTGGCGCCAGCCGCCGGTCAGCCAGCGACCCAACGTGGTGGGGAAATGGTAGATGGCGCTGACGCTGCCGGTGCAGGTGGCACCGATCCGCTCGACTATGGTGAGCCAGGACCAGCCGGTGAACAGGGTGATGCCGGTGGCCACGAAGCAGAGCAGCATCAGGTTGGCCCCGACCCCGCCAAACAGGGGCACCACGGCGGAGGCGATCACGTCACCCACCAGGCCGCCCGCGGAGAAGTTCTGCAAGTCATTGAAGTTCATGCTGGCAATGGCCGACATGCCGAGCACCGTCAGGACGAAGCCGATGATACGCACCGACAGGGTGAGATAGTCCACCTCCAGCAGCCGGCTCGGGCGCCAGAACAGGCTCCAGCCGAGCAGCACCACCAGGGGGGGCACCAGATAGGAGAAGGCCCCGAAGGTGAACATGGTGATGTCGGCGAGCCAGGCACCGGCGCTGCCCGCCAGGTTCTTCACCTCTCCCTGCCAGGAGGTCTGGGACCAACCGGGATCGGCGGGATGGTAGGTCAACAGGGCAAGCAAGAGATAGGCAGCCATCAGGGTGATGGCGATCAAGACGGCCTCGAAGATCCGTTGCGTACCTGACAAAGGAGTAAACAGCTTTTTATCGGCCAAACTCCGGCTCCTTTCTGAAAACATGTAATGCGGGGATAGGGGGCCTAGTATCCCTGAAAAGCCCACCGATTGTCAGCCAGTGCCTGAGGGCGGGGCCATGAATACAGTAATAAGAAGAAACGAGCGGACCGGCCGCTCGTTTCTGACTATCGTGACTCGTCGTGGTGCATGCAAGTCACAGCACAATCCCGCTTATCGGGTGCTGATCACCAGACGGCTGCTCTGCTTGACCTCTTCCATCACCACATAGGTACGGGTGTCATTGACGCCGGGCAGACGCAGCAGGGTTTCCCCCAGCAGGCGGCGATAGGCCGACATGTCGCTGACGCGGGTCTTGAGCAGATAGTCGAAATCACCGGACACCAGATGGCACTCCTGGATCTCTTCGAGCACCTGAACAGCCTTGTTGAACTGTTCGAACACGTCGGGGGCGCCACGATTGAGGGTAATTTCCACGAACACCAGCAGAGACGCATCCAGATAATGAGGGTTCAGAATAGCGGCATATCCTTCGATATAGCCTTGACGCTCGAGGCGACGAACCCGTTCCAGACACGGTGTGGGACTCAGGCCAACTCGTTTGGACAACTCAACGTTCGAAATCCTGCCATCCTTTTGCAGTTCATTCAGAATGTTGCGGTCAATCCTGTCCAAATCCTTTAGCCGACTCTTAGCTTCCATCATTTAATTCCATCCTTTGGCTATTTTTTGGTAAGAATCACCAGTCATTTTATAATAATGGTCACAAATCCTGTCAATACCTGAATATACTAGGCGCAAATGTCGCTTAACATCTTGGCAACATAAACCACCAATCGATAGACGAGGGATAGCATGATTATCGGTGTACCTAAGGAAATAAAAAACCATGAATATCGCGTAGGCATGGTTCCGGCCAGTGTACGTGAACTGACAGCACGAAACCATACCGTTTTCGTCCAAAGCGGCGCAGGAAATGGCATTGGCTTCAGTGACGCAGATTATCTGGCTGCCGGAGCCGAAATTCTGGCCTCCGCGGCAGACGTTTTCGCCAAGGCGGAGATGATCGTCAAGGTCAAGGAGCCCCAGGCGGTCGAACGCGCCATGCTGCGCCCGGGCCAGACCCTCTTTACCTACCTGCACCTGGCGCCAGACCTGGCCCAGACCCGGGAGCTGGTCGATAGCGGCGCCGTCTGCATCGCCTACGAGACTGTCACCGATGGCCGTGGCGGCCTGCCCCTGCTGGCCCCCATGTCGGAAGTGGCCGGACGCATGTCTATTCAGGCCGGTGCCCAGGCGCTGGAGAAGTCCCGCGGCGGTAGCGGCGTGCTGCTCGGCGGCGTGCCCGGAGTCGAACCAGCCAAGGTGGTGATCATCGGCGGCGGTGTGGTGGGTTCCAACGCGGCCCGCATGGCCATCGGCCTGCGTGCCGACGTGACCATACTCGACAACAACATCGACACCCTGCGCCGTCTCGACAGCGAGTTCCAGGGGGCGGCCAAGGTGGTCTACTCCAATCGCGAGACCCTGGAGCGCCACCTGCTGGCGGCGGATCTGGTCATCGGCGGCGTGCTGGTGCCGGGCGCCACTGCGCCAAAACTTGTCAGCCGTGACCACATTGCGCGCATGAAGCCGGGCTCCGCCATCGTGGACGTGGCCATCGATCAGGGCGGCTGCGTCGAGACTTCTCACGCCACCACCCACGAGGATCCCACCTTCATCGTCGACGAGGTGGTGCACTACTGCGTGGCCAACATGCCTGGCGCCGTGGCCCGCACTTCCACCGTGGCCCTCAACAACGCCACCCTGCCCTTCATCATCAAGCTGGCGGAACAGGGCTATCGCGGTGCACTGCTCGGCGATCCCCACCTGCTACACGGCCTGAACGTGATGGCGGGCAAGATCACCTGCAAGGAGGTCGCCGTGGCGCACAACCTGGCCTACACGGATCCCCTGACCCTGCTGAACTGATCCCGCCCCCGCCAGGGAGCGTCGATGAGTGAAAATCCGCCCGCGATGGGCGGTTTTTTTATGGCTCAAATCCAGCCATCCTTTCCTCTCTTTGGCGATTGCCACAATCGATGCCCTGGCCTTTGACCCCGGATCACGAATTACCTACAATCGCGCAAACTCATCACGTCTCGGAAATCACATCATGAGCCAAGTCACTCATAGCAAACTGCTGATCCTGGGCTCCGGCCCGGCGGGTTATACCGCCGCCGTCTACGCCGCCCGCGCCAACCTCAATCCCCTGCTCATCACCGGCATGCAGCAAGGTGGTCAGCTGACCACCACCACAGAGGTGGAAAACTGGCCAGGGGACGCGGAAGGGCTGACCGGCCCGGCCCTGATGGAGCGCATGAAAGAGCATGCGGAAAAATTCGATACCCGCATCCTGTTTGATCACATCAATGAAGTGGAGCTGACCCAGCGCCCCTTCCGCCTCAAGGGTGACAACGGTGAATACAGCTGCGACGCGCTGATCATTGCCACCGGCGCCTCCGCCAAGTATCTGGGACTGCCTTCCGAGGAGTCCTTCAAGGGCCGTGGCGTCTCCGCCTGTGCCACCTGTGACGGCTTCTTCTATCGCAACCAGGAAGTGGCCGTGGTCGGCGGCGGCAACACCGCCGTGGAAGAGGCGCTCTATCTGGCCAACATCGCCAAGAAGGTGCACCTGATCCACCGCCGCGACGAGTTCCGCGCCGAGAAGATCCTGATCAAGCGCCTCAATGACAAGGTCGAGAGCGGCAACATAGTGCTGCACACTCACCAGACCCTGGACGAGGTGCTGGGTGACAACATGGGCGTGACCGGCGTTCGCCTGCGCAGCACCCGGGACGACACCACCTCCGAGCTGCCGCTGATGGGGGTCTTCATCGCCATCGGTCACCAGCCCAACACCCAGATCTTCGAAGGCCAGCTGGCGATGGAAAACGGCTACCTCAAGGTGCGGGGCGGCCTGGAAGGGTTCGCGACCCAGACCAGCATCCCGGGTGTGTTTGCCGCCGGCGACGTGGCCGACCACGTTTACCGTCAGGCGATCACCTCAGCCGGTACCGGCTGCATGGCGGCGCTGGATGCCGAGCGATATCTGGACGCACAATAAGCACAAGGATATAAAGGGCATGCCAAGTGGCATGCCCTTTTCTTTTAAGGAGCCGGATGAAACGGAAAATTTTGATTGTGGAGGACAGCCTGACGGTGCGCCGCATGTTGACCCAGGCCATTGCGCAACAAACCGGGCTGGAGATAGATGCGTTCGATACCCTGGAGGGTGCCCGTGACTGCCAGGGCGAAGAGTACGTGGTCGCCCTGGTGGATCTCACCCTGCCGGATGCCCCGAGCGGAGAAGCCGTCAACGTGCTGCTGGCGCGAGGGTTGCCCGTGGTGATCCTCACCGCCGACATCAGCGAGGAGAAACGGGAAGCCTGGCTGGAGGCCGGAGTGCTGGATTACGTGATGAAGGATTCACGCCACTCCCTGCAATACGCCGTCAGCCTGGTGCACCGCCTCTACCTCAACCAGGCCATTGAGGTGC
The DNA here is from genome assembly GCF_041403065.1 of Aeromonas sp. S16(2024). Lineage (NCBI taxonomy): Bacteria > Pseudomonadati > Pseudomonadota > Gammaproteobacteria > Aeromonadales > Aeromonadaceae > Aeromonas > Aeromonas sp. S16(2024). Next base: position 8,370 of record NZ_JBGLQX010000026.1, on the reverse strand, counting down.
TGGTGGTCGATGATTCGCGCACCTCCCGTCATCGCACCGCTGCCCAATTGCGCAAGCAGCTGCTGCTGGTGCACGAGGCAACCTGCGCCCGGGATGCCCTGGCCCTGCTCGAACAATACCCTGCCATTCGTCTGATGCTGGTGGATTACTATATGCCGGAGATAGACGGCATCAGCCTGGTGCGGATGCTGCGGGAGCGCTACAGCAAGCAGCAGCTCGCCATCATCGGCATCTCGGTGTCGGACAAGCACGGCCTCTCTGCCCGCTACCTCAAGCAGGGGGCGAACGATTTTCTCAACCAGCCGTTCGAGCCCGAGGAGCTGCAGTGCCGGGTCAGCCACAATCTGGAGGCCCTTGAGCAGTTCAACAGCATCCAGGAGTCGGCCAATCGCGACTACCTGACCGGGCTCTACAACCGGCGCTACTGGTTCAACGAGGGGCAGAAGTGGTTCGAGGAGCATCAGCGTCAGCAGGCGCAGCTCGCCCTGTGCGTGCTCGATGTGGATCATTTCAAGCAGGTCAACGATCACTGGGGGCACGCCATCGGCGATGAGCTGCTCTGCCACCTGACCCGGCTGCTCACCCAGTTCTTCCCGGATGCCATGATAGCCCGCTTCGGCGGCGAGGAGTTTGCCCTGATGGTGCCCCATTGCCCGGTGCCCGTGCTGCTCAAGCGGCTGGAAGGGTTGCGGCAACAGCTGCGTCAGCAGCCGCTGTCACGGGAAGTGCCGCTGTTTGTGCGCGCCAGCTTTGGCGTCATCAATGTCGGGCGGCTCTCCATGGACGAGGCGCTCTGCGAGGCAGATCGCCAGCTGTATCAGGCAAAGAACACGGGTCGTGACAAGATAGTCTCCCAGGACGCCTGAGCACGTCTCGAGTGAGACGCTCCGTGTAGTACCGCCCGGCGCCCTTTGCGGCCGCCGGGTTATTCCTTCTCCTCACGCCATCCCTGCCGCCCACGGGTTTCCTCAATAGGTCTTGTCGACCCGCACCCCATCGCTGAAATAGAGGATGCGCACCTTGTCTCCGCTCGCAAACACCATGGCCGGATCGTAATCCTGGATCACGTTAATAAGCCCGTCCTGCTCATTGCGGATCAAGAGTTCCACCAGCTTGTTCTCCACCACGCTGCCACCAGACTGATAGTGCTGCACCGCGGCCGCTCCCGCCAATGCCCCCACGGCGGTGGCTATCTCCCGCCCATGACCGCCGCCAAACTGGTTGCCAAGCAGCCCCCCCAGCACGGCGCCCCCCAGGGTTTTCCAGCCGGTATGCTCGGACTCCAACACCTGGCGCTGGGTGATGTTGCGCACCGTGTCCACCTGGCCAAACACCACCTGATCCACGGGGCGCGCCGTGTTGCGCTCATAGGGTGCAGCCCAGGCGGGCGCCGTGACAAAGCCGAGCAAGCTGGATACTATCAGGATAATGGCCTTCATCTGTGAACCTCTGTCTTATGTCTCGCTATCTCACCGAACTGGATGATGAGCTGTGCTGGTTTCCCTCCCCCAGCCATGCGCTGGAAGAGCCCAACGGCCTGCTGGCGATTGGGGGAGATCTCTCTCCTGCTCGATTGCTGGCAGCTTATCACAGCGGGATCTTTCCGTGGAATGAGCCACACCAGCCGCTGCTGTGGTGGTCGCCGGATCCCAGGGGGGTGATAGTGCCCGATGAACTACACATAGGGCGCAGCCTGCAGAAGTGTCTGCGCCGCACCCCCTTCGACATTACCATCGATAGTGCCTTCGATGAGGTGATAGCGGCCTGCGCCGCCCCCCGTCGCAGCGCCAGCGGCACCTGGATAAGCGCCCCCATGATCGACGCCTATCGGCAGTTGCACCGCCTGGGCCATGCCCACTCCGTCGAGATCTGGCAGGATGGTAAGTTGCAGGCGGGGCTCTATGGCCTCTCCCTTGGCCGCCTCTTCTGCGGGGAATCCATGTTCAGCCGCATCGATAACGGCGCCAAACTGGCCATGGTGGCGCTCTGTCGTCACTTTTCACGCCATGGGGGGGCCCTCATCGACTGCCAGATGCAGAACGACTTCCTGGCCACCCTGGGAGTCCAGGAGTGGCCAAGAAGCCGGTTTCTGACCACATTGGCGAGCCTGATCAGGCAACCACTGCAGGACTGTTGCTGGCAGCAGAGGAGAATCAGCCTATGACAGAAGAAGTGATCCTCAAGGTAGGCCTGACCCCCAGACACCCGTGCAGCTACCTTGGCCATGAGCAGGAGCAGTTGCTGGTACTGATGGATCATGAGCTGCTCAATGCGGCCGGTTACGAGCGACTGCTGACAGCGGGATTCAGACGCAGTGGCAACGACATCTACCGCCCCCATTGCCCGGCCTGCAGCGCCTGCCAGTCACTGCGCATCCACAGCGAGCGTTTCGTGCCGAACCGTAGCCAGAAACGCGTTCGTCAGCTGAACCGGGATCTCGAGCTGGTGCTGAGTTACGACGACAAACCCGAGTATTACCAGCTCTATGAGCGCTACATCCGCGAGCGCCACCACGATGGCAGCATGTACCCGCCGAGCCGGACCCAGTACAAGGGATTCCTGCACTGCGACTGGATGCCACCGCTCTACATGGAGATACGCAAGGAGGGACGCCTCATCGGGGTGGCCACCACGGACCTGCTCCCCCACTCCATGAGCGCCATGTATACCTTCTTCGATCCGGACTATGCCGACCGCTCGCTGGGCACCTTTGCCATTCTGAGCCAGTTGGAACTAGCCAGGCGCACGGGTCGCAGCTGGCTGTATCTTGGCTATCTGGTGGAGGCGTGCCGCAAGATGAATTACAAACGCCAATACCTGCCCCACGAGCTGCTGGTGCAGGGAGAATGGAAAAATATCGACACCAAGCCCGAGTAAACTTTACACATAGCCTTAAATCCGGCATGATCCAGCGGTTTTTTGTTGTGGCTTATCAAGAGGATTCAATGGCTAAAGAAGACAGTATTGAGATGCAGGGTACCATTCTCGAAACCTTGCCCAATACCATGTTCCGTGTGGAACTGGAAAATGGTCACGTGGTTATCGCTCATATTTCCGGCAAGATGCGCAAAAACTACATCCGTATCCTGACTGGGGACAAAGTAACGGTGGCTCTGACTCCGTACGATCTCTCCAAGGGACGTATTGTTTTCCGCTCTCGCTAAGCCAGGAATTCAGCAAAAAACCCCAGCCTCTCGGCTGGGGTTTTTTGTCGTTTCTGGCCTCAATCACCTTTAGTGAGAGACAGCTTCAACATTGACCTGGAAGTCAAAGCTGAGGCTGTTATTCACCAGCTCCACTCTCACCACTCCGCCATCGACCAGTGAGCCGAACAGGATCTCATTGGCCAGCGGTTTCTTGAGGTGCTCCTGAATGACCCGTCCCATGGGTCTTGCACCCATTGCCCGATCATAACCCTTCTCGGCCAACCAGTGGCGCGCCTCTTCAGATACCTCCAGTGACACCCCTTTGGCATCCAGCTGTACCTGCAGCTCGACGATGAACTTGTCGACGACCTGATGGATCACCGTCATGTCCAGATGGTTGAACCAGATGGTGTGATCGAGCCGGTTGCGGAACTCCGGACTGAAGGTCTTGTTGATCACCGCCATGGCGTCGTGGCTCATGTCCTGCTGCTGGAAGCCAATGGACTTGCGCTGGGTCTCCTGCACGCCCGCGTTGGTGGTCATCACCAGGATCACGTTGCGAAAATCGGCCTTGCGTCCGTTGTTGTCCGTCAGGGTGCCGTTGTCCATCACTTGCAGCAACAAGTTGAAGACATCCGGGTGTGCCTTCTCGATCTCGTCCAGCAGCACCACCGAATGGGGATGCTTGAGCACCGAGTCGGTCAGCAAGCCGCCCTGCTCGAAGCCCACATAACCGGGAGGTGCCCCAATCAGCCGGGAAACGGTATGGCGCTCCATGTACTCGGACATGTCAAAGCGAAGCACCTCGACCCCGAGCGCCTTGCCGAGCTGCTGGGTGACTTCGGTCTTGCCCACACCGGTCGGGCCGGCAAACAGGAAGCAGCCCACAGGGCGACGCTCGTTGCCAAGACCGGAGCGTGACAGCCGGATGGCATCGGTCAATACGGTAATGGCCTTGTCCTGGCCGAACACCACCATCTTGAGATTGCGCTCCAGGTTCTTCAGCACCTCCTTGTCGGAAGAGGAGACTGATTTCTCCGGGATGCGGGCAATCTTCGCGACTATGGCCTCGATCTCCGGCACATTGATCACTTTTTTACGCTTGCTGACCGGCAACAAACGCTGCCCCGCCCCCGCCTCGTCGATCACGTCGATGGCCTTGTCCGGCAGGTGGCGGTCATTGATGTACTTGGCGGAGAGCTCGACCGCGGCACGGATGGCCTTGACGGTGTAACGCACGCCATGGTGCGCCTCATAGCGGCTCTTGAGCCCCATCAGGATTCGGGTTGTGTCATCTATGCTCGGCTCGACGATGTCGATCTTCTGGAAGCGGCGCGCCAGAGCCCGATCTTTTTCAAAAATCTGGGAGTATTCCTGATAGGTGGTGGATCCCACGCAGCGCAGCAGGCCATTGGAGAGCAGCGGCTTGATGAGGTTGGCCGCATCCAGCTGGCCGCCGGAGGCTGCGCCCGCCCCAATGATGGTGTGGATCTCGTCGATGAAGAGGATGGCCCCTTCCTGACGCTCGATCTGCTTGAGCAGCACCTTGAGGCGCTTCTCGAAGTCACCGCGGTACTTGGTGCCTGCCAGCAGGGAGCCCATGTCCAGAGAATATATAGTGCTGTTTGCTATCACCTCGGGCACGTCACCCTTGACGATGCGATAGGCGAGCCCCTCTGCGATGGCCGTCTTGCCCACACCGGCTTCCCCCACCAGCAAGGGATTATTCTTGCGGCGACGGCAGAGCACCTGGATGGTGCGACTCAGCTCCTGATCGCGACCGATCAGCGGGTCGATGCGCCCCTCCAGCACCAGCTGGTTGAGGTTGGTGGCAAAGCTCTCGATCTGGGCGGAGGAGACCTCATCATCAGACTCGGCATTGTTGCCGCCACTCTCGGGCTTGCTGTCTTTGCGCACCCCGTGGGAGAGGAAGTTCACCACATCCAGCCGGCTTATCTCGGCTTTCTTCAGGAAGTAAGCGGCCTGGGACTCCTGCTCGCTGAAGATGGCGACCAGCACGTTGGCACCGCTCACCTCGGTATTGCCCGACGACTGGACATGGAACACGGCACGTTGCAGCACGCGCTGGAAGCCAAGGGTCGGTTGGGTTTCTCTGTCTTCGTCATCGCGGGGGATGAGCGGGGTCGTTTGATTGATGAATGCGCGAATTTCCTTGCGCATCTGCTCCACATCCGCACCACACGAACTCAGCGCCTCATGGGCTGAGCTGTTATCCAGCAGGGCTAACAACAGGTGCTCGACGGTCATGAATTCGTGGCGCTCGTCACGGGCCAGTTTGAAAGCCTCGTTCAGCGTCTTTTCTAGATCTTTGTTCAACATAGGCACCTCCCCTCAGTACAGCAACAATGCGGTGTCGTTATCGCCATCAAGTCATCAGATTCAAGCCTTTTCCATGGTACATAGCAGTGGATGTTCGTTGTTACGTGAATAGGTGTTGACCTGGACCACTTTGGTCTCGGCAATCTCGGCGGTAAAAGTGCCGCAGACTCCCTTACCACTATAATGCACGCTCAGCATGACCTGAGTGGCCTTCTCCAGATCCATACCAAAGAACCTCTGCAGCACCTCCACCACGAACTCCATCGGTGTGTAGTCATCGTTGTTCAAGACGACCTTGTACATGGGTGGCGGTTGCAGCTTCGTTTTCTCTGCTTCTGCAATCTCTTCATTAGCAAAGAGTTCTTTCTGCTTGCTCATAGTTGCGCTTTGGTACCTCTAGATTACTACCGTCTCGCTCAAGATTGTCAATAGACTTGTTAACCAGATCACATCGGTTGTTAACAACTTCTTGACTCGCTTAAAAGTTGGACTAGATTGGTTACTTGCTAATCGGCGCCCGTCTGCTACGGGGTGATGCTCTAGTTATATAAGGCTGGCGCAGGTTACTCAACGACTTCAGGGTAATCAATAAAAGGATGTAGATGTATGGCAACCGGAACAGTCAAGTGGTTCAACAACGCAAAAGGATTTGGGTTTATCTGTCCGGAAGGCGGTGGTGAAGACATCTTCGCTCACTACTCCACGATTCAAATGGAAGGTTACAAGACCCTCAAAGCGGGTCAGGCAGTCAACTTTGAACTGCAGCAGGGGCCGAAAGGAAATCACGCCTCTGTCATCGTGCCAAACGAAGCACAGAACATGTAAGAGTCAAACTGGATAAATCGAAAAACGGCATCCCGTAAGGATGCCGTTTTTTTATGTCGCTCGGTGTGTCGGCACAATAAGAAAGGCCAGGCCTTCCTTATTGTGTGCTCAAGCGAGCTATCCCTGTCAGCGCGCCAGCAGGATGTTGAGCATGCGGCGCAGCGGCTCGGCGGCGCCCCACAGCAGCTGGTCACCCACGGTGAAGGCCGCCAGGTATTCCGGGCCCATGTTGAGCTTGCGCAGACGGCCGACCGGGATGCTGAGGGTGCCGGTGACGGCGGCCGGGGTCAGCTCGCGGGCGGTGATGTCGCGATCGTTCGGGATCACCTTGACCCAGTCGTTGTGAGCAGCCAGCAGGGCCTCGATTTCGGGGAGCGGCACATCCTTCTTCAGCTTGATGGTGAACGCCTGGCTGTGGCAGCGCAGGGCGCCGATCCGCACGCAGAGACCATCCACCGGAATGGCGGCGTCTTCAATACCGAGGATCTTGTTGGTCTCGGCTTGGCCCTTCCACTCTTCGCGGCTCTGACCGTTGTCGAGCTTGGTATCGATCCAGGGGATGAGGCCACCGGCCAGCGGCACGCCGAAGTTGTCCACCGGCAGGGTGCCGGAGCGGGTCTTCTCGGTGATCTTGCGCTCGATGTCGAGGATGGCAGAGGCGGGATCCGCCAGCTCTACCGCCACTTCGTCGCGCAGCAGCCCCATCTGGGTGACCAGCTCGCGCATGTGGCGCGCGCCACCGCCCGATGCGGCCTGATAGGTGGCCACGCTCACCCACTCCACCAGATCGGCCTTGAACAGGCCACCCAGGGCCAGCAGCATCAGGCTAACGGTGCAGTTGCCGCCCACGAAGGTCTTGATCCCCCTGTCCAGCGCCTCGTCGATCACGTCGCCGTTGACCGGATCCAGGATGATGACGGCGTCTTTTTCCATCCGCAGGGAGGAGGCAGCATCAATCCAGTAACCCTGCCAGCCGGAGGCCAGCAGACGGGGGTAGACATCCTTGGTGTAGTCGCCACCCTGAGCCGTGATGATGATCTCCTGCGCGGCCAGCGCCTCGATATCGAAGGCGTCCTGCAGGGTGCCGGCATCGACGCCGAAATTGGGGGCGGCCTCACCGGCCTGGGAGGTGGTGAAGAAGGTGGGTTGAATGCGGGCAAAATCCTTCTCTTCCTGCATCCGGCTCATCAGTACCGAACCCACCATGCCACGCCAACCGACCAAACCTACTTTTTTCATAATGTCCTACCCTGGATAGCTGCTGTAAAAATGAAGTCTCATATGCCGTGATCCCTTGCCGGACACGGGCCCGTTCACAAATTGGCCACAAGCATGATGTGTAATTAATGCGTCTGTCCACATTACGGATTGTGGCGACGGGCGCAAGTCGAATTGCGCAATATTCTGTGTCGTTTGCCGCAATAACCATGGGTTCCGGGCTACCGCGCCTGGCGGACTCCACATCGGTCAGGCATCATGATGCCCGACTGGCAACCACTGCCCCCTGGGGACGACCCCAAGGCCTTCTTGACTCGCAGGGACGACCCTGCCCCGCGTGGAATACTCATATGCCCTGGTTACTCCTGCTACTGGCCGGCCTGTTCGAGGTCGCCTGGGCCATCGGCCTCAAGTACACCGACGGTTTCAGCCGTCCCCTCCCCACCCTGCTGACCCTATCTGCCATGGGGGTGAGCGTGCTGTTGCTCGCCATGGCGGTCAAGCAACTGCCCCTTGGCACCGCCTACGCGGTCTGGACCGGCATAGGCGCGGTCGGCACAGTGTTGATGGGGATCTGGCTGTTCAACGAGCCGGCCACCCTGGCCCGGGTGCTTTGCCTGCTGCTGATCATCGGCGGTATTCTGGGGCTCAAGTTGATCGGCTGATAACGAGATGGAGGCGTAGTTCCACGACGCCCCGGTAGCGCGTATAAAAAATGGCCACCCAGGGTCTGTCTCTTATACAAAAATCCCCAAGCATCGCTTGGGGATTTTTTTGAACTTATCTCCCATTGCGTGATCTGAACCTTTCATCACTCTCCCTCTGGTTCTAACATGCCCTT
>NZ_JBGLQX010000025.1:0-62082 GCF_041403065.1 Aeromonas sp. S16(2024) | reverse complement strand
CGACCATCAACCAACGCAGTTTCATAGACAGTCGTGGTCGCTCCGCCTGCCGCCTGGACGGTGACGGTCTGGCTGTCGTCCGCTCCCTTGACGGTAATGGTCAGCGTGGCTGTGCTCTGGTCACCATCCGCATCCGCCATGGTGTAGTTCAGGGTGTAGGTCTGATTGAAGGATGCCCCCAGCGCCTGGGTAGCCGGGCGGCTGTTGTCCAAGACATAGCTCCAATCACCGGTGTTCGGGTCACGCACCAGGGTACCGTAGTTGTTCAGTGCCGCGACCGCCGCAGCATCGGCAGCCCAACTGACGAACACCGCCGACTTGTCAGCACCGACTGCGTCATTGCTCAACACGTTGCCGCTCAGACTCCCGGCCCCGTCCTCCGTCACGGTGCCACCCGCGTCATTGGCCGCCAGCGGCGTATCGTCAATGATACGGATCTGCAGGTCCACCGAGGCCGAGCTGACTCCACTCACCCCAGTCACCGTGATGCCATTGCCAATGTCATCGAAATGACCAATGGCTGCCGGCGGGGTGAGTACGTTGTCGGACAAGGTATAGGTGTACCCCACCGTCGCACTCTTGCCATCTGCCGCCAGCACAAAGCTGGTGATATCGAGCAGGCCGTAACCGGTGCTGATGTCTTGCGGCAGTGGGCCGCCGGGCACAAAGGTCTGGCCCAGCACCGTCACGCTGGCTACACCGTCTGTGGCAGATACCTGGAAGGTACCGCTGACCACTTCTCGTGTATCGCTGTTCACGGCCGGGTCGGACAGTTCAGTACGACCATCAACCAACGCAGTTTCATAGACAGTCGTGGTCGCTCCGCCTGCCGCCTGGACGGTGACGGTCTGGCTGTCGTTCGCACCCTTGACCGTGATGGTCAGCTTGGCGATGCTCTCGTCCCCGTCCGCGTCCTTCATGGTGTACCAGACGTCGTAGCTCTGGTTGAACGCCGCCGTCAGCGCCTGGGTCGCCGGGCGGCTGTTGTCCAGCGCATACGTCCAGCTCCCGTCGCCGTTCTGGACGAAGGTACCGTAGGTGCTCAGGGCCGTGACCGAGGCACTGTTGTTGTGCCCGGTGGCACTCCAGCCCACGAACGCAGCCGGCGTATCGGCACCGGAGGTGTCGTTGCTCAGCACGTTGCCGCCAAGGCTCCCTGCCACGTCTTCGGTGACGGTGCCGCCGTTTTCATCGTTCGCCTTGGGCACATCATCTTCCACATGAATGAGGAAGCTGCCGGCCAAAGTGCCACTGCCGCCGGTGGCCTTCAGGATGCTGGTGAAGTCCAGGGTCAGCAGTTCGTTGTCATCGCTGTTACCCTGCGGATGATCCAACGACTTGACCAGGTTGAACTGATAGCTGCCATTTGAACCAACCTGGAGCGTGAACACAATCGCCTCATTGGCGGTGGCAGTCAGGGTATCACCCACTACCGTATAGACCAGCGCCACGCCACCCGAACTGGCCGGGGTCACACCACTGGTATTAGTGTTGAGGCTGATGGTCGCGGAATTGTCCGGGCCAACAATCAAGGGGGCAACAGAACCACTGACGCTATTGGTGACGCTGTCACTATCGGTGAGGCCAGTTGGCAACTCATCCTCATCGACATACCCCTCCACCGAGCCCACATCTTCGACATAGAGATGCAGAGTGGCCGTGGCCGGATCGCCGTCCTTGTCGATGAGGGTGTATTGGAAGTCCTCGGTCAGATCGCCATTCACATTGGCGGGAGCCTGATAACTCCATGCCCCTGTGGAGAAGTTGAAGCTCAGCTTGCCACCCGCGGGGGTAGTGACAGCCGTCAGCTGCTGATCGCCATCGAGCACCCCGTCCCAACTGTAAGTGGTCGCGCCAATCTTGATGGACTGGATATAACCTGGACCATCAGCGCCATAGGCATCATCGTCCCCACCACCTACGACATTGTTGGAGCCGTTGAGTACGTTGCCTTGCACCAGACCACCAATGACCTGATTGAGCAGGGTGTTGACCAGATCACTGAAGTTATTTACCCGCAGCGGCGTGTTGTTCGGCCCGGCATCCACGTCGATATCTTGCAGACGGGCATCGATGATGCCATTGCCAATACCTATGGTGGTGACAGTGATCCCGTTGTTATCGACGAAGTTATTCCAACTGGTTGCCACAGGGCTGGTGAGCGAAGTGTCGCCAGGACCAGTTTGTTCGTTGGGGTTACCATCGCTGATGAAGACCACCTGATTGTTCCACCCCGAGATCGGGGTATAGGAAGCAATGGTCTCCTGAATGGCATCGGTAAAGTCGGTACCACCGTTGAATGGACGAGCACCGCCAGGCTCTTGCGGGTTCAGTGAGTTCACCAGATTAGTGAACGCGGTAATATTGTCGGCTGGCAAATACGCGATGGAGTCGCCGGAAAATGCCACTATCTGGATCTTGACCTGGCCGCCAGAGGTATTGAACAACGCCTGCCCTGCGGTACGTACTGCATCCAGCATGATGTTCAGTTCGTTGTTGTCGATACTGCCGCTGAAGTCGAGCACGAATACCATATTGATGTTCTGAGACTGACCGGCAAGCACGGTAGCGTAGTCATCTTGGGCTACAGGAATATCATCCTGCACATCGATGACGAATGACCCTTTCGTGAAGCCCTGGACTCGATCACCGTCCCCATCGGTAGCAACCAACACACCCGAGAAGTCAATCGGTACCGGCAGCAACTCATTATCGCCATTCGGCAACCCTTCCTTGACAGGATGATCCAGCGGTCCCTTCAGGGTGAAGGAATAGTCGCCATCGGCAGCCACCGTCAGGGTAAAGATCACTGTGCCACCCGCGCTGGCAGTCAGCACATTACCCACCACGTTGTAACTCAGCCCCACGCCACCGCTGCTCAACCCTTGTGAGACCAGCGAACTGACGTTGTTGGACAGACTGAATGTCCCGGGACCATCTGCACCAAACGCCACCAGGGTGTTCAGGCTGCCCGAGGTATCGCTGGCCGTGGTGGTCTGCCCGGGCCCTTCATGGTTGCCCTCATGGGGAGCACCACCGGCTAGCGTCAGGGCATCCTCCTGTACCGAGCCATGCACAGTGGGGCCTTGCCCGTTGCCAGACTGCACAGGGCCATCGTCCTCGAAGCGGAACACGCCGCCGGTCCCCAGATCGATGCTGGCCTTGGCGCTGTCGCCATCGGCATCGGTGACGGTCTGCACCAGGGTCAGCACGCCGCTGTTCAGGGTCAGGCTGACGCTGTCATCATGGCTGCCGGTATTGCCGTGCCAGACATTGTCCAGCAGGTTCAGGGTCACGGCGCCGGTGGCTGGATCGATGGTGAGGGTGAAGTAGTTCACTCCGTTGGCGCTGCCGGTGATGACATTGCCTACCTGGTTGAGCAGGATCTGCGCGCCCTGGCCATTGGCGGCCAGCGGATTGACCGCATAGAGGCCGCTCGCCACATTGCTGCCAGTGAGGGCCAGGTTGTAGCCGATGTTGCCCGCCCCGTCTGCGCCGAAGGCATGACTGAACTGGGCTTGTACCGTGCCCGCCGCCAGGGTGGCGCTGGCGATACCGTCACCGCCCACGCCGCCCAGCGCCGACAGGCTCTCATCCACCTTCACCGACCCCAGACTCGGGGCCTCGACGGCCAGCCCTGCGGTCGGGCCATCGTCCTCGAAGCGGAACACGCCGCCGGTCCCCAGATCGATGCTGGCCTTGGCGCTGTCGCCATCGGCATCGGTGACGGTCTGCACCAGGGTCAGCACGCCGCTGTTCAGGGTCAGGCTGACGCTGTCATCATGGCTGCCGGTATTGCCGTGCCAGACATTGTCCAGCAGGTTCAGGGTCACGGCACCGGTGGCCGGATTTATGGTGAGGGTGAAGTAGTTCACCCCGTTGGCGCTGCCGGTGATGACATTCCCCACTTGGTTGAGCAGGATCTGCGCGCCCTGGCCATTGGCGGCCAGCGGATCCACTGCATAGAGGCCGCTCGCCACATTGCTGCCAGTGAGGGCCAGGTTGTAGCCGATATTACCCGCCCCGTCCGCACCGAACGCATGGCTGAACTGGGCTTGCACCGTGCCCGCCGCCAGGGTGGCGCTGACGATACCGTCACCGCCCACGCCGCCCAGCGCCGGCAGACTCTCGTCCACCTTCACCGACCCCAGACTCGGAGCCTGAGTGGCCAGCCCTGCGGTCGGACCATCGTCCTCGAAGCGGAACACGCCGCCGGTCCCCAGATCGATGCTGGCCTTGGCACTGTCGCCATCGGCATCGGTGACGGTCTGCACCAGGGTCAGCACGCCGCTGTTCAGGGTCAGGCTGACGCTGTCATCATGGCTGCCGGTATTGCCGTGCCAGACATTGTCCAGCAGGTTCAGGGTCACGGCGCCGGTGGCCGGATTTATGGTGAGGGTGAAGTAGTTCACTCCGTTGGCGCTGCCGGTGATGACATTGCCTACCTGGTTGAGCAGGATCTGCGCGCCCTGGCCATTGGCAGCCAGCGGATCAACTGCATAGAGGCCGCTCGCCACATTGCTGCCAGTGAGGGCCAGGTTGTAGCCGATGTTGCCCGCCCCGTCTGCGCCGAAGGCGTGGCTGAACTGGGCTTGCACCGTGCCCGCCGTCAGGGTGGCGCTGGCGATACCGTCACCGCCCACGCCGCCCAGTGCCGGCAGGCTCTCATCCACCTTCACCGACCCCAGACTCGGAGCCTCGACGGCCAGTCCTGCGGTCGGACCATCATCCTCGAAGCGGAACACGCCGCCAGCCCCCAGATCGATGCTGGCCTTGGCGCTGTCGCCATCGGCATCGGTGACGGTCTGCACCAGGGTCAGCACGCCGCTGTTCAACGTCAGGCTGACGCTGTCATCATGGCTGCCGGTATTGCCGTGCCAGACATTGTCCAAAAGGTTCAGGGTCACGGCGCCGGTGGCCGGATCGATGGTGAGGGTGAAGTAGCTCACCCCGTTGGCGCTGCCGGTGATGACATTGCCCACCTGGTTGAGCAGGATCTGCGCGCCCTGGCCATTGGCAGCCAGCGGATCCACCGCATAGAGGCCGCTCGCCACATTGCTGCCAGTGAGGGCCAGGCTGTAGCCGATATTGCCGGCACCATCCGCGCCGAAGGCATGGCTGAACTGGGCTTGCACCACGGCTGCCGCCAAAGTCGCACTGCCTATGCCATCGCTGTCTGCACCATCCAAGGCAGGCAAGCTCTCATCCACGCTGATCACACCTAGCTCACCGGCCCCAGGGAGCAGGCGCACGCTGGGCACGTCATCCAGTATCACCACATCCAGACTGGCGCTGGTGCTGTCACCGTCGCTGTCCGTCAGCGCGACGTTGAAACTTTCGGTCAGGGCTGTGTCATTGGCAGGCTGAGTGTGAGCCTCGTTATCGCTCAGGGTGTAGCTGTAAGTCACCGTGCCGGCGCCGGTCACCGGGTTGTAGCTGATGCCTGTCACCAACAGCTGGTTGCCCAGAGGGCTCGGGATCGCCTGCGGGAAACTGCTGATGACCTGACCGTTACTGATGAGTACCACGCCACCCAGAGCCAGGCTCTGGATGCCATCTGCCGCATTGAAGGTGAAGGCGCCACTCTTGGTCAGGCCTGCAGCATCCGGGCTGCTGCCATCGGCCAATGCAGCTTCATTCAGAACAAGCTCGCCCCCTTCGACCTGCAGCCCTCCCAAGGAGACTGTCTCATCCACAGGGGTAATGGTAATGGTCAGAGTGGAGCTATTCGTGTCTTCGCCATCGGTCACTATGTAGTTGGCTGGCGGCACTGGGCCTGTGTAGTTGAGTGCCGGGGTAAAGGTGTAGGAGCCGTCGGCATTGATGATGAGGGTGCCTATCCCGTCCAATGAGCTCTCGACACCGGCCAGAATGCCGATGTTGCTGCCCCAGCTATAGGAGACAATGGACGCGTCGAGAGGACCATCAGAGTTGCTGCTGTTGATCAGCAGGTTGCCACTGATGGCTTGGTCTTCCTGGGTAACGGCAGATTCATCCAGATCATCGAGCTCATTCTCTGGCAGAAGATCGTCTTCCTGCAGCTCATTCTGCTCAGGCAAGGTGTCATAGCTGGTATCGAATCCAGCCTCGGCTATGGTCTCATCACCAGTCCGTTCTATTGTGACAAAGCCGCCGTTGCCACTGGCACCCGCGACTCCGCCGATGCCACCCCCCCCACCTGCGGCAGGCGCCCCGCCGGCTGCGGCGGCTTCAAAGTTCTTGGTCGGGTCGACCCCTTGCAGGATGGATTCTTGCAAGGCCGCAATTTCTGGAGGGAGGTTGCTGTTCTCGGCCGATGATGAGGGTTGCCCTTCGGCCGGTATATCTGTCTCGGCGGGGGCGGCTGCGGCCTGCCCAGGGTTGTCATCGTAGGGTGCCAACATCAATTTCGCATCGTCGGCAATATTGAGCTTGGCTCCAGGCTGCAGTATCTCACCAGGCTGGAGAGGACGGCTGCTGCCATCGGCAAGCAGGATCTGAACATTGCCTTCCACGGAAGAGACGATGACGGTTTTGTCGATGATTTGGGTGCGCATATCCATTGCTCCAGGGTGACAGATCTTGATGCATGCACTCTAGATGCGCGCCCATCGAGCTTCAGTTGCAAAAATGTACAACATTGAATCTGTTTGGCTTCATCCGATGCAGCGAATCGAACGAATATTTTTTACAGATTAAAATCAATAAATTAACAACACACCTTTCAGCCCTTCTGCGTGCTCATAGCAGAAAGACACCTTCATATATTCTAAATGGATATAAAAAAGGGCCCGCATTGGGCCCTTTTCAATGTGATTACATGACTCACGGCAGTGGGAATGCCGGATGAACGAAGCCCTGATAACCGTCTATGTGCAGACTGGCCAGCACCTCGACCTGCTGCTGATCTTCCACTCGGGTGGCGATGGTCGTGACGCCCGCATTGTGAGCCGCCCGGCAGACCGCAGCCAGGAAGGAGGTATCGGCTCCCGGCTCCATGACCTGGCTGGTATAGCCATGATCCACCTTGACGTAGGCAGGAGCCAGCTCCTCCAGATACCCGAGGGACTGGAAGTGGCGACCATAGTGATCGACCCCCCACAGGAAGCCCTGCTCTCGCAGCACCTCGACCAGGTTGGTCACATGCTGCTTGTGTTTCATGATGGCGGCCTCGGGGATCTCGAACAGCAGTCTCTCCTTCAACTCGCCGTTCACGGCCAGATAGCCTCTCAGCCAGGTCAGGAACTCATCCGAGCAGAGCGACCCTGCGGTGATGTTGACCGCCAGCACCAGCTCGGGCTGCTGCCTGAACAAGGGCACGCAGGCTTCCAGTACGGCCTTGTCAAACTCGGACCCCATCTGGAACTGCTCGATGGCCGGCAAGAACTGGCCAGCAAAGTAGTCGGTTCCATCGCGCGAGATGGAAGCGAACAGCTCGGCATGCAGGCGCGTGCCATCATCGAAGCGACAGGCTGGCTGCGCCTTGAAGCGCCACAGGTTTCGGGCCATTGCATCCTGTACCAGATCACGCCAGGCCAGACGCCCCATCAATCCCTGATCCGAGCCACCTTCCATGACGACGGCACCCCGTCGCTCGTTGCGCGCCTTGCCCAGCGCATTGTCCGCCTTGGTCAGCAGGGCAGAGAGGTCATCATCGCCATCACGACCGGCGATCCCGACCACGGAGAGCGCACCGCTCTCACCCATGGGATTGACCACCAGATCGGCGATACGGCTATTGATAAGCTCAGCCAGCTCCTTGAGCTGCGACAGATCATCGGTGGGGCAGAGCAAGGCGTATTCGGTGGCCGAGATCCGGGCCAGCGCCGCACCATCCCAACCGTCCAGCAACTCCCTGAGCACCTGTGCGATGGATTTGACCATGTTGTCTCGCGCGGCATAGCCTTCCTCGCGATAGAGATCGTCCAGCATGTCGACGGCCACCAGCATGACGCCCCCCTGTCCCGCCTCGGCGATCCAGGCATTGACCTGTCCCACGAAGTAAGAGCGGTTACCGAGTCCGGAGACCGCATCCACATAGACGCGGGCGCGCAGATTCTCGGCTTCATCGGCCTGCTCCTTGAACTGCACCGCCAGCTTGCTCGAGAGGGTGTTGATGGCCTGCACCACCTGTTTCAATTCGCGGCTCCTGGGCTCGGGAATGGTGTGCCCGAAATGGTGCAACTCAATCTCGACCGCCTGCTCACAGATGAGCTTGAGTGGTTTGAGCAGGTAATTGAGTGCCCGCATCAGCAGTATGGTGGTGACCAGGAAGCCCACCAGGAACCAGGTCGCCAGCTCGCTCATCCCCTTCCAGAGCTCGTAGTAGGCCTGTCCCGGATGGCCCACGATCTTCAGCTTGCCCAATTGCAACCAGCCCGAGGTCAAAATGGATTCGTTGGATACCTCAGGGAAGAGGCCCAGCCCGATGAACCACTGCGGCACACCCTGAATGTTGCTGCTGTTTTCCAGTTCGATGACATCCTTGGAAGCCAGCAGATCCAGGCGGACCAGTCGATAATAGCCACCGTCAAACACGGCCTTCATGACGGATTCGGCACTCACCTTGTCCCCGTTCTCCAGATAAGGCGTCAACGCCAGACCCAGGGATGTAGAGGTGTTGATGACTGTGGTCTCCTGCTGCTGCGCCAGATAGTTGCGGGTCGAATTGAACTGTACCCAGTAGGTGGCGGCAAACAGCAATCCGAACAATAACAGCATGGTTGCCAATAGTTGTCTGTAGAGCGTCATAGGTTAATCATCCAAATTCACCACAGGCCGAGCCAATCGCCCTGAAGTCATGCGATTGCGTAAGTCCGTCCATAATCCCAAGCGGGATGATTGCCCGGCCAGTTCCCCTTGACCACGCGCCTTCATCAACCACAAGTGACTACCGTTAAAGCTGTAAATTGGCATCAGATCCGCCCGCTGACTGGCCGGACGAATGGCGCCGACAAGATTGTCCAGAATGAGAGGCACTGAGGCGGGCGTCTCATAATAGGCAACAACCATATGAAACTGGTTATAATCCAATGCCTTGACATATACCATCCGCATTTTTTCATCGGGGATGCCAAGTTCCAGCAGCGTAAAATATTTGGAAATGCTGAAGTCTTCACAATCTCCGCCTGCCGCCCCCAAAAACTCCAGCGGGGTCGCCCAGTAATCCTTCTTGTGCCACAGCTTGATGTCATCGATAAATCGCATCTGATTGAAAAACTGGTTCACCTTCTCCAGCTTCTGCCGCTCCGTCAGACCCGCAGCCCGGTTCTGCATGGCCAGCGTGCGCCAGCTGGTGACCCGCTTGCCTGCACGAGGGCCATAGGTCTCCTCCGCCCGCTTGACCAGCTTCAGATCTTCCGACGACAAGGGCTGGCTCGCGCTGAGCAACAGAGGAATAGACAGCAGCACCAGCCACAACAGCTGGAGCCGCCAACGCTGCACGGGGCGGATGAGCCATGCTGGCCAGAAGAGCCCGCGGCTCCCTGCCTTGCACCACGATGTCACATGTTTCCCCTGCGGCATTCCATCGCAATCTTCAGTTGAAAGCCAAATACATAAAAGAATGACTGCAGCAAGCTGCAGCCATTTTTTCTGACTGATATGGCATCAGCACGATGAGCATCAGTTATTGTTGGCCTGCCAATCTGCCGGTTGCTGTACGTTCATGGCATTGAGCAGTCCCCCGGTGGCATTGAGGATACGGTAATCCGCCAGCAGGGAATCATACTCGGCCGTGATGTAGCTGCGACGCGCCTCGAACAGTTCGTTCTCCGTGTTCAGCACGTCCAGCAAGGTCCGTTGTCCCAGACCAAACTGCTTCTTGTACGCCTGCACGGTATCGTAGCTGGCGTCCACGTGCTCTTTCAGGAAGACTTTCTGCTTGGCAAGCGACTCCTTGGCATTCCAGGCGAGGCGGGTCCCCTCTTCCACCTGACGGAAGGCATTCAGGTGAATGTCTTTTGCCTGGGAGTAGAGTGCCGAGGTGGCCTTGCTTTCGGCCAGATCGGAGCCGCCACGGAACAGGTTGTAACGCATCCGGACCATGGCTGTGAGATCGTCGTTGCGCCCCTTGACCGCATCGATGTCCTCGTTCCAGTTCTGATCCACCTCGAAGGCCACGTTCGGGTAGAACCCGGACTTGGAGCCTTCATGCTGATACTTGGCCTCTTCGATGTCTTGCAGGGAGGACAACAGGGTCGGGTGAACCTCGGTGGCCGTCTTCAGCGCATCCTCCAAGGTGGCGGGGATCAACTGGCTGTTGGGGGCCGGTTGCACCAGATCCTTGGGCACCTCATTCACGACTCGGATGAACTCGCTCTCGGCATCCCGGTAGTTGTTCTCCGCGGCAGCCTGGTTGGAGTAGGCCCGAGCCACACGACCATCGATCTGGGTCTGGTCCGCCGTCGAACCCAGGCCAGAATCTGTCCGTTTCCGGATGTCACTGCGGATCTGCTCGTGGGTTTCCAGGTTCTGCTTGGACAACTCCAGGATCTCCTGCTGACGCAGCATGTTGAGGTACACCTCGGCCACCCGCAGCGCCGTGTTCTCCGCTTCGGAGATCATGGCCAGACGCTGGGCCTGGGCGGCGGCATCGGTCCGTGCCACGTTGCTGCTGACATCAAAGCCGTCAAACAGCATCTGGCGCAGGCTGATCCCGGCCTCTTTACGAGTCATGGAGTCATCGATCGTCTGCGAGTTGGCGGGCGCCGCACGGGTCGAGGGGCTGTCGGTCTTCTCGTAACCAACGCCGCCACGCAGATCTATGGTGGGATAGTAGCCGCCCTTGGCTCCATCATGCTGGTACAGTCGTGCCTGATAGAGATCAAAAGCTTCCTTGATTTTCGGATGGGTAGCCAGTGACTGTGCCACTGACTGTTCCAGTGTTTGTGCCTGGCTCAGGCCCGGGAACAGCATGGTGCCACTAACCAGCATGGCAACAATCGTCTTCTTCATGGTATCTCCAGTCATGTTGTTTTTAGATTGTTGGCTTATCGTTCTCTCAGTGCAGACTGCTTAGCCCGCAGAATGGGCTTGAGCAAATAGTCTAAGACACTTTTTTTACCAGTAATAATATCTGCACTGGCTAACATACCGGGGATGATGGGAAGCGCATTAAGCTCATCCCCCAGATAACTCTTCTCGGTACGCACCCGAACCAGATAGAAGGAGTTGCCCTCCTCATCCTGGATCGAGTCGGCGCTTATCTGCTCAACCTTGCCATGTAAACCTCCATAAACAGTGAAATCATAAGCGGTTATCTTGACCACGGCCTCCAACCCGGGTCGCAGGAAGGCGATGTCCTTGGGTGATACCTTGGCTTCCACCAGCAGGGTGTCCTCCAGCGGCACTATCTCCATCAGATCCATGCCCGGCTGCACGACCCCCCCCAGGGTATTGATCTTGAGCTTCTTGATGGTGCCCTTGAGTGGTGCAATCACGCTGGTACGATCGACCCTGTCTCGCAGACCGACCTGGCCTTCTGACAACTGGCTCAGCTTACCCTGGCGTTCATTGAGCTCGGTCTGGGAGTCCGCTCTGAACTTCAAGGCGATGTCATTGCGCTTGGAGATGGTCTCCCGCAGCACTGAGTTGAGTTTGGGGATGAGCAAGCGGTTGGCTTCCAGCTCTCCTTGCATCTCGTTGACTTGCCGCTCCAGTTTAATTAGCTCCACTTGAGGTACTATACCCTCTTTTGCGAGCGGCCGGCTGATGTTCAGCTCCTGGCGTGCCAAATCCACGCTACGGCTCACAGTTCTGATCTTGGCATTGAGCTCTATGGTCTCCTGCTCCTTCTGCTCGATCTGCTGACCGAGAATGTAGAGCTGGTTGTTCAGATTGTTGAGCCGCTCGTCCTGTACCGACTTTTCACGGGCCACGTATTCCGCAAAGACGTTCTCGAATCCCTCGGGGAAGACGATGGGCTGCTTGTCGATGACCACCTGCTCACGCCAGCCTAGGTTGGGTTCTCTCTTGACCACCACACTGCGGATCTCGGCACGCAGGCGGGCGATGTCACCCTTGAGGATCACCAGCTCCTGCTCACGCTCGCGAAAGTCCGACTTGAAGCGGGTATCGTCTATGCGCAGCAGCGGCTGCCCCTCCTCGACTATGTCCCCCTCCTTGACGAAGATCTCCTTGACGATCCCCCCTTCCAGGTTCTGGATGACTTGCAGTTGGCGGGATGGAATGACCTTGCCCTGACCGACGGTGACCTCGTCCAGCTCGGCCCAGGCGGCCCAGACGATGGCACTCATGAAGAACAGGAAACACGCCCAGAGCAGCACCCTGGCGCGGGTTGGCGTGCTCAGCAAGACGGCGGCGGCACCGTCGTCGACATACTCGAGGTGCTCGGGGGCGGGCAACACTGTGTCTGGTGCCGTTTTCTTGAACCAGTTGTTAGCCATTGGCCATCTCCTGCACCCGCACCTTGCCTTCCTTCAGTTGTTGCAGCACCGTCTCCTTGGGGCCGTCAGCCACTATCTTCCCCTGCTCCACGACGATGACCCGGGAGGCCACGTCCAGCATGGAGGTCTTGTGGGTGATGAGGATCAGCGTGGTTTCGGGCCCCAGCCTGGCCAGCTCCTGCTTCACATGCATCTCTGACTGGTTGTCCATGTTGGACGTTGGTTCATCCATCACCAGGATGGGCGGATCGTTGAGCAGGGCACGGGCCAGCAAAATGGCCTGACGCTGACCACCTGAGAGCTGACGCCCACCCTCGCCGATCTGCCGGTCCAGCCCATTGGGATCCCGATTGGTGAAGTTGGTGACGCCGGCCCGCTTGGCGGCACGCACGACCCGGGCATCATCCACCAGCGGGTTGCCCAGCATGATGTTGTCTCGCACCGAGCCAAAGAAGAGGGTCACATCCTGCGGTACACAGCCGATGTTGCGGCGAATGGCTGCCGGTGGCAGCTGATCCAGCTCGAAGCCATCGAGGCGCACCAGACCGTCCGTCGGTCGGTAGAGCCCCATCAGCAGCTTCTCCAGGGTGGTCTTGCCCGCCCCGATCCGCCCTATGATGGCCACCTTCTCCCCCGGCTCGATGCGCAGATTGATGTTGTGCAGGGTGCTGCTTTCCATGCCCGGGTATTTGAAGGAGACGTTTTCGAACTCGATGCGGCCCTGGATGATGGGGTGATGAATATATTGCTTGCCCTCCTCCTGCTCGCCCGGCGTCATCATGATCTTCTCCAGGATCTCCAGGGCTGACTTGGCCTGGTTGTAGCGGGTCGACAGCACTGAGAGCTGCACCATGGGTGCGATGGCGCGGCTGGACAGCATGACGGCGGCGATCATGCCCCCCATGGTCACCAGCCCTTCGGAGATCTGGTAGACCCCGACAATCACCAGCCCCACGGTCACCACCTGCTGGATATAGCTCGCCAGAGAGGACATGGAGTTGGTGATGCGACGGGTCTGCACGCCCCAGGTCGAGATGTGGGACACCGCCTGCTCCCAGCGGTGCTGGAACATGCTCTCGGCGCCGAAGATCTTGACGGTCTCAAGGCCGGAGATGCTTTCGATCAGGTTGGCGTTCTTCTGGGAGGCCAGGCGGGAGCCCTCCTCGATGGACTGCTTGAGGGGGGCCTGGATATAGAAGCTGTAGGCCACCAGGATCAGCATGGCGACGATGGGCACCACCACCATGACGCCGGCAAACAGCCAGATGATGAAGAGGAAGAACACCGCAAACGGCAGATCAATCAGGGTCGATACGGTGGCGGAGGTGAAGAACTCCCGTACCGATTCAAACTCCTGCAGATGCTTGGCGAACGCCCCCGTCGAGGCCGGGCGGGACTCCATCTTCATCCCCATCACCTTGGCAAAGATCTTGGCCGACAGCAGCACGTCCGATTTCTTGCCGGCAATGTCGATGAAGTAGCTGCGCAGCTGGCGCATCACGAAGTCAAAGGTGAACACCACCATGGCCCCCACCGCTAGCACCCAGAGGGAGTCGAACGCCAGGTTGGGCACTATCTTGTCGTAGACATTCATGGTGAACAGGGGGCTGGCCACCGCAAAGAGGTTGATGAGGATGGAGGCAATCAGCACATCGCGATAGATGCCGCGGGATTCAAACAGCGTGCTCCAGAACCAGTGGCCATCCCGGGTCTCCAGCACCTTGGGGGAACGTTCATCGAACTTGAACTGCTTCTTGACGAAGAACAGCCGGCCGTTGTACTCGTCGCCCAGTTGGGCTGTGCTGACCCACTGCGCCGCATCACCGGCCTGGGGGAAGATGACCTTGGCCTGGCTCCTCTCCTTGTTCCACTCCAGCAGGATGCAGGCACCACCATGGCGCGTCTGCAAGACGCAGGGCAGCAGCAGGGGAGAGATGTTTTCGAGTGGCTGGATCACCTCACGGGCGGACAAACCGCCACGCTCGGCAGCGCGACTGAAGAGTGCCGTACTCAGACGGCCCGAGACCAGTGGCAAGCCCGTGGTGAGGGCATCCTGACTATTGGGTACGCCATAAAAACGGGTCAAAAAGACCAGGCATTCCAACAGTTCATCTATATGGCTGGTTTCTGCTTGCATAGCATCCTGTCAAAACATGATTCAGACGGTTGTCGCAGGGAAATCATCACCCGGAACCTGGTGGCGACCTGTGAATGCAGAGCAGATCCCATCATCGCGAACCGACAACCCAATTAGCGCACTGGGCAGTGACATCGAATGTCATCGCCAGACTCACACATCGTCAAGCCGGAAAGAGAGGAGCCACGCACATCATCTGATGACGGCAAGGGTGCGAGATATCCTGCCCGGTCTATTAATGACTAAAGAGTCATTGATAACAATATCTTTTTCAAGCCGGCCATCTTATCAAGGCGACTTGAACGAAACTATACTGCAAAGACTGAATTTCATCTAATAACCCTCTGTTTTTTTAATGAAATTAGAGTCGTCACTCATTAAAAGGTGCAAGCGAGAAGGGTCGACCCAGGGCATGCCCTTGGGGTCCTGATCGAGTCAGCTCAGCGGCAATCTCGGCCATGGCGGTCCAGCGATTCTCGCACCAGGCTGGGGCCAGCAGGGTCGGACGGCGCGCCGATGCCGAGATCCGGTGATAGACCACCTCGGGGGGCGTGTGCTGGATCATGGCCACCGCCGCCTCCACATAGTGTTCCAGCGTCAGCACCTCCAGCCGCCCTGCCTGCCACGCCTTGCCGAGGGTGCTCCCCTCCACCACGTGGAGCGGGTGCAGCTTGATCCCCTCGACCCCGGTCGCAACGATGCGATGCAGAGTCTCCAGGCTATCCATGGGCACCTCGCCGGGCAGCCCAACTATCAGATGGGCACAGACCTTGATGCCGCGCCTATGGGCCCGCTCGACCGCATCGGCATAGGCGGCGTAGCCGTGGCCCCGGTTGATGCGCTGCAGCGTCTTGTCGCTTGCACTTTGCAGCCCCAGCTCCAGCCACACCTCGTAGCCACGGGCCTGATAGCCCGCCAGCAGATCCAGCACCGCATCCGGCACGCAGTCGGGCCGGGTCCCGACACAGAGCCCCACCATGTCGCTGACCGACAACGCCTCCTCATACATGCGTTGCAGGTATTCCACCTCGGCATAGGTGCTGGTATAGGCCTGAAAGTAGGCAAGATAACGCTTGGCACGGGTCACTTCGTCCCGGCGTGCCAGCAGTTGTTGCACCACAGAAAGCTGCTGGGTCGATTCGTCGGCGAAAGAGGAGACATTGCAGAAGGTGCAGCCGCCGCGGCCCAGGGTGCCGTCCCGGTTCGGGCAGGTGAAGGCGCCGTGGATGGAGAGTTTGTGGATCTTCTGGCCGTGGCGCTGCTTTAGATCCTGGCCGAATGTATTGATGAGTTCGTGTAACTGCATGACACCTCCAATATGAGCTGTCATTGTACTGGCACGGGCCCCACGTCAGACTGAGCTGGATCAAGCTGTCCTGCCGCCAAAAATCATATAAATATTCACATTGCGTGCGATAAATACCCACAGACAGGATTTTAAGGTTACTTTTGGAAACCACAGGCCTCATACAAAGAGGGAAAACGGAAGCAATTCATCCCCTCTAACCGGCTGTTAGTACTGAAAAAATCTCCCATAGCCTGCATACAAATAAATGCAAGACGCAGGATCCTGAAATGTGATCCCCGCCCACCCCTGACGGAATGGATTGGTAAAATTACTACAGTTCAGTGACGCGAAGCAGTCAACCACCAAACCCTCCATTACTAGCCCAATAAACTTTAAAAAATAAAATAAATAGTTTTTTATATAGATAAAATCGAATTGCATCTCTGAAACCCGCATTTTGTTATGGCAGTGTAACATTGCAAACAAGCGGGATGTCCAATTGACCTTGCTCGAAAATCCCATTAGTTTGGAGATTCGCCACCTCAGGCGGACGGAACCACAAGAGCCAATCGCAATTTATGCAATCTGTTGATGACAGTGCGATGGAAGGCCGAGCAAGGGAGAAATGCAATGTCACTATATGATCCAAAGCTGGAGAGGGATAACTGTGGCTTCGGCCTGTTGGCCCACATGGAAGGGGAAGCCAGCCACAAGCTTGTCCGTCTCGCGATGTCAGCCTTGGCTCGCATGCAGCACCGCGGCGGCATCTCCGCCGACGGCAAGACCGGCGACGGCTGCGGCCTGTTGCTGCAAAAACCCGACAGCTTCTATCGCGCTGTCGCCGAAGAGAAGGGATGGCACCTGGGCCGCAACTATGCGGTGGGCATGCTGTTCCTCAACCCGGATCCTGTATTGGCCCAGCAGACCCGCGACATCATCGACGAGGAGCTGGAAAGAGAGACCTTGAGTCTGGTCGGATGGCGCAAGGTGCCCATCGATACCAATGTGCTCGGTCCCATCGCCAAGGCCTCCCTGCCCAGCATCGAACAGGTCTTTGTCAACGCGCCGCCAGGCTGGGTCGACAAGGATCTCGAGCGCCGTCTCTACATCGTGCGCCGCCGTATCGAGAAACGCATCAGCGATGACTACTTCTATGTGGTCAGCCTCTCCAACCTGGTCACCGTCTATAAAGGACTGTGCATGCCGGTGGATTTGCCGCGTTTCTATCTGGATCTCGCCGACATCCGCATGCAGGCAGCCATCTGCGTGTTCCACCAGCGTTTCTCCACCAACACCAGCCCGCGCTGGCCACTGGCGCAGCCATTCCGCTACCTCGCCCACAACGGCGAGATCAACACCATTGCTGGCAACCGCCAGTGGGCCAAGGCGCGCAGCTACAAGTTCGCCACTCCGCTGATCCCGGATCTGCAAGAGGCCGCCCCCTTCGTCAACACCACAGGGTCGGATTCCTCCAGCCTCGACAACATGCTGGATCTCTTCCTGGCAGGTGGTATGGACCTGTTCCGCGCCATGCGCCTGCTGATCCCGCCTGCATGGCAGAAGCACCCGAACATGGATGACGACCTGCGCGCCTTCTATGACTTCAACTCCATGCACATGGAGCCCTGGGACGGCCCGGCCGGCATCGTCATGACCGACGGCCGCTACGCCACTTGCGCGCTGGACCGCAACGGCCTGCGCCCGGCCCGCTACGTCATCACCAAGGACAAGTTCATCACGCTCGCGTCTGAGGTCGGCACCTGGGACTACACCCCGGACGAAGTGCTGGAGAAGGGCCGGGTCGGCCCGGGCGAGCTGTTCGTGGTGGATACCAGCAACGGCAAGGTGTGGACCAGCTTCGAGATCGATGACGATCTCAAGAGCCGCCACACCTACAAGCAGTGGATGGACAAGCACTGCAAGCGACTGGTGCCGTTCGAGCAGATGGATGACGCCAGCACAGGCGCCCGCGAGCTCCCTGACGATCAGCTCAAGACCTATCAGAAACTGTTCGGCTACTCCTACGAGGAGCTGGATCAGATCATCCGCGTGCTCGGCGAGAACGGCCAGGAGGCGGTAGGCTCCATGGGGGATGACACCCCGATGGCGGTGCTCTCCTCCAGCCAGCGTACCCTGTACGACTACTTCCGCCAGATGTTCGCCCAGGTGACCAACCCGCCCATAGATCCGCTGCGGGAAAACCACGTCATGTCGCTGGCCACCTGTATCGGCCGCGAGCAGAACGTGTTTAACGAGACCTTCGGCCACGCCCACCGAGTGCTGTTCCAGTCGCCTATCCTGCTCTACTCCGACTTCCACCAGCTGCTGGCACTGGAAGGGGAGCACTACCGTCATGCGGTGCTGAGCCTCAACTACCAGCCCGAAGAGGGGCTGCAGGCAGCGCTGGAGCGGCTCTGTGCCGACGCGGCCGACAAGGCCCGCAATGGTACCGTACTGCTGGTGCTGTCTGACAGAGACATCAGTGCCGACACCCTGCCCATTCCGGCCGCCATGGCGGTGGGGGCGGTGCAACGCACCCTGGTGGACAACAACCTGCGTTGCGACGCCAACATCCTGGTGGAGACCGCAAGCGTGCGCGACCCGCACCACTTCGCCGTGCTGCTGGGCTTTGGCGCCACCGCCATCTACCCCTATCTCGCCTACGAGACCCTGGCCAAACAGGTCGAGGAGGGGGTGCTGAAAATGAGCCTGCGCCAGGCCATGCTCAACTACCGCAACGGCATCAACAAGGGCCTCTACAAGGTGATGTCCAAGATGGGCATCAGCACGGTCGCGAGCTACCGCTGCTCCCAGCTGTTCGAAGCCGTGGGTCTGTCCAGCTCCGTGGTCGAGCTCTGCTTCCGCGGCGTATCGAGCCGCATTCAGGGGGCCGACTTTACCGACATCCAGCAGGATCAGGTCAACCTGGCCCGTCAGGCCTGGCTCGGCCGCAAGCCACTGACTCAGGGCGGGCTGCTCAAATTCGTCCACGGCGGCGAGTACCACACCTACAACCCGGACGTGGTGCAGACCCTGCAAGTGGCGGTGCGCTCCGGCAACTACGCCGATTACAAAAAGTACGCGCGTCTCGTGAACGAGCGCCCCGTCGCCACCTTGCGCGATCTGCTCGTCCTCAAGCAGGGAACGACGCCGGTTGCGCTGGAGCAGGTTGAGCCCGCCGCCAAGCTGTTCCCCCGCTTCGACTCCGCCGCCATGTCCATAGGCGCGCTGGGCCCCGAGGCCCACGAGGCGCTGGCGGTAGCCATGAACCGCCTCGGCGGTCAGAGCAACTCGGGCGAAGGCGGTGAAGATCCCAAGCGCTTTGGTACCGAGAAGAATTCGCGCATCAAGCAGGTGGCCTCGGGGCGCTTCGGCGTCACCCCCCACTACCTGATGAACGCGGACGTGGTGCAGATCAAGGTGGCCCAGGGCGCCAAGCCCGGCGAAGGGGGTCAGCTGCCCGGTGACAAGGTGACGGCCCAGATTGCCAAGCTGCGTTATTCCGTGCCCGGCGTGACCCTGATCTCACCGCCGCCGCACCACGACATCTACTCCATCGAGGACTTGGCTCAGCTCATCTTCGACATCAAGCAGATCAACCCGGACTGCCTGGTGTCGGTCAAGCTGGTCTCCGAGCCCGGCGTCGGCACCATAGCCTGCGGCGTGGCCAAGGCCTATGCGGACTTCATCACCGTCTCCGGTTATGACGGTGGCACAGGCGCCAGCCCGCTGAGTTCGGTCAAATACGCCGGCTCTCCCTGGGAGTTGGGGCTGGCCGAGACCCAACAGGCCCTGGTCGCCAACGGTCTGCGCCACAAGGTGCGCCTCCAGGTGGACGGCGGTCTCAAGACCGGTCTGGACATCATCAAGGCGGCCATCCTCGGCGCCGAGAGCTTCGGTTTCGGCACCGGCCCCATGGTGGCGCTCGGCTGCAAATACCTTCGCATCTGCCACCTGAACAACTGCGCCACCGGCGTCGCCACCCAGGATGAGAAGCTGCGCCGCGAGCACTTCACCGGCCTGCCGGAGATGGTGATGAACTACTTCAAGTTCATCGCCGAAGAGACCCGCGAGCTGATGGCCGAGCTCGGCGTCACCCAGCTCACCGACCTCATCGGTCGCACCGACCTGCTGGAAGCCCTGCCCGGCCTCACCGCCCGCCAGGCCAAGCTGGATCTCTCCGGCATTCTGGCGAGCCCGGTGGCACCGGCAGGCTCCAGCCTGTTCAGCCAGCAGCACAACCCGACCTTCGACAAGGGGCCGCTCAACCTCAAAATGGTGGACGACCTGCTGGAGGCGGTGGAAAACATGAGCGGTGGCGAGTTCCGCTACGACATCCGCAACACAGACCGCTCTGTGGGTGCGCGCCTCTCCGGCGAGATCGTCAAGCGTCACGGCAACCAGGGCATGGCCGCCGATCCGGTGCGGGTCCACTTCAACGGTACCGCAGGCCAGAGCTTCGGCGTCTGGAACGCCGGTGGCCTCGAGATGATACTCACCGGCGACGCCAACGACTACGTGGGCAAGGGGATGACCGGCGGCAAGCTGGTGGTCAAACCCCATGTCGGCGTAGCCTTCAAGTCCCATGAGGCGGCCATCATAGGCAACACCTGCCTCTATGGCGCCACCGGCGGCAAGCTCTACGCCGCAGGTACCGCGGGCGAGCGCTTCGCGGTGCGCAACTCAGGGGCCCTCGCGGTGGTCGAGGGGATAGGCGACAACGGCTGTGAATATATGACAGGCGGCATAGTCACCATACTCGGTACCACGGGCGTCAACTTCGCGGCGGGCATGACAGGCGGCTTTGCCTACGTGCTCGACGAGTGCGGCAACTTTGCCAAGCGCACCAACCCCGAGCTGGTGGAACTGTTGGACGTGGCGGATCTTGCCATCCATCAGGAACACCTGCGCGGCATCATCACGGCGCACCTCAACGAGACAGGCAGCTCGCGCGCCGAGGAGATCCTGGCCAACTTCGACTCCTATGTGCCCAAGTTCAGGCTGATCAAGCCCAAGTCCAGCGACGTCAAGTCCCTGCTTGGCCACACCAGCCGCTCTAGTGCAGAACTCAGAATCCAGGCGCAATAAGGAGGGAACCCTATGAGCCAGAACGTATTCCAGTTTATCGATGTCCAGCGGGTCGACCCGCCCAAGAAGCCGCTCAAGATCCGCAAGATCCAGTTTGTGGAGATCTACGAGCCCTTCAACCAGGCCCAGGTCGGCATGCAGGCGGATCGCTGCCTCGACTGCGGCAACCCCTATTGCGAGTGGAAGTGCCCGGTGCACAACTACATCCCCAACTGGCTGAAACTGGCCAACGAGGGGCGCATCCTGGAGGCGGTGGAGCTTTCCCACCAGACCAACAGCCTGCCGGAGGTGTGCGGCCGCGTCTGCCCGCAAGACAGACTCTGTGAGGGTGCCTGCACCCTCAACGACAGATTCGGCGCCGTGACCATAGGCAACATCGAAAAATACATCACCGACAAGGCGTTCGAGATGGGCTGGCGCCCGGATCTCTCCAAGGTGGTGAAGACCGGCAAGCGGGTCGCCGTCATCGGCGCCGGCCCCGCCGGCCTCGCCTGTGCCGACGTGCTGGCGCGCAATGGCGTCACCCCTGTGGTGTTCGACAAGTACCCGGAGATCGGCGGCCTGCTGACCTTCGGCATCCCCTCCTTCAAGCTTGAGAAAGAGGTGATGCAACGTCGTCGCGAGATCTTCGAGGGCATGGGGGTGGAGTTCCGTCTCGAGACCGAAGTGGGTCGTGACGTCACCTTCGCCGACTTGCTCGGCGAGTTCGATGCCGTCTTCCTCGGGGTCGGCACCTACAAGTACATGAAGGGCGGCTTTGCCAACGAAGAGGCGCCGGGAGTCTACGACGCCCTGCCCTACCTCATCTCCAACGCTAACCGCTTGCTGGGCTTTGAGAAGGCGCAGGCCGATTACATCGACTTCGCCGGCAAGCAGGTGGTGGTGCTGGGCGGCGGCGATACCGCCATGGACTGCGTCCGCACCGCCATCCGCCAGGGCGCCGACAAGGTGATCTGCGCCTACCGCCGCGATGCCGAGAACATGCCGGGCTCCAAGCGGGAGGTGAAGAACGCCCAGGAGGAAGGGGTGGAATTCATGTTCAACCTCCAACCCGTCGGCGTTGAGCTGGACGGCCAGGGCCGCACCTGCGGCATCAAGGTAGTGAGCACCGAGCTCAGTGCGCCCGATGCCAACGGTCGTCGCAATCCTGTGGTGATCGAGGGCTCCGAACAGGTGCTGGCCGCCGATGCTGTGGTGATGGCGTTCGGCTTCCAGCCCAACCCCCAGCCCTGGATGCGTGATCACGGTATCGAGCTCGACAGCCGGGATCGCATCAAGGCCCCCGAGAAGGCCGAACATGCCTTCCAGACCAGCAATCCCAAGGTGTTTGCCGGTGGCGATGCGGTGCGCGGCTCGGATCTGGTGGTGACTGCCATCTACGAGGGCCGCAAGGCCGCCGAAGGGATAATGGACTATCTGGCCGTTTAAGCTGCCATCCAAGCCTCCCCAAGCAACAGCCCCGCCAACGCGGGGCTGTTTTTATATGCCTGACTCTCGGTGATGCGCCCTAGCGTCTCACCACCAGAAACTCCCCCTTGCCCACCGGCACCAGCGAGGTCAGAAAATCGGGATCGCGCCTCACTTGCGCCATCCAGTCCCGCATCTCGCTCTCATGGGAGATGGCATTGTCCACCACCAGCAGGCCGCGAGGGGCAAGCAGGCGCCGTATTTCGGGCCACCATCCCTGATAGTGCTGGCGATCAGAGTCCAGGAAGATGAGCTGATAACCCGCCGTCGGCAGGCTGGGTAACAGGCTGCCGGCCTCCCCCGCCAGCAGGATGATCCAGGGGCTCAGTCCCGCACGCTGAAAGTTGGCCTCTGCCAGAGAGATCTTCTTCTCATCCCGCTCTATGGTGGTGACCCGGCCATCCAGTCTCTTCACCGCTTCGGCCAGCCAAAGGGTGGAGTAACCGTTTAAAGTACCTATCTCAAGCACCGCCTGAGCGCCCCTCGTCTGTACCAGCAGCGCCAGCAGTTCGCCGGTGTCACAGGTGATGTTGAGCATCTTGCTGCCCCGGGATGGCTGCGCCTCGTCATGCTGTTCGCCAAATCGATCCAGCTCCCGTTTGAGTTGTTCCAGATCCATGTTTCCTCCTTGAAAGTCATCCAGGCTGACCCGGCACAGCCCATGGCCTGCGCGGTTCAATCGGTGGCGGGTGGCAGATCCCCCAGCAAGTAACGAGGGCCGCTCCCCCTGGATCAGAGTCAGCTCACCCTGCCGCCATTCCCGCTGGCGGCCAGCCATAAAAAACCCCGGCACAGGGCCGGGGTAGTGAGAGAGGCATAAGCACCAGGGCCCCGATCAGGCTCAGCCCTCGGCCAGCAGCGCCAGGGCGGGTTGGGCATTGCCCGGCACCAGACGGTAGGCCTTGTGGTGCTTGACCAGGGTGGCCTTCTTGTCACCCTGGCTCAACAGCAGCCCCTGCTTGAAGGCCGCCTCGGCCAACTGTTTTTCATCCCCGCGCACATAGAGGGTGAGGGGCTTCACCAGCTCTCCCCCCTCGATATGGCCCTGATACTCGCTGGCCGAGATGATCAGGCTGGACTGACCCTGGCTCAGCAGCCGCTGTTTGGCGCTCAGTTCGCTGTCGGTAAACACCAGCCAACCCGCGCTCTCCAGCTCGGCGACCAGGGTGGCGAGCCTGGCGCCCAATTGCCCGGGCTCGGCCATAGCCCGGCCGTACTGGCAGACGATGCG
Organism: Aeromonas sp. S16(2024); assembly: GCF_041403065.1. Classification (NCBI taxonomy): domain Bacteria; kingdom Pseudomonadati; phylum Pseudomonadota; class Gammaproteobacteria; order Aeromonadales; family Aeromonadaceae; genus Aeromonas; species Aeromonas sp. S16(2024). Next base: position 38,485 of record NZ_JBGLQX010000025.1, on the reverse strand, counting down.
CGAAAGCAGCCCCTTGAGATCGGCTCCGGCTCCCAGGGTGCGGCCCAGCTGAACCCAGGCTTTCAAGTCCTCCATCACCAGACGGGAGAAGCGCTTCTCCTTGAGGGAGTCCGCCATCCAGGTGCAGAGGAAGTGGCTCTCTTGCGCCGGGGTGCGCTTGCCCGCCTTCTGCTCTGCGGTACGGGCCAGCTCGGCCAGGCTCTGGGTGGCCATGTCGAGCAGGGCCTGATTGTAATCTTGCGGGTTCTTGACTGGCGGGATCATCGCACGTCCTCTGGGTGATCGGTAAACAGCATCAAGGCGCCAACGGCGCCTTGAGTCGGGAGCCAAGGCTCCCCTGCATCATCTTGTCCGCTTACTTCGACTGGCGAGGCTTCTTGGCGGCCGCCAGACGCTTGAGGCGCTGGCCCTGCAGCTTGGCCTCGGCCATTACCTGGGCGGCGGCATTGTCTTCCCGCTGCGGGCGCTTGCCGAAACGGCGGCGCTCCTGCAACTGCTTGATCAGCTCGTCACGGCTGCTCACCTCGTAGCCCGGCACCATGATGCGGCGGATCTTCTGGCCGATCAGCGCCTCGATCTCGAGCAGGGTGCGCTCCTCTTCGCGGCTGACGAAGGAGACCGCCATGCCGCTCTTGCCGGCGCGGCCGGTACGGCCGATGCGGTGGACGTAATCCTCCGCCAGGAAGGGCAGATCGTAGTTGACCACGTACTGCAGATCCGGGATGTCCAGACCACGGGCGGCCACTTCGGTGGCGACCAGCACCCGTACCTTGCCTTCCATGAACTCGCGCAGGGCACGGCGACGGCTGCCCTGAGCCTTCTCGCCATGGACCACGGCGGACTTGATGCCGTCGAGGTTCAGCTCTTCCACCAGCACGTCACAGCTCTCGCGGGTACTGGCGAACACCAGCACCTGTTGCCAGTTCTGCTTGCCGATGAGCTCGGAGAGCAGCTCGCGCTTGCGCTTCTGCTCCACCGGATAGACGGTGTGGCTGACGGTGTCGGCGGTGGAGTTCTGCTTGTTGACGCTGATGATCTGCGGTCTGTCGAGCATCAGGTTGGCCAGCTTCTTCACGGCGTCGGAGAAGGTGGCGGAGAAGAGCAGGTTCTGACGGGTCTTGTTCACAGCCTGCAGGATCTGCTGCACATCGGCACTGAAGCCCATGTCGAGGATGCGATCCGCTTCGTCCAGCACCAGGGTCTCGACACCGGAGAGGCTGAGGTTGCAGGCGGTCAGGTGCTCGAGCAGGCGGCCCGGGGTCGCCACTATGATGTGCGCACCCGCCTTGAGTTTGCGGGCCTGCACGTCCTGTTTGCCACCGCCGACCAGGGTCAGCACGCTGATGTCCAGATACTTGGCGAAGTCGTTGATGTTGCTCGCCACCTGGGCAGCCAGCTCGCGGGTCGGGGTCAGGATCAGCACCCGGGCGTTGGAAGGCTGGGCCGGGGCCGGGTTATCCACCAGACGTTGCAGTATGGGCAGCGCAAAGGCCGCCGTCTTGCCGGTCCCGGTCTGGGCGCTGGCCAGCACGTCGCTGCCACGGCGTATGGTCGGGATCGCCTGCTGCTGCACAGGGGTCATCTCCTGATAACCGCACTCTGAGACGGCACGCAAAATCTCGGGGGCAAAATCGAACGATTCAAATCTCATAATGGGTTCCTGTGTTCCAGCTGAGCTGTAGTTGGCTTAAGTGGCCTGGGCCGGCATGTGGCACGGCCTCGGCGAGGCTTGGGGCCAAGGACGGCTGGGTCTGACATCACGTCAGAAGATGAGCCGGAAAATGGCGGGCGCGAAGTGTAACAGATAGGCATCAGGATTTCCGCCTCAAATGGCCTGTATTTTTACGCTACCGGGGCGAGCCGCCTGACACGGGCGGCTTGGGGACAAGGGACAGGGGGCAGGCCCGTCCCCCTATATCCCCGTGCTTAGCTCAGCGCGCTCTCTTGGTCGAGCGCTTGAGCAGTCGCATGCCGATGGCGGCCACGGCGATGACGAAGAGGGCGAAGGAGGTCACCAGCAGGCACTTGGTCAACAGCTCGTGATGATCGGCCAAGAGCGGCGTCGCCATCATGAACTTGCCGACCATGCTGAGGGCCAGGGCCCAGAGGAAGGTGCTGGCAAAGCTGGTCATGGCCACCCGCAGCAGGTTCAGGCGGGAGATCCCCATCAGCATGGGCGTCAGCACCCTGACGAAGGGGATGAAACGGGAGACGAACATGGCCCAGAAGCCATAGCGTTCGAGCAGCCGGGAGGCGCGGGGCAGGCTGCCTTCCGGTATCACCCGCTCCACCTGGCCCATGAAGCGGGTACCATGGAGCGCATGGCCCTGCCAATACGCCATCACGCTGCCGACGCCGGCAGCCAGGGGCAGATAGAGGAACACCACTTCGGGCCCGAGCACTCCCATGCCCACCAGACCACCGGCCAGCAGCACAAGGCTGTCCCCCGGCAGCGGCAAAAAGACGAAGCTCGATTCGAGAAAGAGGATCACCACCAGACAGGTGACGAGCAGACCGACCGCCTGCAGTTGTATTAATTGCTCAAAGTCCTGATGCCATATGGCAAGCAGCATGTCCTGCATCTGGTATGACTCCCATCAACGTAATGCGCATCCGTCATGACGGCCCAAAGGCCCGGTCTGGCCACCCCTCCCTGGTACCACCCCCATAAGCTCCTGCGGGAGGCCCGTTATACACCCGGGGAACTGAACAATAAATTAATGTCTGCCATTTATGTGGATACTCCGTCATCCGGCCCCGCCAGCCCGGTGCGCTGGCGGCAAGGTGATCTCGCCCCGGGAGTCCCCTTGGGCCTTAACCGCAAAACTGCAAAGAATATAGTCAGTTGGCACTGAACCGGGCTGCCATGGCGCCAGAAAAACCGTTACAGTGTAAGGACTCCTCAGTGGACGAGGAGGTCCACGGAGCTAGGTATGGCGCATCCCCCCTCTTCTTATCTTCATGCATGCATGCTTCTGCTGAGCGGGCTCGGGCTCTTCAGCCAGGCCGCTCAGGCCAATGACGGGACCCTGGTTCAGCAGCGGGCCAATGCGGTCGTCTCCCTGATGAGCTTCACTGTGGTGCCGGACATCACCGCCAGCAACCTGGACATAGGGGGTGGCACCAACGAAAGCTCGGCCCTGACCATCACCCAGCTCGGCGGCGGCGCCACCATGAGCGAGGGCTTCCCCATCTATCTGGAGGGCACCCTGGGTTACAGCCGCTACGATCCCCAGTTCGTGTTCACCGACGGCAACGAGACCCGCACCATCCCCACCAAATGGAACAGCCTGAGCGCCACCGGCGGCATCGGCTGGGACTTCAGCCTGCACCGTGACCGCTTTGGCGGCAACCTGGTGCTGCGCCCCATCGCCAACTTCACCCTGGGCACAGTCGCGAGCGATCTGCGCATCGGCGCCGCCTTGATCCAGCACAGGACGGGCAGGAACCTCGACTTCCTCGACGGCGGCCGGCTCAATGTGTATGGCCTGGGGGGATCCCTGATGCTCGATTACGAGCTCTTCTCCAAGCCACAGGACATAGATGTCGAGCTGCGCTACTCCTATCAGCACCTGCAGAGCTTCACCGGCACCGCCGACAGCATCACCGGCCAGGCCGAGGCGGAGAACCTCGGCCTCTACCTGCGTCGCCGGGCTCCACTCTTCACCTGGACCCTGCTGGATCGCCCGCTGCGCTATGTGCTGGAGGGGGCCAGAACCGAATACTTGGGAGAGCAACGGGGCCTGCTCGGCTTCAACAGCCTCAACTCCCTGGGCCTTGGGTTCGAGCTCGACAGCAGCAAGTACGACATCTTCATCACCCGCACCCGGCTGGTAGCCCGTTATATGTTCAGCCACAACACCAGCGGCTACTCCATCGGGCTGGCGATGAGTTTCTAGTCGGATCAAAGGGCTATGTCCCTCGGCTCAGTTAAGTTAGCCCACAACAAGATTCAATATGAGCCGTCCAGAATGCTATCCTGACCTTTCCCATGCTTCAGGAACCATTTCATGCTCATCACAACACTGCTGACCTCTGCACTCGGCTCATTTACTGAAGGGATCTCTTTTCAACACAAAGACTGGGAAGTGGCCTGCGACAACACGCGCACATGCCGAGCAGCTGGTTACAGTGCAAAATTGGGTGGACTATCGGTTCTACTCACCCGAGAGGCTGGCGCCAAGGGCACGCTGCATGCCGAGCTTGCCATCGCAGAAGTTGATGAACAGACCCCGGAGGTCCCCGCTGATGGTTTGATCACACTGCGCATCAATGATGAGGTACTCGGCACCGTAAAAGAGCGGACTCCGTTCAGTCAGCTACAAACTGCGGCGCTAGTTCGAGCAATCAAAGGAACTGGCAAGGTGGTATTTGAATGGAGCAAGCACCAGGAACCGCTATCCGGTGCCGGTGCCTATGCCATTTTTCTCAAAATGGATGAGTTCCAAGGCCGTCTCAATACCAGTACAGCCCTGACCAAACAGGGCTCGCTACCCACAACATCCATTCCTCCTGCCTTGGCGGCCCCCGTGATCCACGCCAGCGCCGTAACCGCAGATAACCTCTCCCGCCCGCTCACCCAGCTGGAGCAACAGAGCATAGGTAAGTGGCTGAAACAGCAAGTCGATAAAGACACCTGTCCCATAACCTATGAAGATTCGGAAGGTGGCATGCTCTATCCCCTGAACCAAGAACGAGCCTTGGTCCAGCTACCCTGCTGGCTCGCCGCTTACAACGACGGTTCGGCATTCATTCTGATTGATACGAACCTTGATACCGGCAGTGCGACCCTCATCAACACTGACGCAAATGGTTATGGAATGGGTGAACTGAGTGCCTCACATAAAGGAAGAGGGATAGGAGATTGTTTTTCTTTCGAAAGCTGGGTCTGGGACGGCAAAACCTTCGTGCAGCGCGAGAAAAGCACCACAGGCAGCTGCCGCATGATAGCCCTGGGGGGAACCTGGCACCTACCAACCCTGACCAGCCAGGTGGTCAAAGCACAATGAACAAGGGCGGCCACTTGGCCGCCCTTGTTGTCTCTGACTGTCAGCGAATGGTCGCCATCTTCCTGACGCAGGCCTGCTCCCTGTCATCCACCCGCTTGGCAAACCAGGCGGTGGTGAGGTTGCGGGTGATCTTGGGGCTTTTCAGCTGGATACCGGGCAGCACGGCGCGGGGTTGGCGCTTGCCCGCCTGCTTGTCGGCCAGGGTAAAGACCCTGTGATAGAGGTCGGTCTGGGCAAAGTCGGCACTATCCCCCTTGAGCAGGCTCTGGTGGATGGCCTGCTTGCTCATGTTGACGCGGCTGGCGATGCTGTGCACCGCGAGCTCCGTCTTGCCGGGCAGGTCGGAGTCGTAGCGGACCAGATCCCCGTCCAGGGCCAGGGGCTTGCCGCTGACCCGGCTCACCGCAGCCTGGAAGGCGGCGTTGCGGCTGGCATACCAGCCCGCATTGAAGTCGGCGAAACGGTAGAGGGTGTCCGGGTAGTCGGCGGGATAACCGAAGATGTGTTTGGTGCCAAACCAGATGCCGCCCCGGCGGGTAAAGACTTCATGGCGGATGGACTCTTTGACGGGATAGGGGTAGCCGCGGGCGTTGGCCTCGGCGAAGGCCACGCTCACCTGCATGGGGCCCCCGGTGCGCACCGGGTTGAGGTTGCCAAAGAGCTGCTTGCCCATGGGTACGGCCCCTATCATGTCCTCGAAGATCTCGCTCATCTCCCGCTCGGTGCGAAGGGCATCGATGCGCGCGGCGTAGGATTTGCCCGTGGGGGACTTGATGGAGAGGGCGGTGCGCACCACGAACTCGGGGATGAGCAGCTTGGCGGCCCGGGCGTTGATCTCCTTCCAGGCTATCTTGCCAAGGCCGGGCACCACGGGATCGGCCTGATAGGTGGCCTCCTGCTCCGCCACCGCCAGCACTGAGCAGACATTGTGATCGTTCACCGTCAGCCCCTGGGTGCTGAGCGCCGTCACCACGTCGTTGGCCCAGCCCGGCTTGTCTTGTACCTGGCGCGGCAGGAAGCGCACTATGCGGCTCTTCATGTCCGCAGGCTTGCGCGGCTGCATCGCCTTGGGTTGTTTGGCGATGGCGGCGGCCTCCTCGACAGTAGGAGTAGGGGGTGTAGGTTCACTGGCGCAGCCCGCCAGCACGGCGGCAGCCAGCAGTGCGCAGAGGCGCCAGGGGGAGAAAGACAAAGGGCGAGAGGGGATCATGAGGGCTTCCGATAAAGTGCGGACCCCTCATGCCGGATGAGGGGTCCCGAATGCAAACAGGTGGTCATTGTAGTGGATGGCGCGGGCAATCTGAAGGCGGCAGAGCGGCCGGGGCCCAGGGCTGCGGCATCCCCTGGCGTCATCACGCCAGCTCGACCCGGTTGCGCCCCAGGTGTTTGGCCCGGTAGAGCGCGAGATCGGTGCGTTTGACCAGCGCCTCGACCGCCTCCCCCGCCTGGCCTATGCCGACGGCGATGCTCACGGTGAACCTTATCTCCTCGCAGGCGACCAGAGCCTCGGTGGCGGCTCTTATCTGCTCCGCCAGTGCCTGAGCCTTGTCGCTCAGCATGCCGGGCAGCCAGATGGCGAACTCCTCGCCCCCCAGGCGCGCCACCACCCCATCCGGCGGGCAGTGCTGACACAGCAAGGCGCTGAATTCCTGCAGCACATTGTCACCTATGCCGTGGCCGTAGCGATCGTTGATCTGCTTGAAGTGATCGAGATCCAGCAGCAGCAGCGGCGTCCCCTGATCCACATGGGTTTCCAGCACGGCGCGAAATGCGCGGCGATTGGAAAGACCCGTCAGTTCGTCGGACATGGCGAGCGAGGCCAGCCGGGTCTGGACGCCATACATCTGTTGCACCATCAGCAGCACGCCCCAGGCCGTGGCCAGCATGCCGAGGGTGCGCAGGCTGTCTTCCACCGTGGAGAGCCACCAGGGCTGGAAGTAGGCCTCGTCAACCAGATCTATGGTCCCCGACACCAGCCAGCTCCCCAGACCGGCGCAGAGAAACAGGTAGGTCCGGTTCGAGATCTGGGCACACTGCACCACCCAGAACATGAACAGCAGGGTCAGCACATTGATGGCCTCGGCCAGGGCGCCGATGGTGTAGAGGTTATGTTCGGGCAGGCGCTCGAAGCTGGCGGCATCCAGGCCCCCCGTCAGCAGCAACAGGCAGAGCAGGCTCAGCAGGGCGAGGCGGCGACCAGGGGAGAGCGAGAAGAACCTAGCGGGGTGTACGGATAACCTGAGGGGAGTCTTCATCATCGTTATGGCTCCAAACCTGCATTGCCTCTATCCCAGGCGGCCGCACTCAGCCGCCAGCACCCAATGAACCGCAAGGCCAATCCTGGCCGCACGGCGCTCGTATTGTGAGCCGATTTTTCCATAAAAAACAATCCCCTCAGCACAGTGCTGAAGGGATCCAGGTACCATTTTCCACTGTGCGCCGCCCTTTTGCTGCCGGCGACCCCCTGGCACAGGCGGTGTGGAGGACGTCCTTCAAGGGGCTGGCCTTACCCTCGACACGCCCGCCCCCTCACGCACTCTGGCGCAGGGCGCGGACCTGGGCGGCGCCATTGATCACCGCCTGCAAGGAGGCGTTGACCACGTCGCGGCCTATGGCGACCCCGCACATGCGCACTCCGTCGACGCTGAGCAGCACATAGGCGGCGGCGCGGGATTCGGTGCCGGAGGAGAGGGCATGCTCGGAGTAATCCAGCACGTCTATGTGCATGCCGGTCTGACGCTCCCAGCCGTTGACCAGGGCGGTGATGGCCCCCTCCCCCTCACCACAGAGCTGCAAGCTGCCGTCCGGGGTCTGCAGCTCGAGGCGCAGTGTCTCCTGGCTGTCGTGACCGAGCTGGAAGCGGCCGATGCGATAACCGTGCAGCGGCTCGAGGTAGTGCTGCTCGAACAGGGCGCGGATCTGCTCCGGACTGATCTCGCTGCTGCTCGCCTCGGCCTCGGCCTGAACCCGGCGGCTGAAATCGATCTGCAGCCAGCGCGGCAGTTGCAGGCCAAGGTCGCGCTCCAGCAGATAGGTGACGCCCCCCTTGCCAGACTGGCTGTTGATGCGGATCACCGCCTCGTAGCTGCGGCCCAGATCGGCAGGATCGATCGGCAAATAGGCCACATCCCAGTAGGGATCGGGCTTCTCGGCCGCCAGGGACTTGCGAATGGCATCCTGGTGGCTGCCGGAAAACGCCGTGTAGACCAGCTCGCCGGCATAGGGGTGGCGCGGGTGCAGGGCAATCTGGGTGCAGGCCCCCACGGTCGCCACTATGGCATCCATGTCCGACAAGTCCAGCTCGGGATCTATCCCCTGGCTGTAGAGGTTCATGGCCATGGTGACTATGTCCATGTTGCCGGTGCGCTCGCCGTTGCCAAGCAGGGTGCCCTCGATGCGATCGGCCCCCGCCAGCATAGCCAGCTCGGCGGCGGCCACCCCGCAGCCCCTGTCATTGTGGGTATGGATGGAGATGCTCACCTCGGGGCGCGCCTTGAGGTGGCGGCAGAACCACTCCACCTGATCCGCGAACACATTGGGAGTGCTCACCTCGACCGTGGCAGGGAGGTTGAGGATCATGGGGCGGCCAGCAGTGCGCCACTCATCGATGACGGCGTCACAGACCTCCACCGCGAACTCCACCTCTGTGCTGCTGAAGCTCTCGGGGGAATACTGGAAGCTCCACTCTGTGCCGGGGTTGCGGTCCGCGTATTCCCGCACCCAGCGCGCCCCCTGCACGGCGATGCCCTTGACCCCTTCGCGATCTGTGTTGAACACATAGTTGCGCTGGGTCGGGTTGACCGAGTTGTAGACATGAACGATGGCGCGTTTGGCCCCCCTGAGGGAGTCGAAGGTGCGGGCGATGAGATCTTCCCGGGCCTGCACCAGCACCTGGATGGTCACATCCTCCGGAATGAGATTGCGCTCGATGAGTTCCCGCACGAAGTCAAAGTCCGGCTGGGAGGCGGCGGGGAAGCCGACCTCGATGTGTTTGAAGCCGACATGGGTCATCAGGGCCCACATTTGCAGCTTCTGGGCCACCGTCATGGGCTCGACCAGCGCCTGGTTGCCGTCCCGCAGATCCACGGCGCACCAGAGCGGCGCCTTCGTCATCACCCGGTTGGGCCATTGACGGTCCGCCAGAGCGATGACGGGGGCAGGGCGGTATTTGCGATGATCGAAGCTCATATTCAGATTCCCTTGGCAGATATTGAGGCACCAGGCGACCGGGCAGGTAACAGAGGGGGCAAGGAGGGGGAGCGGGCTGGCGCGATAACGCTGGCCCTGACTGGCGGTGCGGCGGTTACCCCACAGCCGGTTTCCATTGGTCCCTATCGGTGGAAGGGGCCGGCCAGGCTGGCTGGATAAGCCGCTGGCCCTGATCCTCTCGCAACCCTCTGACACTGAATGCTTGCCGGTGCGGACGACCTTGTTTGCTCACGCATGTGATGAGAAACCAGTATAGGGAGGCGTTCGGGGTGAGTGATTGCGAAGATTGTTGCTAATGGCACTTAATAGGCAATTTATGATTTCGTTTAGTCTATTTAAGGGCGTTTATCGCCCTTTCACCCTCGCTATTTACGTCACCTCGTGCATGAAGGGCCCACCCGCCCGGGATCCGTCGGTTCCGCAAAAAGAAACACCCCGCCATCGCTGGCGGGGTGTTGTCAGGCTTGTATCCAGGGCCGGAAGAGTCGGCCCTGACTGCGCGCACCTTAGCGGTGCTTGACCTTGTGGTGCAGCTCTTGCACCGAGTTCACGTTGGCGGTGGCATCGACGCTGATGGCCATGCAGGTGGCGAAGGCCGCGTGCAGCGTGGTGGTGTAGGCCACCTTGTGCTGCAGGGCGCCGCGGCGCAGCTGCTTGGAATCCTGAATCGCCTGACGGCCCTCGGCGGTGTTGACTATGTAGGTGTACTCGCCATTCTTGATGCGATCCAGAATGTGCGGACGGCCTTCATGCACCTTGTTCACCAGACGCGGGTTGATGCTCGCCTCCCCCAGAGTCACGGCGGTGCCGTGGGTGGCGTCGAGGTCATAACCCAGCTCCAGCAGCTTGGCAGCCAGGTTGACCACCCGCTCCTTGTCGCCGTGGCGCACCGAGAGCAGGGCACGACCCTCGCTCGGCACCTGGTGACCTGCACCCAGCTGCGCCTTGGCATAGGCCTCGGCGAAGCTGCTGCCCACCCCCATCACTTCACCGGTGGAGCGCATTTCCGGCCCCAGCAGCGGGTCGACACCCGGGAACTTGGCGAAGGGCAGCACCACCTCTTTGACCGAGTAGTAGGGCGGGATGATCTCTGTGGTGAAACCTTGATCCTGCAGGCTCTGACCGGCCATGACGCGGGCGGCAATCTTGGCCAGCGGCGCACCGGTCGCCTTGGAGACGAAGGGCACTGTCCGGGCGGCACGGGGGTTCACCTCGATGAGGTAAATCTCGTTGTCCTTGACCGCGAACTGGACGTTCATCAAGCCCACCACGCCGAGCTCCAGCGCCAATTTCCGTACCTGCTCGCGCATCTCGTCCTGGATGGCCTTGGACAGGGTGTAGGGCGGCAGGGAGCAGGCGGAGTCACCGGAGTGGATACCGGCCTGCTCGATGTGCTCCATGATGCCGCCGATGACCACGTCCACGCCGTCGCAGATGGCGTCCACGTCCACCTCGGTGGCGTCGTCGAGGAAGCGATCCAGCAGTACTGGTGACTCGTTGGAGACGCTCACAGCTTCGGCGAAGTAGCGGCGCAAGTCCTGCTCGTCATAGACGATCTCCATGGCGCGGCCACCCAGCACATAGGAGGGGCGCACCACCAGCGGGTAGGTGATGCGCTCGGCGGTCAGCACGGCCTGCTCCAGCGCGGTGACGGTGCCATTTTCCGGCTGCTTGAGGCCCAGACGCTCGACGGCGGACTGGAAGCGCTCGCGATCTTCGGCGCGGTCGATGGCATCCGGGCTGGTACCGATGATCGGCACACCGTTGGCTTCCAGTGCACGGGCCAGTTTCAGCGGGGTCTGGCCGCCGTACTGGACGATGACGCCTTTCGGGTTTTCGACGCGCACGATTTCCAGCACGTCTTCCAGGGTCACCGGCTCGAAGTAGAGACGGTCGGATGTGTCGTAATCGGTGGAGACGGTCTCCGGGTTGCAGTTGACCATGATGGTCTCGTAACCGTCTTCGCGCAGGGCCAGGGCCGCGTGCACGCAGCAGTAGTCGAACTCGATGCCCTGACCGATGCGGTTCGGGCCGCCGCCGATGATCATGATCTTGTCGCGATTGGTCGGCGCCGCTTCGCACTCCTCGTCATAGCTGGAGTACATGTAGGCGGTGTTGGTGGCGAACTCGGCGGCGCAGGTATCGACCCGCTTGTAGACCGGGAAGATGTTGTGGCGGGCACGGGCCTTGCGCACCTCGCCCTCGGCCACGCCGAGGATCTTGGCCAGACGGGCGTCGGCGAAGCCCTTGCGCTTCAGGGTGCGCAGGAAGTCGGCGTCCAGGCCGGCCATGCCGCGCTCTTTCACCTGCTCTTCCAGCTTCACCAGCTCTTCAATCTGCACCAGGAACCAGGGGTCAATCTTGGTCAGCTTGAAGATGCCGTCCATGGAGAGACCGGCGCGGAACGCATCGGCGATGTACCAGATGCGGTCGCAACCGGCATCCTGCAGCTCGTGGCGGATGCGGGTCAGGGAGTCGGGGGTATTGAGATCCACCATGGGGTCGAAGCCGGTCTTGCCGGTCTCGAGGCTGCGCAGCGCCTTGTGCAGGGACTCCTGGAAGTTGCGGCCAATGGCCATCACTTCACCCACGGACTTCATCTGAGTGGTGAGACGGTCGTTGGCACCGGCAAACTTCTCGAAGTTGAAGCGCGGGATCTTGGTCACCACGTAGTCAATCGCCGGCTCGAAGGAGGCCGGGGTACGACCGCCGGTGATGTCGTTCATCAACTCGTCCAGGGTGTAACCGATGGCGAGCTTGGCGGCAATTTTGGCGATGGGGAAACCGGTCGCCTTGGAGGCCAGCGCGGAGGAGCGCGACACCCGCGGGTTCATCTCGATGATGACCATGCGGCCGTCTTTGGGGTTGATGCCGAACTGGACGTTGGAGCCGCCGGTCTCGACGCCTATCTCGCGCAGCACCGCCATGGAGGCGTTGCGCATCAGCTGGTACTCCTTGTCGGTCAGCGTCTGGGCTGGCGCGACCGTGATGGAGTCACCGGTGTGGATGCCCATGGGGTCGAAGTTTTCGATGGCGCAGACGATGATGCAGTTGTCGTTGCGATCCCGCACCACTTCCATCTCGTACTCTTTCCAGCCGATCAGGGACTCATCGATGAGCAGCTCCTTGGTCGGGGAGAGATCCAGGCCGCGCTCGCAGATCTCGACGAACTCTTCGGTGTTGTAGGCGATGCCGCCACCGGAGCCACCCATGGTGAAGGAGGGACGGATGATGCAGGGGAAGCCGACCATCTGCTGCACCTTCCATGCCTCTTCCATGTTGTGGGCGATGCCGGCGCGCGGGCACTCCAGGCCGATGCTCTTCATGGCGATGTCGAAGCGACGACGATCTTCCGCCTTGTCGATGGCATCGGCGGTGGCACCGATCATCTCGACACCGAACTCGGCCAGCACGCCATGCTTCTCCAGATCCAGCGCGCAGTTGAGTGCGGTCTGGCCACCCATGGTGGGCAGCACGGCATCGGGGCGCTCTTTCTTGATGATCTCGCGCACCACTTCCCAGGTGATGGGCTCGATGTAGGTGGCATCCGCCATCTCGGGGTCGGTCATGATGGTGGCCGGGTTGGAGTTCACCAGGATGACGCGGTATCCCTCCTCGCGCAGGGCCTTGCAGGCCTGGGCGCCGGAGTAGTCGAATTCGCAGGCCTGACCGATGACGATGGGGCCGGCGCCGAGGATCAGGATGCTCTGTAGGTCGTTACGTTTTGGCATGGCTCTCTTTATCCTCTTAGGCGCGATACTGCTTAATCAATTCAATAAAGTGGTCGAACAGACCGGCACAGTCGTGGGGGCCCGGGCTCGCTTCAGGGTGACCCTGGAAGCTGAAGGCTGGACGATCGGTGCGATGTATGCCCTGCAGGGAGCCGTCGAACAGGGAGACGTGAGTGGCACGCAGGCACTCCGGCAGGCTGTTCTCGTCCACCGCAAAACCGTGGTTCTGGGCGGTGATCATGACGGTGTTGTCATCCAGGCTCTTCACCGGGTGGTTGGCACCGTGGTGACCGAACTTCATCTTGATGGTCTTGGCGCCGGAGGCCAGACCCAGCAGCTGGTGACCCAGGCAGATGCCGAACACCGGGGTGTTGGTCCCAAGGAAGGTCTTGATGGCCTCGATGGCGTAGTCGCACGGCTCGGGGTCACCGGGGCCGTTGGAGAGGAAGATGCCATCCGGGTTCAGCGCCAGCACCTCGGCGGCCGGGGTCTTGGCCGGCACTACTGTCAGGCGGCAGCCGCGGTCCACCAGCATGCGCAAGATATTGCGCTTGACGCCAAAGTCGTAGGCCACCACGTGGTATTTCAGCTCATCGGCGGCCGGGGTGACGTGCCCCTTGCCGAGCTGCCAGCTACCCTCGGTCCAGCTGTAGGATTCGCTGACGGTCACTTCCTTGGCCAGATCCATCCCCTTCAGACCGGGGAAGGCGCGGGCCTGGCTCAGGGCATGGGCTTCATCGAGCTGCTTGCCGGCCAGTATGCAACCGGCCTGGGCACCCTTCTCTCGCAGGATGCGGGTCAGTTTACGGGTGTCGATGTCGGCGATGCCAACGATGTTGTGGGACTTGAGGTAATCGGAGAGGGATTGCTGATTGCGGAAATTGGAGGCAAGTATCGGAAGATCCCGGATGATCAATCCCTGCGCGTGGATTTGACTGGACTCTTCATCTTCGCTGTTGGTGCCGGTGTTGCCTATATGGGGGTAAGTGAGGGTGACTATCTGACGGGAATAAGAGGGATCGGTGAGGATTTCCTGATAGCCCGTCATCGACGTATTGAAAACCACTTCACCAACGGAACATCCCTCGGCGCCTATCGACACGCCTTTGAACACAGTTCCATCTTCCAGCACTAGCAATGCAGTGTGATTCAAGACAACCTCCAGTTATTTAGCTTTAAATTCAGCAATTTACCTGGGTGTTGCGGGTCCGGACGCTGTTTGAAACAGGGCTCAAACCCGGCAGATTTCTGGCAAATTGGGCGCATTCTACTTAAAAACGATCTCATTTCAACGTCTTTTCTCGTTTGAAATGCATCTAAATTCAATAAACAAGCAACATTACCCATTATCTATGCACTAAGGCGCTTTGCAACCCCCTCCCCAAAAAGAAAAGCCAAAACCCGAAACAAAAGCACCCACCCATGCCACCTCACAGACAAAAATCGATATTTTATCTTTAATAAACAGATGGATATGAATTTAAAAAACAAACAACGAAAGCCAAAAAGTGCCATTTGGTGATAGAAAACTGACTCAGAAAAATAGAAAACGTTTTTCTTTGATTGCATTTTTAGTCTGTTTGGCCGGGTGTGAAAAAAGCGGGCTACAGGGAAGATTGAGACCCGTTCCCGTTACCCTCTGATGACATTTTTGTCGCAGGAGTGTGGCGAAGAAATGGGAAGGGGGCGATTTAGGCAGGTTCACCACAAAAGCGGTGCTTAACGCTTGTTTTTACAAAAACCATAAACAAAACCCCGGCGAGCCGGGGTCTGACAACCAGATCGGGGAGAGGAGAGCCCTGGTCGGGCTCCCGCTACACCCTATTTGAGGTCGAGTACGTCCTGCATGTCGTAAAGACCCGCCCCCTGCTGGCCGAGCCACTTGCCTGCCCGCACGGCGCCATTGGCAAACGTCAGGCGGCTCGAGGCCTTGTGGCTTATCTCCACCCGCTCGCCGATGTCGGCAAACATGACGGTGTGCTCCCCCACCAGATCCCCGGCGCGGATGGTGGCAAAGCCGATGGTGTTGCGATCCCGCTCGCCGGTGATCCCCTCGCGGCCATAGACGGCGCACTCTTTCAAGTCACGTCCGAGGGTCTTGGCCACCACTTCCCCCATGGAGAGCGCGGTGCCGGACGGTGCATCCACCTTGTGCCTGTGGTGCCCCTCGATGATCTCGATGTCGGTGTAATCCCCCATCACCTTGGCGGCCTGCTCCAGCAGCTTGAACACCAGGTTGACGCCGACCGAGTAGTTGGACGCGAAGACGATGCCGATCTGCTTGCCCGCCTCGTGCAGCGCGGCCTTGCCTGACTCATCAAAGCCGGTGGTGCCTATCACCATCTGCTTGCCATGGGCCAGGGCGAAGGCCAGGTTGGCCAGGGTCACCTCGGGACGGGTGAAGTCGATGATGAGATCAAACTCATCGCGCACCTTGTCCAGGCTGTCGCTGATGATGACCCCAAGTCGGCCCAGGCCATTGAGTTCACCCGCATCCAGGCCTATCACGGCAGAGCCAGGTCGCTCCAGCGCCGCACCCACCACCACGCCCTCGGCGTTGGTGATGGCCTCCAGCAGCACCTTGCCCATACGACCATTACAGCCCATCACGGCCACACGGATCGGATTGTCCATCTCCACCCTCTCATCTCTTTATTATGGAAAGAGACCGTTTTACCAGCCCGCGCCGGCTTTGAAAAGCCTTCCGTGGCCGCTCGCACGGCGCCGCCACATCAACAACAAATAGTTATTAAATCCGAATAATTGACGGATTTAATCAGCACATCAGAATCGCAAGAGAAAAAGGCTTATCCATCTGGACGTCTATCTTGACCAGGTGCCCCCGACTCACTACTGTAAGCCCCCCATAGCGGCAGGATGCCTACCCTGTGTCCGAGCATACTCGGGCCAACACAGGCTGCGACAGGAGGTCATTGTTCAAGTTTCGAGGAACACATGATCCAGACCCAACCTAGTGCCAGAGCCCTGCTGCCCCTTCTGGTCTTTCTTGCTCTCTTCATCGGTACCGGCACCTGGCTGACCCTGCAGGGGGTCGAGTTCGCCTTCTACCAGCTGCCCGCCCCCGTGGCCGCCCTGCCCGCCGTCATGCTGGCGCTGATGCTGGGCAAAGAGGGCTTCAACCGCAACCTTGAGACCTTCTTCAAGGGGGTGGGTGACAGCAACATCATGGCCATGTGCCTCATCTATCTGCTGGCGGGCGCCTTCGCCACCGTGGCCAAGGCCACCGGCGGGGTGGATGCCACCGTCGCCCTCGGCCTCTCCCTGATCCCGGGCTGGTTCCTGCTGCCGGGGCTCTTCCTCATCTCCGCCTTCATTGCCACCGCCATGGGCACCTCAATGGGCACCATAGGGGCAGTGGCCCCCGTGGCCCTCGGCGTCGCCCAGGCCACCGGCATAGATCCCGTGCTGATGGCGGGCACCATTCTCTCCGGCGCCATGTTCGGCGATAACCTCTCCATCATCTCGGACACCACCATAGCCGCGACCCGCAGCCAGGGCTGCGAGATGAAGGACAAGTTCCGCGAGAACGTCAAGATTGCCACCCCCGCCGCCGTGCTGGTGATCCTGCTCTACCTGCTGCTGGGCTCCACCGGTGATGCCCCCACCGCCACCGCCAGCGCGGATCTGCTCAAGGTGATGCCCTATCTGCTGATCCTGGTGCTGGCACTCGGTGGCATGAACGTCTTCGTGGTGCTCGGTCTTGGCATACTGGCCGCCGGTGGCGTTGGCATGATCGGAGGCTATCCCCTGGGCCAGTTCAGCAAGGACATCTACCAGGGCTTCACCAGCATGCAGGAGATCTTCCTGCTCTCCATGCTCATCGGTGGCCTCGGCGCCCTGATGGAGCGTCAGGGAGGCCTTGCCTGGATCAGCGCCCGCATCGCCGCCCTCATCGCGCGCTTCACCCGTCATCATGACGGCGAGCAGAACGAGAAGGCGGCCGAGCTCGGTATCGCCGGGGTGGTGGGGCTGACCAACCTCTGCACCGCCAACAATACGGTGGCCATCATAGTCGCCAGCAAGGTGGCCCGGGATCTGGCGGAGCATCACGGTGTCACCCCGCGCCGCGCCGCCTCCATGCTGGATATCTTCTCCTGCGTGGTGCAGGGCTTGATCCCCTGGGGCGCCCAGGCGCTGCTGCTGGGCTCCATCTTCGCCCTCTCCCCCCTGGCCGTGGTGAGCATGAGTTTCTATCCCATGGCTCTGGGGCTGGCCGCCATAATCGCGGTGTTCGTCAAGCATCAGCTGCGTACGGCGGCCGAGCCGTCGGCGCAGGTCTAAACAACTCCATCAGGCCGGGCAAGCGTGTCCGGCCTGATGCCAACCTTGCCCTTCCCCGCTTTTCATCCCGATGGCCCCTTGTTAAGGTAACCCAGTCCTTTAGCCCCACCACAGGAGCCCCCATGCCGGATACCCAGCCCGAGCGGCAGAGCCTGCGCCAACTGATCCGCCAACGCAGAAAGAGTCTGAGTCAGGCCGAACAGCAGGCGGCGGCCCAGCTACTGGTCACGCGTTTTCAGGAACACCCCGAGATCCAGGCGGCCAGACGCATCGCCCTCTATCTGGCCAATGACGGCGAGCTAGATCCCCTGCCCGCCATTCACTGGCTCTGGAGCCAGCGCAAAGAGATCTACCTGCCGGTGCTGCACCCCTTCACCCCGGGTCACCTGCTCTTCTTGCGCTACACCGCCACCAGCCCCATGACCCGCAACCGCTATGGCATCGCCGAGCCCGAGCTCGATGTGCAGCAGGTGCTGCCCCACAGCATGCTGGATCTTATCTGCACCCCGCTGGTGGCCTTCGATGCCGAGGGCAACCGGCTCGGCATGGGGGGCGGCTATTACGATCGCACCCTGGCCTGCTGGCACGAACACGGGCTGGGCCCAAGACCGCTGGGGCTCGCCCACGACTGCCAGCAGGTGGAGTCCGTGCCCCAGGCGCAGTGGGACGTGCCGCTGCCCCAGATCATCACCCCCGCCCGTTGCTGGCGCTTCTCCTAGCAGGCTCGGCCCTGCTGCCGGGGGGCAGGTTCCCCTTCCTCCGCCCCTTGGCTCAATAAACAGGCAAACGATTTACATCTTGGGGCTTTTTGCCCCGGAACGTGACCGCCATGGTCGCTCTGGGCAGGATGCTTGGATATAATGCGCCCGCTTTTTCCATAAGGATCCATCATGACTCAAGATGAAATGAAGAAGGCGGCCGGTTGGGCTGCGCTCAAATACGTGGTACCCGGCACCATAGTCGGGGTGGGCACCGGCTCTACCGTCAATCACTTCATCGACGCACTGGCGACCATGAAGGACGAGATCAAGGGCGCGGTATCGAGCTCCATCGCCTCCACCGAGCGCCTCAAGGGTTTCGGCATCCCGGTGTTTGATCTCAACGACATCGATGCCCTCTCCGTCTACGTGGATGGCGCCGACGAGATCAACGGGACCCGCGACATGATCAAGGGCGGTGGCGCCGCCCTGACCCGCGAGAAGATAGTCGCCGCCGTGGCCGACCAGTTCATCTGCATCATCGACAACACCAAGACAGTCGAGGTGCTGGGCCAGTTCCCGCTGCCGGTCGAAGTGATCCCCATGGCCCGCGAATACGTGGCCCGCGAGATCAGGAAGCTTGGTGGCAACCCGGTGTGGCGTGAGGGTGTGGTGACCGACAACGGCAACATCATTCTGGACGTCAAGGGCATGGCCATCACAGACGCCAAAGGGCTGGAAGTGCAGCTCAACGCCATCGTTGGCGTGGTCACCAACGGCCTGTTCGCCCACCGCGGCGCTGACGTGGTACTGATCGGTACTCCGGATGGGGTTGTGACCCAATAATCACAGCCTGAATGGACAACGGCGCCTGATGGCGCCGTTTCTATTTATGGCTCAATGGGTTGCACCAAACAGGCTGCAAAAAACGTTGATAACTTCAAAGAATTTGACTTTCGTCACAAATATTCCCTCTCCCAAACGTTTTTGCTACTTTACGGTTTTCTTCACACTGCAAGCCTGAACGCATTTTTCAAACAATAGAGGGAACGTCATGACAGCCAAGTTTTCGCTGGACAAGGATAAGATCAAAGTACTGCTGCTGGAGGGAGTGCATCCCAACACGGTAGAGACCTTTCGGGCAGCCGGATACACCAATGTTGAGTATCTGAAGACCTCACTGTCGGAAGAGGAGCTGATCGAGCGCATTCGTGACGTGCATTTCGTGGGCCTGCGTTCACGCACCCAGATCACCGAGAAGGTGCTGGATGCCGCCGGCAAGCTGGTCGCCATCGGCTGCTTCTGCATCGGCACCAACCAGGTCTCCCTGGATGCCGCCCACGTGCGCGGCATCCCCGTCTTCAACGCCCCCTTCTCCAACACCCGCTCCGTGGCCGAACTGGTGCTGGGGGAGATACTGCTGCTGCTGCGCGGCATCCCCGAGAAGAACGCCAAGTGCCATCGCGGCGTCTGGGAGAAGCTGGCCAACCGCTCAGTGGAAGCCCGCGGCAAGAAGCTCGGCATCATAGGCTATGGCCACATCGGCACCCAGCTTGGCATCATCGCCGAGATGATCGGCATGAAGGTCTACTACTACGACATCGAGAACAAGCTCTCTCTGGGCAACGCCATCCAGGTGCCGAACCTGGTGGAGCTGCTCAACATGTCTGACGTCATCAGCCTGCACGTGCCGGAAACCGCCTCCACCAAGGATCTCATCGGCGCCGAGCAGCTGCGCATGATGAAACCGGGCGCCATTTTCATCAACGCCTCCCGCGGTACCGTAGTGGACATAGATGCCCTGGCCGACGTCATCAAGAGCGGTCACCTCTCCGGCGCCGCCATCGATGTCTTCCCGAGCGAGCCCAAGTCCAATGACGAGGAGTTCCTGACCCCGCTGCGCGGCCTGGACAATGTCATCCTGACCCCCCATATCGGCGGTTCCACCCAGGAAGCCCAGGAGAACATAGGTCTGGAAGTGGCCAACAAGCTGGTCAAATACTCAGACAACGGCTCCACCCTCTCCGCCGTCAACTTCCCGGAAGTCTCACTGCCGGGCCACAAGGGCTCCAGCCGTCTGCTGCACATCCACCGCAACCAGCCGGGCGTGATGAACCAGATCAACCAGATCTTCGCCGACGAGGGGATCAACATCGCCGGTCAGTACCTGCAAACCAGCAGCGAGATCGGCTATGTGGTGATCGACGTGGAGACTGAGCACAGCGAGAAGGCACTCTCCCGTCTCAAGGAGATCAACGGCACCATACGTGCCCGGATCCTGCACTGATGCCCTGAGCCGGTTGCTCGGACAACAAAAAGCCCGTCATCTGACGGGCTTTTTTATGATGCGATGCTCAACGCACGTCCGCGTCTTTGCTCCTTTTCCCCCTTCTCCCCTCGCGGGAGAAGGGTTGGGGATGAGGGGCGAGAAGATACAACCCTTGCCCTCTCCCAGAGGGAGAGGGCGCAAACTCACCCGCAAGATATGTGCTCTACCACCACCCCAGCAGATTGCGGCCAATCAAGGCGCCCCACACCAGGGCGTTCAAGGCCAGGGCGATAAAGACGGCGGCGGAGCCGAGATCCTTGGCACGCCCCGACAGCTCGTGATGCTCTGAGCCGATGCGATCCACCACCGCCTCTATGGCGGAGTTGAGCACCTCGACGATCACCACCAGCCAGCTGATGCAGATGAGCAGCAGGATCTCGTTGAGGGAGTTGCCGAGCCAGCCGGCCAGCGGCATCAGAGCCAAGACAAGCACCAGCTCCTGACGGAAGGCCGCCTCGTTAATCCAGGCCGATTTGAGACCCTTCATGCTGTAACCGGTTGCGTTGATGATGCGGGTGACCCCGGTCGCGCCTGGCTTTGCCACGATAACTACCTCATTTGAAATGGCTTTTAGGCTCACATCCTATCAGAGCCTCCCAAGGTTTCCATCGGGGGAGTTTTGCTTTATTTTATCCCCTTGCATTTTGGCATCCCGCCCCCCTTATTCACTCGAGAATAGAGTCGTATGTCCATTCACACCGATGAATTGCGCACCCGTCGCCTGGAGTCTCTGATCACTCCGAGCGAGCTGGCGCACGCCTTCCCGTTAAACGACACCGTCGCCCAGAATCTGCTGGATGCCCGCCACGATGTAGAAGCCATTCTGGCCGGTGAGGATCAGCGCCTGCTGGTCATCGTCGGCCCCTGCTCCATCCACGATCCGGCCGCCGCCCGCGAATACGCCCAGCGCCTCAACACCCTGCGCGAGCAATACAAAGAGAGCCTGTGCATAGTGATGCGCACCTACTTCGAGAAGCCGCGCACCATAGTCGGCTGGAAGGGGCTCATCAACGATCCGCGCCTCGACGGCAGTTTCGACGTGAATGAAGGGCTGAAGCTGGCCCGCCAGCTGCTGGTGGACATCAACGAGATGGGCATGCCCACCGCCACCGAATTCCTCGACATGGTGACCGGCCAGTACATCAGCGACCTCATCACCTGGGGCGCCATAGGGGCGCGCACCACAGAATCCCAGGTGCACCGCGAGATGGCCTCCGCCCTCTCCTGCCCGGTGGGCTTCAAGAACGGCACCGACGGCAACACCCGCATCGCCATCGATGCGGTGCGCGCCGCCCGCCACAGCCACATCTTCTATTCCCCGGACAAGGACGGCAAGATGACCATCTACCGCACCGCCGGCAACCCCTATGGCCACGTGATCCTCCGTGGCGGCCACAGACCCAACTACGACACCGCCAGCATAGACGAGGCCTGTGAGGCCCTGGCCGACGTGGGCCTGCCCGAGCGGCTGGTGGTGGATTTCAGCCACGGCAACAGCATGAAGGATCACCGTCGCCAGCTGCTGGTGGCGCAGGATATCTGCGATCAGCTGCGCCGCGGCCGCACCGGCATCGCCGGCATCATGGCCGAGAGCTTCCTGGTGGAAGGGCGTCAGGACGTGGAGAACGGCTGCGCCGTCACCTTTGGTCAGAGCATCACCGATGCCTGCCTCTCCTGGGAAGACACCGAGACCCTGCTGGCCATGCTGGCCGATGCGGCCCAGGTGCGGCTGGACAAGCAGAAAGCCTGAGCAATCCCCCCATGCAAAGGGGCCGGTATCACTGATACCGGCCCCTTTCTCTTTTCCTCGTATTCTCATCAAGGCACCTGCCGCCCAAGACGGTTTGACCCGTCGTTACAGGCTCGGCATAAACCAGGTGCGGCCGGCCGCCTCGATGCGATCCGTCCTTATCTGGAACACCCGCTCCAGCAAGGCTTCGTCGATGACATCCACACCCCCCTCGCTCACCACCCGACCCTGTTGCAGGCAGAGGATGCGATCCGCCCAGTCGATGGCCAGGTTGATGTCGTGGATGGCGATCACCACCAACAGGCCTTGCCGGGAGAGGCGCTTGAGCAGCCGCAGCAGGGCCAGCTGATGGTGCAGATCCAGCCCCGCCAGGGGCTCGTCCAGCAGCAGCACCCGTCCATCAGTGTTGAGGCCGGGCCACAGTTGCAGCAGGGTGCGGGCGATCAGCACCCGCTGCTGCTCACCGCCGGAGAGGCGGCTGAAGTCCCGCGCCAGCAGGGCATCCAGCTCGAGCGCGGCGCAGATCTCGGCCACCGCCCTGCCCTGTACCTCGGGCAACCCCTCTTCATCCAGTCCCAGGCTCAGCACCTGGAACACCGGGATATGGAACAGCTGGGGCTGGCGCTGGGGCAGCATGGCGCGGCGCCTGGCAAGCTCGGGCCAGCTCAGGTCGGTGAGCACTTCCCCCCCCAGCAGCACGGCGCCTTCGGCGGGCAGAATACCCGCCAGGGCACCGAGCAGGGTCGACTTGCCGCTGCCGTTGGGGCCGAGCAGGGCGACCAGCTGGCCCCCGGCCCAGGCGAGATCCAGTGGCGCGAGCCGCGCGGGGATCCCGAGGGCCCGCGCCTCCAGCAGCCAGAGGGGATCGGGGGAGGACTTAACGGGAGACATCGGCATCTTGCCTCAGCAGCAGGTAGATAAAGAGCGGCGCCCCGACCGAGGCGGTGATGACGCCAATGGGCAGCTCACCGGCACTAAGGGCCGAGCGCGCCACCAGATCGGCGCCCAGCAGCAGGGCGCCCCCTCCCAGCGCCGAGGCGGGCAGCAGGAAGCGCTGATCGCTGCCGCCGCACAGCCGCAGCAGGTGAGGCACCACCAGGCCGACGAAACCGATGACACCGCACAGGGACACCGCGACCCCGGTGAGCAGGCAGACCGCCAGCACCAGCCTCACCCGCATCCTGTCCACGTTCATCCCCATCAACCGGGCCTGGGTCTCCCCCAGCAGCAGTTGTTGCAGCGCCCTGCCCTGCCAGCAGAGCCAGCCGAGGGTCAGCGGCAGCACCAGCCACCACCAGGCTAGCTGCTGGCTGCCATAGGAGAGGCTGCCCATCATCCAGAACATGAATTCCCGCAGGGAGCCGTCGTCGGCGAAGTACATCAGCCAGGTCATGGCCGCATTGGTGAGGATGCCGATGGCCACCCCGAACAGCAGCAACCGGGTATGGCCGAGCCCGGCCCGCCGCGCCAGGTGGATGAGCAGCATGGTCACCACCAGGGCGCCGCCAAAGGCCGCGAGCGACAACCCCCAGCCCGGCAGATAGACGCCGAGGGACTTGGCCACCGCCATCGCCACCATGGCGGCGAGGCCAGCCCCGCTCGAGACACCGAGCAGGCCGGGCTCGGCCACAGGGTTGTGCAGCATCACCTGCAGCACGGCCCCGCCACAGGCGAGCGCCGCCCCCGCCAGCAAGGCCAGCAGGGCCCGCGGCAGGCGCAGCTCCAGCAAGATACGCAGCTCCAGCTCCCCCAGGGGCTGCCAGGGCAGCAGCACGAACTCCCCCAGAGCAAGGGAGAGCAGGAAGAGGGACAGGACCAGCAGCGACAGGGCGAGCAGCCAGTGGCGCTGCCAGCGCTGCTGGCGGTGGATGAGAGCGAGATACACGCGGGATCCCCGAAATGAGACAGGTGCCGCCCCGAACCGGGGGCCAGCAGGAAAGCTGCATGATAACAGCGCGTTACCACCCAAGGTCAAGGCTGGTAAGGCCGTGCCAGCGCCTCTATCTCGCCGCTCTCCACCATGGTCTGCAACGCCTGCGCCAGTGCAGGCCCGAGATCATGGTGAGGTGAGTGCTTGCTCATGCCCAGATAGAGCACCACAGGATGGGGCGGGCGATAGTCCGCCTTGATGAGACCGGCGTCGTTGCGCTGGCTCAGGGCGTAATCCACCTGGCAGTCGGTGCCTATCATCAGGGGCAGATGGCCCCGCTCCACCATGCGCTGCAACTGATCCTCGGTGGGCACCCCGTGCTTGTCGAGCTGGCCGTCGTCGTCGAAGGGGGCGAAATAGGCGGAGTTGAGCACATAGCCTATCTCCCTGCCGCGCAGATCCTCGTAGGTTTTCAGGGTGGCCACCGCCGCCGCCTTGCCGTAGAAGGCTGGCCGGCACTGGTAATAGGCAGGTTGCAGGTAATCGATGAAGGCCGCCCGCTCCGGGGTGTGGGCCAACCCTATCATCAAGTCCGCCTGACCTGTCTGCATCTGCTTGAGTGCCCGTCCCCAGGGCACCCGCTTGAGGGTGAGCGCTATGCCGCTGCGAGCCTGCAACTGGCGCAGAATGTCGATATCCAGACCATGGAACTCGTCGTTCTGCGCGAGCATGCGAAACGGGGGCCAGACATCGGTCACCACCGTCAGGGTTGGCGCTCCGTTTGCCATAGCGGTAACGGGCTCCATACAGGCAAACAACAGACAAAGCACTCCCCAGCTTGTCTTGCCCATCCAGTTTCAACCTTCTGTTGTCACATCCTTGTGGGTTAAAAATACCCTCATGTGCCACTTATGAAAACCCATGGAGTCGAGATAAAATGCATTGATTTCAAAGGAGAACCTAATGAACCCTATCATGACCAGTATCGGTCTGCTGATCTGCAGCAACGTCTTCATGACCTTCGCCTGGTATGTCCATCTCAAGAGCATGAACCACAAACCCTGGATCATCGCCGCCCTGGTGAGTTGGGGTATCGCCCTGTTCGAGTACCTGTTGCAGGTGCCCGCCAACCGCATCGGCCACACAGTGCTCTCGGTCGGTCAGCTCAAGATACTGCAGGAGGTGATCACCCTCACCGTGTTCGTTCCCTTCTCCATCTTCTATCTGAAAGAGGACCTGAAGTGGGACTACCTCTGGGCCGGCCTGTGTATCCTGGGCGCGGTGTTTTTTGTGTTTCGCGAGAAACTGACCGGTGCCTGAGGCTGTACACTCAAGCACATTGCTCCCCCTATTTCTTTGAGTGACGAGGCAACACATGGAATTGCGAGACATGCTACAGATCCTGGCCAAGCAGGATGGCTCCGACCTCTATCTCTCCACAGGTGCGCCCCCCTGCGCCAAGTTCAACGGCGCCCTGCGCCCCCTGAACGAGGTGCCGCTCGAGCCGGGCGAGGTGGCCAGGATAGCCGCCGAGCTCATGGACTCGGAGCAGAAGCAGCAGTTCGAGAAGGAGCTGGAGATGAACCTCGCCATCTCCCTGCCCCAGATCGGCCGCTTTCGGGTCAACATCTTCAAGCAGCGCAACGAGGTCTCCCTGGTGGCGCGCAACATCAAGACAGAGATCCCCCGCTTCGAGGACTTGAAGCTTCCCCCCGTGCTGCTCGACACCATCATGGAGAAGCGCGGCCTGGTACTCTTCGTCGGCGGCACCGGCTCGGGCAAATCCACCTCGCTCGCGGCCCTCATCGACCATCGCAACCGCAACAGCGGCGGCCACATCATCACCATCGAGGATCCGGTGGAGTTCGTCCATCGCCACCGCAAGAGCATCATCAACCAGCGGGAGGTGGGGGTGGATACCCGCAGCTTCCACGCGGCCCTGAAGAACACCCTGCGCCAGGCGCCGGACGTCATCCTCATAGGTGAAATTCGCGACCGGGAGACCATGGAACATGCGCTGGCCTTCTCCGAGACCGGGCATCTGGCCATCTCCACCCTGCACGCCAACAACGCCAACCAGGCGCTGGATCGCATCATCAACTTCTTCCCCGAGGAGCGCAGGCCCCAGCTGCTCAACGACCTTGGCAACAACCTCAAGGCCTTCGTCTCCCAGCGGCTGGTGAAGACCACAGACGGCGGCCGCCGGGCGGCGGTGGAGGTCATGCTCGGCACCCACACCATTCGCGATCTCATCAAGCGCGGCGAGTTTGGCGGCCTCAAGGAGATCATGGAGAAATCCAGGGCCCTCGGCATGGTCACCTTCGACAGCACCCTGTTCGATCTGGTGGTGGAGGGGGTGATAGACGAAGAAGAGGCGGTCAAGAACGCAGATTCCCAGAACAACCTGCGCCTCAAGATCAAGCTGTGGAGGGAGAAGGGGCAGATAGGCAACAGTGCGGCGGCCAGCGGCTGGAGCCTGGAACCCACCAAGGATGATAACAACGATCTCTTCTAGTCAGGCGCCCCCTCCCCCGCTCAACACCCGGCCGCCCTCGCGGCCGGGTGTTCGATAAGAGCGCGGCTGACCCCCTCCCTTCGCTCTGCCCTCTGCCCTCTGCCCTCTGCCCTCTGCCCTCTGCCCTCTGCCCTCTGCCCATCATGCGACCACAAATCTAGCCATCTTCCTGATTGGCAATGGCGCTCGCTCACATAAATGACAAAAAAATCAATTTGAATCCCCTGCTGATTGAAAGCCCTTTCAAACAAGCCTCAAAAGAGGCACCATTGAGGAGGTATATCAATAAAGGGGTATTCAATGTTGTTACAACCAGCCAACACAGCAAGGTCCAGGCAGTTATTGAACGAGACCATGGCGTTGGTGTTAGCCGGGGGGCGAGGCAGTCGGCTCCAGCAGCTGACGGACAGCAGGGCAAAACCGGCCGTTCATTTTGGTGGCAAGTTCCGCATCATCGACTTCGTCCTCTCCAACTGCATCAACTCCGGGATCCGCCGGATCGGCGTGGTCACCCAGTACAAGTCCCACAGTCTGCTGCGTCACCTGCAGTCGGGCTGGTCCTTCCTGCGCTACCAGATGAACGAATTCATCGAGCTGCTGCCGGCCCAGCAGCGCATTGACGAGGTCAGCTGGTATCGCGGCACCGCCGATGCGGTCTACCAGAACATGGACATCATTCGCGAGCACGGCCCCAAATATGTGGTGGTGCTGGCGGGGGATCACATCTACAAGATGGATTACGCCGCCATGCTGCTCGATCATGTCAACCTGGGCAGCCGGGTGACGGTGGCCTGCATAGAGGTGCCGCGCCAGGAGGCCAGCGCCTTCGGCGTGATGGCGGTGGATGAGAGCCGCAAGATCAACGCCTTCGTCGAGAAGCCCGTCGACCCGCCCGCCATGCCGGACAAACCCGACACAGCGCTGGCCTCCATGGGGGTCTATATCTTCGACGCCGACTACCTCTATCAGCTGCTGGAAGAGGATCTTGCCAACGAGCAGTCCCACCACGACTTTGGCATGGACGTGATCCCGCGGGTGGTCAAGGAGGGCACCGCCTATGCCCATCCGTTCAGCCTCTCCTGCGTCGGCTGCTGCCCGCAAAAGCGCCCCTACTGGCGCGATGTGGGCACTGTGGACTCCTTCTGGGAGGCGAACATGGATCTCGCCTCTGTGACGCCCGAGCTCGACATCTACGATCAGGACTGGCCCATCTGGACCAGCCAGAAGATGACGGCCCCCGCCAAGTTCGTGCAGGATCAGAACGGCCAGCACGGCATGACCATCAACTCCCTGTTCGCCGGCGGCACCATAGTCAGCGGCTCCTTCATCGTGAGCTCCGTGCTGTTCAACAACGTGCGGGTCGACTCCTTCTGCACCCTGGATCAGGCGGTGATCTTCCCCGGGGTCGAGATAGGGGCCGGTTGCCGGTTGCGCCGGGTGGTGATCGACAAGGGCTGCCGGTTGCCGGAAGGGCTGGTGGTGGGGGAAAACGCCTGCGAGGATGCCCGCCGCTTCTACCGCTCCGAGCAGGGCATAGTGCTGGTCACCCAGGAGATGCTGGCCAGGCTGTGATGGCCACATCTGCCCGCCCCGCCTATCGGCAACAGACGCAAAACAAGAGACCCGCCAATGGCGGGTCTCTTGTTGTCAGATAACGCTCTCAGGCGGCAGCGCGTTCAGCGCCGCTGTACCAGGCCGATCCGGCCGGGTTCGCACCACTCGAACATCACCTCCTCGCTCTTGCCGCAGCAACTGCCGCCGCACACCCGGGTCTCCCGCTTGGTGACGCGGCCCTTGCGCATCCAGACGCCGAGCATGGCCTCCACCGCATCCTCCGAGGTGTGGAAGTGGCGGGCCAGATCCCGCCGGCTCACCTTCTGCTGCTGTGCCAGATAATCACCCAGCTCTCGCAATATCATGGCGTGACCTCCCCTCGATGGGTCCATCCCCTCTTTTGCGCCGTCACAGGGTCACTACCTTGCGGGCGACTATGTCCCCGTGGCGGCGGCCGAACCACCACAGCAGCACCAGGGAGAGCCCGTAGCTCAGGGTCCAGAGCAGGCTCTGCTCGGGGTGAGCGGCAAAGGTCGCCAGCTGATAGAAGAGGGTGGCGCACATGAAGGCCATGTAGTTGCACCAGGCGGCGGTGAACAGGGCCCACTGGCGGCCGGTCTCCCGCACCAGGGCGCCCATGGCGGCGGCACAGGGCATGTAGAGCAGCACGAACAGCAGGTAGGCGAAAGCACCGGCCGCCCCGTCGAAGTGGGTCTGCATGTTGCCGTAGGTGGAGGTATCCACCTCCTGGGCCTCGGCGGCCGCCTGCTGATCCGCCAGCTCCCCGACCTTGAGCCCCATGGGATCGGCGGGATCTATGTCCGCCAGGTTGGCGGGAATGGTGGCCAGCGCCTCCTTCAGGCTCCCGAGCAGGGAGTATTCACTCTCCTCCTCGTCACCGGCGCTGCCGGCGTAGAGGCTGTTGAGGGTGGCCACTACCGCCTCCTTGGCGAAGATGCCGGTGAGGATGCCGACCGTGGCCTGCCAGTTCTCCTCTCGGATCCCGATGGGGTGCAGCACTGGGGTCACCGACTGGCTGATCTTGCTCAGCACCGAGTTTTCCTGATCCTGGTTGCCGAAGCTGCCATCGGTACCCAGCGAATTGAGTACGCTCAGCACGGCCACCATCAGCACTATGGTCTTGCCCGCGCCGAAGATGAAGGCCTTGAGTTTTTGCCAGGTGCGCAGCCCCACGTCCACCGGACGGGGCCACTCGTAATCCGGCATCTCCATCACCATGGAGTCGCTCTTGCCCGGCAGCAGGGTGCTGCGCAGAAAGAGCCCGGTGAGCACGGCCACCAGTATGCCGAGCAGGTAGAGGCCGAACACCAGGTTCTGGCCCGATTCGGGGAAGAAGGCTACCGCAAACAGGGCATAGACCGGCAGCCGGGCGCCGCACGACATGAAGGGCGCCATGGCCGAGGTCATCAGCCTCTCGCGCTCCGACCCCAGAGTGCGGGTCGCCATCACCGCAGGCACTGTGCAGCCAAAGCCCATCAGCATGGGGACGAAGGCCTTGCCGGGCAGGCCGAGGCGGCGCATCAGGGCATCCACCACGAAGGCGGCGCGGGCCAGGTAGCCCGAGCTCTCCAGCACGGCGAGGAACAGGAAGAGGCAGCCCACCACGGGGATGAAGGTTGCCACCGTCTGCAAGCCGGCGCCCACGCCGTCCGCCAGCACGGCCCCCAGCCAGTCGGGTGCCGACACCAGCCCCAGCAGGTGATGCACCCCGTCCACGAACAGGGCGCCCCCCAGGATATCGAAGAAGTCGATGAAGGCGCTGCCCACCTTGATGGCGAACATGAACATCAGGTACATCACCAGCAGGAAGAAGGGGATGCCCACCCAGCGGTTGAGCAGCATCCTGTCCAGCCGCTCGCTCTGGGCGACGGTGAGCTTGTCCTGATGGCGGCACGCCTGCTGGCACCAGTGGTGGATGTGGCCGTAGCGCAAGTCAGCCAGTTGCAGATCTATGTCCTGGGCGTGATGGGCGCGGCTCACCACGTTGTCGGCCGCCGCCTGCTGACCCGCCGCCAGGGTCTCCTGCATGGCAACGTCCTCCTCCAGCAGGCGCAGGGCACGGCCGCGGTCACTGAGGTGGTGAGGGGCGAGCAGGGTCTCGAGCTCGGCGATGTCGGCTTCCAGCGGCTGACCGTAATCGAGCACCAGGGCGCGCTGGGGCTGGCCGATGAACTGGTGGATCTGCTCCTTGAAGGCCGCCACCTGCTGGCGATTGTGGGCCGAGAGCGACACCACGGGGCAACCGAGCGCCTGGCCGAGCAGCCCCTCGTCTATGGTGATGCGGCGCTTTTGCAGCAGATCCATCTTGTTGAGCACCACCACCATGGGCAGGCCCAGCTCCCGCAGTTGCAGGGTGAGATAGAGGGAGCGTTCAAGATTGGCGGCGTCGATGACGTTGAGCAGCAAATCCGGCTGCTGGCCCTGCACGAAGCGGCTGGCGATCTGCTCGTCCAGGCTCGCCTCCTGATTGGCCAGGGAGTAGATACCGGGCAGGTCCACCAGGGTGTAATCCTGCCCCTTGGCGGAAAACTCGCCCATCTTCTTGTCGACGGTGACCCCGCTCCAGTTGCCCACCTGCTGGCGGGCACCGGTCAGGGCGTTGAACAGGGACGTCTTGCCGCTGTTGGGGTTGCCGACCGTTACCAATGCGTAATTCATAGCCGTGCTACCTCGATTGTCTGCTGAACCCGACGAATTCATACCGGCTCGACCTCTATCTGCTGGGCCAGGCTCTTTTGCATGGAGAGGCAGATGCCCTGGCACTGGATCTGGAGCGGATCCCCCAGGGGGGCCGCCCGCAGATAGAGGATCTCGGTCTGGGGCAAGAGCCCCATCACCATCAGCTTGCGTCGCAAGGTACGGCCAAGCTGGTTCATGTTCTTGATGCGAGCACGCTGCCCCGGCGACAACTCTGTGAGTACCATGACGGGCTCCTGAAGTTAAACAAGAATAATTCGCTTTTAGTGGGAGGATTATAAGCTGTGCCCTCAACATTTATTTGCGTAAAATCAAACTCCGCTTAGCTAACCGACAAAGTATTGCCATGAGTCACGACAACAACAGCCGCCTGGTCTACAGCACGGACGGCGGCATGATCAAGGAATCCGCCCCCACCCAAAGCGCCTCCCCCTTCCCCGCCGACGGGGTCGTGCGCATCCGCCGCGAGACCAAGGGGCGCAAGGGCGCCGGTGTCATCACTATCCACGGCGTGCCGGCCGAACAGCAGAAAACCATCGCCACCCTGCTCAAGAAGAAGTGCGGCACCGGCGGCGGCCTCAAGGAGGGGATCATCGAGATCCAGGGGGACAAACGGGACCTTATCAAGGCCGAGCTGGAGAAAGCCGGCTTTCAAGTCAAGCTGGTGGGCGGGTGATCATCCAGCCACACGCCTTGCTTCAGAGGACGTTTTTCCCTAGAATGCCGGCTCCCATCGAGGGGGAGTAGTCTCGCCACGGGTGCCAACCCGGTGCGCGACCCTGATCAACATACTTGGTGCCAACTCACCATGGTCAGGGTGATCCGGGCAATGCCGGATTTGACAAGACCTTTGACGGGCCAGTGCCAATACCGGGGACGGATGGCGCAGGCTTGTCTTTGGTTTATAACAATTCCGTCCCCCGGTCATATTTATGGAAGCCTTGTTAACCTCAACCCTGAGCGTGGCCATCGCCGAGATCGGCGACAAGACCCAGCTCCTGGCGTTGCTGCTCATCTGTCGTTTTCGCAAACCCTGGCCCATCATCGCCGGCATGCTGGTCGCCACCCTGCTCAACCATGCGGGTGCCGCCTGGATAGGGGAGTTCATCAGCAGCTGGATGGACCCCAAGGTGATGACCTGGCTGGTCGCCGGGGCCTTCATCGCCATGGCGGTCTGGATCCTGGTGCCGGACAAGATGGACGATGAAGAGAGTTCCCTCGACAAATACGGCCCCTTCATGGCCACCTTCGTGCTGTTCTTCATCGCCGAAATAGGCGACAAGACCCAGATAGCCACAGTGCTGCTGGCGGCCAAGTACGACTCCCTCACTCAGGTCATCACGGGCACCACCCTCGGCATGATGCTGGCCAACGTGCCCGTGGTGCTGCTTGGCAAGCTGGGGGCCGACAAGCTGCCCCTCCAGGGGATCCGCATCGCCTGCGCCATCCTCTTCGTGGGCCTGGGCGCCAGCACCCTGATCTTCGTCTGACGCGCCAGCAACGAGGGGATGGGATGGGCGTGAGCACCCATCCATATCCCCCTCTGCCCGTCATCAGAGCCCCCTCCTCCCGGTCGGGGCTTTTTTTGTCGTCCGCGTCCTGCTTCCCTGTCGCATCAGCGCCACCGGGGTCTGCCCCAGGACGCGGCGCCGTGCCATAATGCCTTACCATTCAGGCACGACGGCACCAGGAGCCTCGCCATGCTCGTCACCTCAAGACAGACCCTGCTCGACTGGGTCAGACGCGGTCGTCTCCCCAGGGAGTCATTGCCCGCCGCCCTCGCCCTCTGCGATCTGCCCCCGGCCCCCGTGCGCTGGCAGTGGCTGTTCGACAGGCTGCTGCTCTGGCTCGGCTGCCTCTGCCTGGGGGCTGGCCTGGTGTTCTTCGTCGCCTTCAACTGGCAGGCGCTGGGCCGCCTCTCCCGCCTCGCCCTGCTGGAGCTGCCCCTGCTCGCCATGCTGCTGGTGCTCTGGCGCAAGCCCCTGGCCGACACCCCGCGCCAGGCCCTGCTGCTGGCGGTGGCCCTCAACATAGGCGCCCTGCTGGCCCTGGT
This sequence comes from Aeromonas sp. S16(2024), assembly GCF_041403065.1. Classification (NCBI taxonomy): domain Bacteria; kingdom Pseudomonadati; phylum Pseudomonadota; class Gammaproteobacteria; order Aeromonadales; family Aeromonadaceae; genus Aeromonas; species Aeromonas sp. S16(2024). Next base: position 5,747 of record NZ_JBGLQX010000025.1, on the reverse strand, counting down.
GGGTCAGACCTATCAGACAGGTGCCGATCCCTGGCAACTCTTCGCCACCTGGGCCCTGCTGCTGTTGCCCCTGGCGGCGCTCGGCAGGAGCCCCCTGCTCTGGACGCTCTGCTGGCTGCTCGGCCAGCTGGCCCTGGTGCTCTACTGGCGGCTCGGCCTCATCGATCTCTTCTTCTCCTTCGACGAGGAAGCCCTCGGCTGGTGCCTGACCCTGCTCAACGCCGCCCTCTGGGGGGCGCTCATCCTGGCCCCCGCGCGGCTCGGGCTCATGCCCTCCTGGCTCCCGGGGCTGGCCGCCGGGCTCGGGGTCACCCTGCTGGCCCTGCTGGCGCTGTTCGATGCCGCCTCCCCCTGGGTCTGGCCCGCCTGGCTCGCATGGCTTGGGGCCGCCTATCTGCGCTGGCACCACAGGTTTATCGCCGGGCTCGCCATGGGGTGCCTGAGCCTTATCGCCGTGATCCTGGCGGCCCTTGGCAAGTGGATGGAGCCCGACATGAACGGCTTCCTGCTGCTGAGCCTGATTGCCATCGGCCTCTCGGTGATGGCCAGCCGCTGGCTGCAACAACAACGGAGGTCCCATGCCTGAGCCGATCCTCTGGTCACCCCTGCTGGCCATCCCATCGCCATCGGACTTTCATGGTCATGGCCAGCCGCTGGCTGCAACAACAACGGAGGCAGCATGTCTGATCTGAGTCCTTGGGAGAGGCTGCGGGCCGCCCATCTGGTGGAGGGCGACGCCCCTCAAGACGAGCAACCTCACTGGTCGAGCCGCTTCCTGCTCGGCATGGTGGGCTGGCTGGCCGCCCTCTTCCTGCTGTTCTTCCTGTTCATGGCCTTCGAGAGCCTGATCCGCGAAGCGAACCACGCCCTTGTCATGGGCACCCTGCTGATGGCCGCCGCCCTCGGCCTCAACCGCCTGGCCCGGCGCAGTGATCTCTGGGATCAGTTCGTGCTGGCGCTCGCGCTCGCGGCCGATGCCTGGCTGCTCTATGGCCTCATCGACCAGATTGACCCCCACTCGGCCCCGCTCTGGCTGGGACTGGCCCTGCTGTCGCTGGCCATCGCCGCCCTGTTCGAGCACTGGCTGGTTCGCCTCTTCCACAGCTTCGCCGCCGCAATCCTGCTGACCATGGGGCTCGCCTGCCTCGGCCTGCAACTGCTGGCCCTGCCGCTGGTGATGGCCGCCCTCACCTTCTGCTGGCTGCAGGCCGAGCGCGACCCAGAACGCCATTCGCTCTATGAGTCCCTGACCCTGGGGCTGGCGCTCTCCCTGCTGGTGCTGGGCCGGTTGCACCATCCACTCTGGGACGGCAGCACCAGCGCGCTCGATGAGCTCGGGCTCTCACGCCTGCCACTCTGGCTCAATCCCCTGCTCTGCGCCGCCCTGCTGCTCGGGGTCATGGTGAAACTGAAACTGCCGTTGCTCTACGGCCTGCCCCTGGTGGTGATCAGCGCCATCATCCCCGGCATGGGGGCCGGCGCCCTGGTGCTGGTGCTCGGCTTTTATGCCGGGAGCCTGGGGCTCATGACACTGGCCGGCCTGCTGCTGCTCGGCTTTGGCTCCCTCTACTACTACGATCTCGGGCTGACCCTGATGACCAAATCCTGGCTGCTGCTTGGCTCGGGGGCCCTGCTGCTCGGCGCCCGCCAGTTGTTGAACATCCTCGGCAAGGAGATCGCCTCATGAAACGCTTTGCCCTCTTGCTGACCGGCCTCGCCACATTGCCGGGCTCCGGTCCCCTGTTGCTCGGCGACGACCAATGGCCCAAACACCTGCATGGGAGGCTCCCCTCATGAGACGACCTGGCCTCTTGCTGACCGGCCTCGCCACATTGCCGGGCTCCAGCCCCCTGTTATTCGGCGACGACCAATGGCTCACACACCAGCATGGGAGTATCCCCTCATGAGACGCCTTGATTTCTTGCTGACCGGCCTCGCCATCCTGGTGGGCATCAATGTCACCGTCTGGCGCTTCGAGCATGCCATGAGCAGCGGCGAGACAGTGCTGCTTGAGCTGGCCCCGGTCGATCCTCGCTCCCTGATGCAGGGGGATTACATGCGCCTGAGCTACGCCCTCGCCCGCCAGTTGGGGAGCCCGCACCAGGAGGGTGCCGCCACCCAGACCCTGGTCATCCGCCTCGATGAGCAGCAGGTGGCGCAGCGGGTGGAGGGTGGCACCCCCGACGCCCTGGCCCCGGATCAGCGCCTGCTGCAGGCCCGCTGGCAGCAGGGCCAGTGGTGGATAGGGCCGGATGCCTTCTTCTTCGAGGAGGGGACAGCCGCCCAGTACGAGCAGGCGCGCTATGGCGAATTCAGGCTGCAACCGGACGGCGCAACCCTGCTGGTCGGCCTGCGCGATCAGGCCCTCAAGCCCATAGGCCATACCCGCCCGGCCTGGTGATGGGCCGTCCCGGGAGCGCGCTGCCGCTCCCCCTGTTGCGCCACGCCTTGGCACAGCAACAGCGATGGCTCGTCCCTTCGGGTGGCGAAACCCCGCGGCTTGGCAACACTTGAAGCTGGGCACTCGGCAGCAGGACGGTCAGGATGAGCGCAGGAATAGGAAGGATCAGGAACAGAACCGCCCTCTTGGCCACACTTTTAGCCACACTCTGGGGCGGGCCGGGGGAGATGGGGCAGGCCAGCGCCAGCCCGGCCCTTGGCAAGCTTCACTACCTCACCGAAGAGTACAAACCCTATAACTTCACCGGGGAAGATGGCAGCCCCAGCGGCTTTGCCATCGAGCTGCTGCACCAGGTGTGGCAGAAGACGGGCACCCCGCCCCAGGAGATCAGCATCCTCCCCTGGGCCAGGGGCTACTACCTGCTGACCCAGAAGCCCAACGTGGTGCTCTTCGCCACCGCCCGCACCGAGGCGCGGGATCCCCTGTTCAAGTGGGCCTGCCCCATCGGCTATGCCGAAATCGTGTTGATGGGGCTGGCCAGCCATCCCCTCAAGATCGCCCGGCTGGAGGATGCCCAGCAGCACACCATAGGCGCCGTGCGCGCCGACGTGGGGGAGCAGCTGCTGCTCAACAGCGGCTTCGACGAGCAGAAGATAATGACAGCCAACCGCCTCCCCCAGGCGCTGCGGATGCTCACCTCGGGCCGGGTCGACCTCATCTCCAGCAACAAGGCCACCCTGATGGATCTCATCCAGGCCCAGCAGCTGGATCCCGCCCAGTTCGAGGTGCGCTGGGTCCTGAGCTCCGAGCAGTTCTGCTTTGCCTTCAGCCATCCGGTGGACGATGCCCTGGTCAAGGAGTTCCAGCACGGCCTGACCCAGGTGCTGGCCAGCAGCGAGTTCCAGCGGATCCAGCACAAGTACTTCCCGGCGCCCTAGTGCCCTTCGATGCCAGCAGAGAGGCCCGCCATGGGCCTCTCGCTTGCCGGGTACCGCTCTCCTTGCTCAGCCCTGCTCTCTTCACTCAGCCCCGCCCAACCCTTGATCCCCATCACGAACACCATTGAATGTCTGACGCCGGTCGCCCCAAGGGGTGACAGGGGCCGCTCTGGGTCCGTAAAATGACGCCGGGAGTCTGTTGGCCCTCTCCTCGGGCAAGGGGACGGCGCACAATGGCGGCCAAGCCGTTGTGGCAACGCCCATGGTGGCGCGCACGACGGCAAGCCGCCGGGCACCCTTCCCCCAGGCGCCATCTCCCTATACCCCGGAGCCCATGGCACCGGCATTTCGTTTGAACAGATCAGGATTGAACATGCAAGGCACAGTGAAGTGGTTGATGAGTATCTCGGTTTGCGCCCTGTTGATGGCGTGCGGCGGCGACAAGACCACGGGCAAGGCCTGTCTTGGCGCCAACAATGACTCTCTGGTGGAGGGGATGCAGGACAAATGCAAGGCGGGTGACACTGTGGCCACCAAGCATCCGGCCTATTTCTGCGACTTCAACTACGCCGTCGCCTACAACAGTTACAACTCCGCCATCTGCGTCTACTCGGGGGCATTGAAACCGGAGCGCACCACCGAGAAATCATGACTCGGGCAACCCTGCCAGGGGTTGCCATCAGGCAGCAGAATGAGTGGCCCGAACCTTGTGGCTCGGGCTCTTTGGGCCAAAAAGGGTCTTTATTTGACCCGCATCAGGCGGTGGCACTGCCCACCGAGCTCCAGCTGGACAACCTGGTAGCGGGCCATGGCATCGACCCGGGCCATCTATTTGACCCGCATCAGACGGTGGCACTGCCCGCCAAACTCCAGCTGGACAACCTGGGAGCGGGCCATGGCATCGACCCGGGCCAGCATCTCGGCGCTGTAGCCCTTGCGGTGCATCCACTGCATGGGCTCCTCGAAGCTGCCTTCGTTGACGATGAAGGTGTCTGTGTAGGCATCCTTGATGATGCTGACCACCCAGATGCGCTGCTGAAACTCGGAGAGCTCCGCAAAGAGGGTGGCCACTTTCGCCGCCAGGGCGCGGAACTGGCCGATAACGCGGTTTGCCATGGTAGAGAGTGCCTGTGTTGAGGGAGACGCATCCTAGCATCCCGGGCGCGGGGGCAACAATGCGCGACATCAAAGCCGCGGCCCCTGGCCCCCTTGCCATGGGCAGGGGCAGGGGCGCCTCAGACGCAACCGGTCCGCCCCTCCAGCGCGCGGCGCTGGCGCTTGACCGCATACATGCGCGCATCGGCCTGGCGCAGGGCGTCGTCTATGCTGGTGTGCGCCGGATCTATGGCCACGGCCCCCACGCTGGCGCCGGGATAGTCCAGCACCCGGGAGGGGATTGGCACTTGAAAGACGCTCTGCTCGAACAACCGGCGCTGGAAGCCCTGCACCGCCCCCTCGACCGTCTCATGCCCCTGATGAGGCCCCATGCCCACCACGACGAACTCGTCCCCCCCGACCCGCGCCAGCAGATCGCCGCCGCGCAGGGCCGCCGACAGTTGCTGCGCCATGGTGATCAGCAGCTTGTCCCCCGCCTCGTGACCGTGGGTGTCGTTGATCTGCTTGAAGCCATCGAGATCGATAAAGGCGATGAGCACAGGATGCCCGGCCCGCTCCGACAGGGAAAACAGGCGAGCCAGCTCCTGCATCAGCGCCCGCCGGTTCGGCAGGCCGGTCAGGGGATCGCTGAGGGCCTGGCGCGCCAGCTCCTGGTTGGCCTGCTGCAACTGCTGCAGCAACTGCTCCCGCTCCACATGCTCGGCGATCAGCCGGGCGAAGAAGCCGATGAGCTGCTCTGAGCCCGCCACGAAGGGCTTGCGCTCGGCGCTGGCGGCGCACAGGGTGCCATAAAGCGACCCCGAGGGGGTGCGCACCGGGCTGCTCAAATAGGTGCGAATGCCCATGATCCTGGCCGCATCCGAATCGCCCCAGCACTCGGCCACGTTGTCGGTGAACATGCGCCCCTCATCGATGGCGCGCCGGCACAGGGTATCGCTCCAGTCCACCGTGATCCCCTCCGGGATCTGCAGCCCGGCCACGTCGTTGGCATTCTTGGCATAGCGGATGCTCTGCGTGCCCTGCTCGACATCAATCTGGGTGAGATAGGTCGACTCCAGCCCGGTCACCGCCTCCAGCATTTCCAGCAGGGGCCGGGTCAGGCTCTCCAGATCCCGCGCCTGCGTGACCCGCTCCGACAGCAGGGCGGGATCGCACTTTGTTAATGAAATTTGAACAGGCAGATCGTCTGTGATCTAATCGCGTCTCCATGCAGGAGGCACGCGCTATGACGTTGATTGAACACCTTACCCTTGTCGAAGAAACTCGCTCTGAGATCAATCGTAAACATAACC
>NZ_JBGLQX010000024.1:0-64436 GCF_041403065.1 Aeromonas sp. S16(2024) | reverse complement strand
TGTGGGAAGAGAGAGAGTAGATGTTGAAAGGCTTGGGTATCCATGATGGAGGCCCTCAGGGTGATGACCTACTTCAAGAGTAGTCTTCCAACACGTAATTTGGACAGCGCCTTTTTTTTCCGCGTCTATCCATTCCCATTTTTCGCATATTCCCTGCCACGCTTGCTGCTTGGCGAAGGGGCTCGCTCGTGTCACATTGTTCCGGCTTGGAAGCAACGAAGACAATACAAGGAGAAAAGGATGAAACGACTGCTATTGCCGCTGGTGCTTGGCACGGCCCTGTTCCATGGCGAGGCGTACAGCGCCGGCCATCTCTGGGCCAAGGCGCTGCCCGATTACAGTCAGGGATATGACGAGCAGCGGGACCCGGCCCGCGATCTCGCCGCCGCCACCGCCAAGGCCAGCGCCGAGGGCAAGCAGGTCCTGCTGCTGGTGGGGGGCGAGTGGTGCAGCTGGTGCCAGGAGATGAACCGCTTCTTGGACCGGGAGCCCGAGCTTGCACAGCAGTTCAACCGGACCTTCGTGGTGGTCAAGGTCAACGTCAGCGAGCAGAACAAGAACGCCCCCTTCCTCAAGGCCTATCCAGAATATCTGGGGGTGCCCCACTTCTACGTGCTGGATGCCAAAGGCAAGCTGCTCGAATCCTTCAATACCGGATTGCTGGAGAAGGGGAAGAGTTACGATGAGGCCAGGTTTGGCAAGTTTATCGGCTACTTTGAGCGCCAGGATGCTCGCAGCTGACAAGCCCAGGCCATGATGCAAACACCCCGCACTGTCGCCTGACGGTGCGGGGTGTTTGTTGTTTATCACGGGGAAGAGTCAGGCCTGCGCATCCGGCTGATTGGCGGGGGCCGCCTTGATAAAGGCCTGCAACTGCTCGCAGTTGGCGACGATGCGCGCGATGGTGGGGTAGTCGTCCAGCGTCATGTTGAAGCGGCGGGCGTTATAGACCTGGGGCACCAGCATGCAGTCCGCCAGGGTCACCTCGTTGCCCACGCAATAGACGCCGGCCGTGGTCATCAACAACTGCTCCAGGGCGGTGAAGGTTTCGTCAATCCAGTGGCGATACCAGGCATCGCGCGCCGTCTTGCCCTGCCCCAGCTCCTGCTCCAGGTAGTTCAGCACCCTCAGGTTGTTGAGGGGATGAGTGTCGCAGGCGATCATGTTGACTATCTGGCGCACCCTGGCCCGCTCCTCGGGAGCGGAGGGCATCAGGGGGTAGGCCGGATAAGTCTCGTCGAGGTACTCCATGATGGCCACCGACTGACCCAGTTGCACATCCCCGTCGATGAGAAAAGGCACCAGCCCCTGGGGATTGACCCGGCGATAGGCCTTCTCTTTCTGCTCACCCTGTCTCAGATTGACCGGGTGCTGTTCATAACCAAGTCCCTTGAGTTGCAGCACCAGACGTACGCGAAAGCTGGCCGATGAACGCCAATATCCAAACAACTGCAGCATATTATGTCCCTATGGTGGCAGGTGTGTGCCACCTGCCGTGTCGCCTGGCCGACCTTGGCCGGCCCAGGCCTTGCTAGCTCGTCTGACTGGCGCCCCCTTGCGTGACCCGTTGCAAAATGGTGCCAAACAGACTCATCCCGTTGCGATCCTGCATCGCGATGGACACTGTATCACCAAAGCGAAGAAAGGGTGTAGTGGCTTGACCTGACTCGATAATTTCCAGCATCCGCCGCTCGGCGAGGCAGGAGGATCCCCGGCTTCTGTCGTAGTTGGAGACGGTGCCCGAGCCTATGATGCAGCCAGCGCCAAGGGGTCTGGTCCTGGCCGCGTGGGCGATCAGCTCGAAGAAGTTGAAGGTCATGTCCAGCCCCGCATCCGGCTCCCCGAACAGGGCGCCGTTGAGCTGGGTCACCAGGGGCAGATGCACCTTGCCCTGCCGCCAGTCGCCGCCGAGCTCGTCCGGGGTGATGGCCACCGGCGAGAAGCTGCTGGAGGGTTTGGACTGGAAGAAGCCAAAGCCCTTGGCAAGCTCCCCGGGAATGAGGTTGCGCAGGCTCACATCGTTGACCAGCATCAGCAGCTTGACGTGCTCCTCGGCCTTCTGCGCGCTGGTGCCCATGGGCACGTCGTCGGTGATGACGGCCACCTCAGATTCAAAATCGATGCCCCACTCCTCCGACCCCATGACGATGGGGCCGCGGGGGGCGAGGAAGCTGTCGGAACCCCCCTGGTACATCAGGGGATCGTGCCAGAAGCTCGAAGGCATCTCGGCGCCGCGCGCCTTGCGCACCAGCTCCACGTGGTTGACGTAGGCGCTGCCGTCGGCCCACTGGTAGGCGCGGGGCAACGGGGAGAGGCAGGCGGTCTCATCGAAGGGGAAGGCATCGGCGCAGGCGCCGTCGTTGAGGGCCTGATAGACGGCGGTCAGCCGAGGGGCGAGATCGCTCCACTCGTCCAGCGCCCCTTGCAGGGTGGGGGCTATGTCGGCCACGGCCACCGCCCGGGTCAGATCCCGGCTGACCACCACCAGGGCGCCATCGCGCTTGCCATTGTTCAAGGTTGCCAATTTCATATCGAATTCCTTATTTGCCGGGGGTGCCGTCTGGCCGCTGCCAGCTGGACACATAGTGGGGATTCTCTATCCCCTCGCAGATCTGGCCGACTCCCAGGGCATCCCGGGTGTCGAGCATCACGGCCACCTCGTCGGTGAAGGTCTTGGCGTGGGCCTGCCCCGCCGCAAAGGCCTTGGGATGGGGACCGTGGGTGAAACCGGCGGGGTGGAAGGTGACCATGCCCCGCTCTATGTTGTCCCGGCTGAAGAAGTCCCCGGCGTGGTAGAAGAGCACCTCGTCAAAATCGTCGTTGCTGTGATAGAAGGGGACCCGCAGCGCACCGGGATCGCTCTCTATGGGGCGCGGCACGAAGGTGCAGATGACGAAGCGGCTCGCCACGAAGGTGGAGTGGGCCGAGGGCGGCAGATGGTAGCGGTGGCTCATCAGGGGGCGGATGTCCCGCCAGTTGAGGCGTACCACGCACAAGTCCCCGTGCCAGCCCTGGGCATCCAGAGGGTTGAAGGGCCAGGTGATGACAGAGACCTGATCGTGGCGCTTGACCTGCAGCGACCAGGGATCCTCGTCCTGCTGGGCCAGGAAGCGCTCGTTGATGGCGGGCACGTCAAGGGCCGCCGGATCGAAGATGGCGTGGTTGCCCACCAGCCCCTTGTCCGGTAGCTGATAACTGTCCTCGGTCGCCTCTATCATCAGGATGAACAGCGGCGCCGTCGGCTCGATGCGCCACATGGTGCCGCGGGGGATCACCACATAGTCCCCGTCCCGCAGGGTGAGATGGCCGTAGTCGCAGAAGAACTCCCCGCCCCCCTCGTGGATGAACAAGAGCTCGTCGCCGTCGGCGTTGCGCACCAGAAACGGCATTGTCTCGGTCAAGCGCCACATCCGGTAGCGGCAGTGGGGGTTGCTGAGCAGATCCGGCATCACCCAGGGGGAGAGGGAACTCACCTCCTCCTGCAGCTCATTCAAGTCGAACGCCCGCGGCCGCAGCGGCCCCTCCCAGTGGCTCCAGTTGGTGGGGGCATGCTTGTGGTGCATGTGGGTGGCGGGGCCGAAGAAGCCGGAGCGCCCGAGCTCGCGCTCGTAGATGGCCTGCTCGGGCAGATCGGCGTGGGCCTGGCGGGAGTGGGTCCCCTCCCGGTGGGGGAAACTTATCCAGTTACGCATGGCTGTGTGCCTCCCATGACATAGATACCGGCCGGCGATCGCCCATATGGTTACGCATCGCTCGGCTCTCCCTTTCTCTCGCCCTGCTCGGTCCCGCTCAGCACCCCACGACGGATCTGATCCAGTTCAATGGATTCGAACAGTGCCTGGAAGTTGCCCTCGCCGAACCCCTCGTTGCCTTTGCGCTGGATGATCTCGAAGAACACCGGGCCTATGACGGTGTCGGTGAAGATCTGCAGCAGGATGCCATCTTTCGTCGGCGAGCCGTCGATCAGGATGCGCAGCGCCTTGAGCGCCTCCAGATCCTCCTGATGCCCCTCCACCCGGCTGTTCACCTTCTCGTAGTAGGTGTCCGGGGTCGGCATAAAGCCGGTGCCGCGACCACGCAGGGTGCGGATGGTCTGGTAGATGTCGCGGGAGGCGAGCGCTATGTGCTGTATCCCCTCCCCCTTGTACTGGCGCAGGTACTCCTCTATCTGGGACTTGTCGTCGGAGGACTCGTTGATGGGGATGCGAATTTTGCCGCAGGGGGCCGTCATGGCGCGGGAATGCAGGCCGGTCAGCTTGCCTTCGATGTCGAAGTAGCGAATTTCCCGGAAGTTGCCGATCCGCTCGTAGAAGTTGGACCAGACGTCCATGTTGCCGCGATGGACGTTGTGGGTCAGGTGATCGATCTCGTAGAGCCCTGCATCCACCTCGGCCATGCGCGTCTGCCAGTCGGGGTAGAAGACGAAGTCCACGTCGTAGATGGAGCCCTGCTCGCCGTAGCGGTCGACAAAGGAGAGGGTGCTCTCGCCGATGCCGTAGATGGCGGGGATGTTGAGCTCCATGGGCCCTATCTTGCCGACGAAGGGCTTGGCCCCCTTGGCGATGGCGTACTGCTGGGCAAGGCCCGCATCCGCCACCCGAAATGCCATGCCGCAGACGCTGGGCCCGTGCAGGCTGGCGAACTGCTCCGCCTGGGAGTGAGGCTCGGCGTTGACCACAAAATTGATGTCCCCCTGGCGGTAGAGCCAGCACTGCTTGTGCTTGTGTCTTGCCACCTCGGCAAAGCCAAGAGAAACGAACAGCGCCTTGAGGGCGGCAATGCCCTTGAGATCCGGGGCCGTGTACTCGACGAATTCGAACCCATCGGTGCCGAGGGGATTGATGGTGCGAGAAGGGGAAGAAGAGGTCGTCATGATGCGCTCCTTGCGATGGACTGATAACGAAACGGGTCACGCCGGGAAGGCTCGACAGGCAGCCCGGACGGCGTTGTTAACAACTTGTTTCATTAGAGGCAGGGGCGGAGCAGAAGAGAAGAGGCGGGTTTCAGATAGTTTGGCGAGGGCCAGCGCCAAAAGATGTAAATAGATTGTGACATTGCGGCCTGAGCCTTGCGGACAGCCCCACGGCGCGCCGCCGGGCTGTCAGCTTTGCCTTACAGGTGCCAGTTTTTCACCTCGAGATGGGGCAGCTGGAGCCTGGCCTGTTGCAGCCGGCGGACGTCGGGGTTGATGAGCCAGGCCTGCTGCCCCAGCGCCAGCAGCGGCAAGTCGTGCAGGCTGTCACTCAAGGCCAGCGTCACCCTGAGGGCGCGGATCTCGGGCAGGATCTTGTGCCGGCCGTGGCAATAAAAACGCGGCACCAGGCCGCCAAGGCAATAGCCCATCCGCGAGCCTGTGATGCGATGGGGAAGCCTTGGCAGCTGTCGATGGAGCTGGGCTCGGACCAGGGCCCGGGGGCTGGCGGAGATGACCCAGCAGCGCGCCCTTTCGGCCATCAGCAGGGAGCGGGCCTCCCGAAAGAGCCCGGGCCGGGTGTGGCAATAGGCCCGCACCAGCTGGCGCCAGCCGGGCGGCGAGAGTCCCAGGGTGATGGCCCACCAGATAAGCGAGATCCCCTGACGGCGCAGGCTGGGCACCAGATACACCAGGCCACCCAGTGCGATCACCGGCAGCAGCAGCAGTGGCCAGCGGCGCCGGCGCAGGATGAAGCGCAGCAGGCCGGCGTGGCTGTCCCCGGGCGCCAGGGTGTCGTCAAAGTCGGCCAGGATCCAGCCCGCGCCGGGCGCCCCGCTGGTGCTTGTCATTCGCTCAATCCCGCGATGGCGGTGTGCAGCTCGGGCAGGAGGAACAGCTCCCCCTCATCGGGGGGGCAGACGAGGTCGAAGTCCTCCCCCGCCAGGGTAAACTGCAGGCGCCAGGCGTGCAGATAGCCGCGATCGGCGGCCGTGCCACCGTAGCGCTCGTCCCCGAGGATGGGGGCCCCCACGCTTTTCAAGGCGACCCGGATCTGGTGGGTCTTGCCGGTCCGGGGCTTGATGCGATAGAGCCGCAGCCCCTCTCGCACCGAGACAGAATCGAACCAGCTGATGGCCGGGTTCTGCTGGGTGCGAGCCAGCATCCAGCTGCCGCCACGCCCTTTCTCCATGTCCCCTTTTACCCAACCCTGCTTCTTCTTCGGCTTGCGATCGGAGAGGGCCAGATACTGCTTGCTCACCTCCCGGGCGGCAAAGGCCATGCTGAGGGTTCGGTTCGCCTCCGGGGTGCGGGCCAGCAGCACCAGCCCCGAGGTCATCTTGTCGAGGCGATGAACGGGGTAGAGTGTCAACCCGGTCTCAGTGCGCAGCCGGTTGACGAGCCCGGGCTCACCGCCCTCGTCGTGCATGCCAAGGCCGGGGCCCTTGTTGATCACCACGAAATCTTTGTGCTGCAATTGTATCCGGTACATCTATAACCCTTTAGAATGTGGATTGTTAACAAGTTGAATGCGGGCCTGCTGGCCACCCCATGGATCCTCAGCACAAGAATCACACGGATGAAGAGATACTTGTTTTGGCTGCTATTGCTTGGCGCCAGTTACGCTTTCCCTCTCCTGGCAAGTGATCGTCCCCATGAGCCTCCGGATCGAATCGTCTTGCAGCTGCGCTGGCTGCATCAACCCCAGTTCGTGGGCTATCACATGGCCAAGGCAAAGGGGTTCTATGCCGATGCCGGACTGGATGTCGAGATAAGGCCCGGCGGCAAGGGGGTAAGCCCGGTACAGGAAGTACTGAGCGGGCGCGCCGACTTTGGCGTCGGCAACACAGAAGTGCTCACCAGCTACGCCAATGGCGAACCCCTGCTGGCGCTCGCCTGCGTCTTTCAGCACTCCCCCTCCATCTTCCTGGCCCGTCGCGACAGCGGCATTCTCACCGTTGCGGACATGCGTGGCAAACGGATCATGATGTTTCCCGGCCATCAGGATGCCGAACTGCTCGCCACCCTCTACTATCAGGGGCTGCACGAACGCCAGCTCATCCCTGTGCCCACCTCGGTCAACATAGACGATCTGATCGCGGGCAAGATCGACATCTTCAACGCCTATCTCAGCAACGAGCCCTTCTACCTGGAGGAGCGCGGCGTCTCGGTCTCCGTCATCAATCCCCGCAACTACGGCATCGATTTTTACAGCGACATCCTGTTCACCACCCAGGCCGAGGAGCGCATCAACCCGGAGCGGGTGGCAAAGTTTCGGGCCGCCAGCCTCAAGGGGTGGCACTATGCCCTCGCCCACCCGGCCGAGGCCATCGACCTGCTGCGCAAGGAGTATGCCGTCAACCGCAGTCAGGCCCACATGGAGTACGAGCTGCAGATGAGCAAGGAGATGATACAGCCGCTCTATGTGGAGATCGGGTATATGAATCCGGATCGCTTCGCCCACATCATGCAGCAGCTGGTCGAGATAGGTCTGGTCCCGAGTGCCGTGCCGCTGACCCGTTTTCTCTATCAGGCCCCCTCAGCGCAGTGGATCTTCTGGCGCCCCTGGTTCTTGCTGAGCCTGGGGGTTGGCGCTCTCATCCTGCTGCTCTCCCTCTATCTGCTGGTCAGCAACAAACGGCTCAATCGGGAGGTGACCCTGCGCAAGCAGCGGGAGCAGGAGATACTGCAGCTGGCCCGTCTCGATCCCCTCACCGGCCTGCCCAATCGCCTGAACCTGATGGAACAGTTGCAGGAGCAAGTTCAACTCGATGATCCCGGCTGCCTGCTGTTTTGCGATCTCGATGACTTCAAACGCATCAATGACAACTTCGGCCACAGCCAGGGGGACGCCATCCTCTGCCAGCTGGCCAGGCGGCTCCACGATGCCATCGGCCACCAGTGCTTTTTTGCCCGGCTGGCGGGGGATGAATTCATCCTGCTGCTGCCCGGATACAGCTGTGCTCAGGCAGAGGAGGTGACCGAGGTGATCCGGCACGCCATGCAGGCCCCCTTCGTGGTCAATGGTCAGGCCATGCAGGTCGGGATCAGCATAGGGGTTAGCCACTATCAGGGTGGCTGGAGCCCGGAGCAGTGGCTGATCCAGGCGGACAGGGCCATGTATTACGACAAGAGCGGCGGCTTCATTGCGCTGGCGGAGCAATCGAGCTGACGGCGGCCCGAGGGCGCCTCAAGCCCGCCCCAACGCAATGCGCTAATGCAAGCAGGCCACCCCGGGGTGGCCTGCTTGTGTGTGCCGGGATCGAGGCAGGCATCAGCCGAAGGTCTGCCCCAGGGACTTGAGCTGGCGCGCCTTGGTGAGCAGGATGTCGCTCGAGGCATCCATGTCGTGCATCTTGTTGCTGTTGGTGTGGGAGTGCTGGGAGATGACGTTGACGTTCTGGCTGATGTCCTCCACCACCGCCTGCTGCTGCTCGGCCGCCGCCGAGATCTGGGTCGACAGATCCACCACCCTGTCTATCTCGGCCAGCACCTGGTGCAGGCTCTGTGACCCCTGCCGGGTCAGGGTCACGCAGGACTTGGTCTGCTCCAGATTCTGCTGCATCATCCCCTTCCAGCCATTCAGGGTGCGCTGGATCTGCCCTATGCTGCCCTGGATCTGCTCGGTCGCCCTGTGGGTACGGGTTGAGAGGGTACGCACCTCGTCCGCCACCACGGCGAAACCGCGCCCCTGCTCTCCCGCCCGGGCTGCCTCTATGGCGGCGTTGAGGGCCAGCAGATTGGTCTGATCCGCGATGCCCTGGATCTCGTTCATCAGCACCCCGATGCGATCCGACTCCTCCGCCAGCGCCACCGCCGCCGTGAAGGCGTGCTCGGCCTGGGTGGCCAGCTCGGTGACCCTGTGCTGGGTATCCTCCAGCTGCTGATCGGTGTGCTGGCAATGTACCTTGGCCTGGGCGATCTGGTTGTCGGTCTCCTGGATGTTGCGGGCTATCTCGTGGGCCGTCGCCGCCATTTCGGTGATGGCGGTCGCCACCTGCTGGGTCTGGATGTCCTGCTCGGCAATGTCGGCGCTCGCCTCGCTGGAGGCGGTCTTGAGATGGACCGCCAGATCCTGCAGGGAGAGGGTGGCGTCGTCCACCCGCCCGAGCACGGTGCGGATCCTGGCCTGCAGCAGCTTGATGTGGAAATCGGCGATGGCGCTGGGTTCATCCCCCGAGTAGATGAGCCGGGTCAGGCTGTCATACTCTTCGGCCAGCTGGCTCAGGTAACGGGGGGTGGTGATGAGGGTATGACGATAGAGGAGGCCGAGCCACAAGAGCGGCAGCAGCATGAACAGGGCCCCCAGGGGCCCGGTCAGATAGGCGCCCACCGCCAGCATCAACAGCAGCCCGGCGATGGCCACCCCATGGCGCACGGGGCGCAGGCTCAGGCTCGCCTTGCGATCCCCCCGCTCCACCGCCCTCAATCGCCCGTAGGTGCGGGCAGCGACGGCCTTCATTTCGGGCTCGGCGCGGCTTCGCACCGACTGATAACCGCTTATCCGCCCCTGCTCGAAGATGGGGGTGACATAGGCATCCACCCAGTAGTAACGACCATCCTTGCAGCGGTTCTTCACCATGCCGCGCCAGGGCTTGCCCTGCTTGAGCTTGCCCCAGAGATCGGCGAAGGCCGCCTTGGGCATGTCGGGATGGCGCACCATGTTGTGGTGCTGGCCTATCATCTCTGCCCTGCTGTATCCCGCCACCCGGCAGAAGTGGTCATTGGCATAAGTTATGACCCCCTGCAGATCCGTGGTGGAGACCAACTGTTCACTGGACGGAAAATCCACCTCTTCATCAACGAGATGAATCTGGGTTCTGTTCATGGCGCACGCCTCTTGTTTGATAACTCAGTTAGCGTAGTCAAGCCATGACAGCCCGGCCAATGCGGCCCCTCAGGCAGTGAGGGTGGCTGAGAGACAGTCATCTGAAGCCATGACGGCGCCCTCAGTTCTCCGCCGCCGGACGGCATTCACGCTCCCGGATCAGCTTCTTGTTCACCTTGCCGACACTGGTCTTGGGGATCTCCTGCACTATGCGGATCTGGCGCGGTATGGCCCAGCGATTGATGCGACCGCTGTCGACAAACCCCTGCAGGTGAGCCTTGATGGCCTGCGCATCCAGATGCGCCCCCTCCTTGCCGACCACCAGGGCCAGGGGACGCTCCCCCCACTGCGGGTCCGGCACCCCGATCACGGCCACCGCATGGACGGCGGCGTGAGCGCTGATGAGGCTCTCCAGCGCCAGCGAACTTATCCACTCGCCCCCTGTCTTGATCACATCCTTGATGCGATCCTTGATCTCCACGGTGCCGTCCGGGGTGATGGAGGCCATGTCCCCCGTGTGCAGCCAGCCCCCCTCCCAGAGCTCGGCCCCCTTGCCCGGCTCTTTCAGGTAGCCCTGGGCCAGCCAGGGAGCACGCACCACTATCTCCCCCATGGTCTGGCCATCGTGGGCCAGCGCCCGGCCCTGCTCGTCGATGATGCGCAAGTCCACCAGGCCGATGGGCTTGCCGGTGCGGATCCGCAGCGGCAGTTGCTGGGCCATGGGCAGCGCCAGCTCCTCGGGAGCCAGGTGCACCACGCACAGCAGCGGGCAGGTCTCCGACATGCCGTAACCGGCGTGCACCAGGATCCCCTGTCGGTGGGCCTGGGTCGCCAGTCCGAGCGGCAGCGCACTGCCCCCCAGCAGCATCTTCCAGCCCGCAAGGGAGGTCTTTGCCGCCTCCTCGCAGTCGAGGATCATCTGCAATATGGTCGGCACGCAGTGGGAGAAGCTAACCCCTTCGTCGCGATAGAGCCGCACCAGCTTGTCCGGCTCGTAACGCCCCGGATAGACCTGCTTCACCCCCAGCATGGTCGCCACATAGGGGACGCCCCAGGCATGGACGTGGAACATGGGGGTGATGGGCATGTAGACGTCGTCTGAGCAGAGCAGCGACTGGCCCGCATGGGCCGCCAGGGTGCCCAGTTCGTTGAGGGTATGCAGCACCAGCTGGCGGTGGCTGAAGTAGACCCCCTTGGGATCCCCGGTGGTGCCCGTGGTGTAGAACAGGGTTGCCACCGAATGCTCGTCAAAATCGAGGAAGTCGAAGTGGCTGTCCGCCCCGGCCAACAGGGTCTCGTACTCCCCGAGCAGGGGCAGTGCGGTGGAGGGCAGCTCCCCATCGGTCAGCCGGATATAGCCGCGCACCGTGGGCAGCTTCTCCTGAATGGAGTCCATCATGGGCAGGAAGTCGTCATGAACCAGCACCAGATGATCCTCGGCGTGGTGCATGGTGAAGGCGATCTGCTCCGGCGAGAGGCGCACGTTCACCGTGTGCAGCACGGCGCCTATCATGGGCACGGCGAAGAAGCATTCGAGGGAGCGGTGGCTGTCCCAGTCCAGCAGGGCGACCGTGTCCCCCGGCCCTATGCCCGAGGCCGTCAGCAGGTTGGCGAGGCGGTGGATACGCTGGTTGAGGGTGCGATAGTCATAGCGCAGCCGATCTGCGTAGACGATCTCCCGGCCCGGGTGCTGGCGCACTCCGGATAACAGCAGGCTCTTGATCAGCAAGGGATAAGCATGAGCTCCCTGGGCTGGCGGTATGATCCTTGTCTTCACCATACGGACTCCTTCCGATTCGTGTCTGGGCGAGGGGAGCCTGTCTCCCCTCGCCATCTGAGTTAGCGGGCGTCGAGACGCCCGAGCAAGGCCTCGGCCTGGGGCCAGGGGCCAAATCCGCTCGCCGGGTTGAGGTGTCCCACGGCCCCGGCATCCACCAGCTCGCTCCCCCAGTCCAGGGCCAGGGCACGCACGGCTTCCGGGCTCGCCAGGGGATCGTTTTGGCTCATCACCAGAAGGCTCGGGAACGGCATCTTCATGCGGGGCAGCGGGTGCCAGCCTCCGGCCTGCATGGCCTCCGGGCTCGGGTAATGGGATGGCCAGCTGGCGTCCAGATCCGGCGGCGTCACCAGCAGGGCGCCCCGGATGGGGTGACGATGGCGGGCCGCGCCCTGCTGCGCCACCCAGTGAGCCAGCATCAGCACCCCGGCGCTGTGTGCCACCAGGATCACCGGGCCCTGGATGCGCGCCAGCGCCTGCGTTATGGCCTCGACCCTGGCCCGGCAGCTCAGCTTGTCCGAGGCGAGCGGCGGCACTGTCACCACCTTCTCAAGCCGCTCGGCGAGCAGGGTCTGCCAGTGATCCGCCACATGGTCACGCAGGCCGGGCACCATCAGTACTGTGGCCTCGGGCTGAAATGCCTTCATCTCTCCTCCCCTGTTCAGGCGCTCCGGCGACGGCCGGATGACATCAGGACCACAGTAAGGTGCCAGGCTCCCGGCTGCTTTACCTTGGATGCCATGGAGTTGTCTTTATATGACAGAAGCCGGGTGACCTGAGGACCAGGGGGCGGGAGAGAGCCGGACTCGAAAGGCCATGAGGCGGGCTGGCACGCAGGGTCATCACATGGCACCTGCGACTAATAGATCAGTTAATAAGCACTTTCCAACTTGTAAATGAAATGATAAAAAACAGTTAACAACAAGCAACCGGCAGATGAGCTGTCGCCATGGAAATTGCATCATGACCCTCCTTGCCAGAGCCGCCACCCTCACCAACTATCTCGATGTCGCCCGCCAACTGGGCCTCAATACCCCCAACCTGTTGTCGCAAGCGGGCCTCAGCGCCTCCATTCTGGATGTGCCCAATCAGCGCATCCCCGTCTCCACCATAGTCAACCTGCTCGAGCTGTCCGCCCGCACCGGGAACTGCCAGAGCCTGGGTCTGCGCATGGCGGAGCATCGCCAGCTGTCGGACTTTGGCGAAATCAGCCTGCTGCTGAGCTATCAGCCCAATCTGCGCGAGGCCTTGCAGGTCATAGTGCAGTACATACACCTGTTCAATAATGCCCTGGCCATCTTCATCGAGGAGGCGGGCAAGGCGGTGATCATTCGCGAGGAGATCATCACAGACGCCCCCATGCCGTCGCGCCAGGCCACCGAGCTCGCGGTCGGCGTCATGTATCGCTTCTGTGCGGCCCAGGTCGGGGTCGGCGCCAACTGGCATCCCATCAGCGTCAACTTCACCCATGATGCACCGGCGGATCTCTCCATCCACAAGCGGCTGTTCGGCTGCAAGCTGGAGTTTGGCAGCGAGTTCAACGGCATCGTCTGCCAGGCCGCCGATCTGGATATTCCAAACCCCCTGGCCAACCAGGCCATGGCCCGCCATGCGCGCCAGTACCTCGACACCCTGCTGGTGGAGACCCAGCAATCCCTGATGACGGACGTGCGCAAGGCCATCTATCTGCTGCTGCCCATGGGGCGCGCCACCATAGAGCAGATAGCCCGCACCCTGGGGATGAACGTGCGCACCCTGCAGCGCCATCTGGAGGAGAGCGGCGTCACCTTCAGCGAGCTGGTCAACGACGTTCGCCGGGATCTGGTGATGCGCTACCTGCAAAACTCCGGCTATTCGCTGGGCCACATCGCCGACATGCTGGGTTACTCCATGCCGAGCTCCTTCACCCGCTGGTTCAGCGCCCAGTTCGGCATGCCGCCGGCCACCTGGCGCTCCCGCCACAAGGGCCTGCCCAAGGTGGCCCAGCCCGCACCCACCGGCCTCGCCTACGGCTGAACACCGGCGCCATTCGCCAGACGAGAGAAGGGAGGCATGGCGCCTCCCTTCTCTTTTTCCTGTGCCACGGCTATTGCTAGCTGACGTCGGCCCCCACCGGGGGCCGGCAGGGCTTGGCCCCCTCTTTGGCATCCCCCTCCTGCCGCTCCCGCGTCTGGGCAGGCACGGCCCCAGTCCCGGAGAGCAGGAAGCAGGAGAGCGCCGGCACCCCGATCAGGGCCCCCAGCATGTTCCACAGGAACATGAAGGTGAGCAGTATGCCCATGTCGGCCTGGAACTTGATGGGGGACCAGACCCAGGCCACCACGCCGGCGGCCAGGGTGATGCCCACCAGCCCCACCACCCGGCCGGTGAAGGCCACGGCCTGGCGATAGGCGTCCACCAGCGACATGCCCTGGCGCTGATGGTGCAGCTGCACGCTCAGCAGGTAGAGGGCGTAGTCCACCCCTATGCCGACCCCGAGCGCAATCACCGGCAGGGTCGCCACCTTGACGCCAATCCCCATGAATACCATCAGCGCCTCGCACAGCACGGAGGTGAGCATCAGGGGCACCAGCGCCACCACAGTCGCCCGCCAACTACGGAAGGTGATGAGGCAGAACAGGGTCACCGCCAGGTAGACGTAGAGCAGCATGGTGCGGTTGGCCTCGTGCACCACCATGTTGGTGGCCGCCTCTATGCCGGCACTGCCCGCGGCCAGCAGGAACTGGCGATCCGCCGTGCCGTTCTCCCGGGCAAACCGCTCGGCGATGGCCACCACGCCGCTCAGGGTCTCGGCCTTGTGATCTTTCAAGTAGGCGATCACCGGCATCAGGGAGCAGTCGGTGTTGAACAGCTCCGGGCTGTTGACCGAGGCCTGCTGGGCGGCGTAGTTCAGCACGTTCTGGTTGCGCTGGATGCTGGCGAGCTTGGGGTTGCCCTCATAGGTGCCGGCGGTGATCTGGCGCACCGCATTGACCAGGGAGCTGGTGGCCTGCACGCCGGGATGCTGCTGCAACTCCCACCCCAGGCGATCCGCCAGGATCAGGGTCCGGTAGTCGAGGCACCCCTCGGGCGCCGTCTTGATCATCACCGCAAAGAGATCGCTCGAGAGCGCGTAGTGACCGGTGATGTAGCCGTTGTCTCTGTTGTAGCGGGAATCCGCGCGCAGCTCGGGGGCGCCGCTGTCCAGATCGCCAATCTTGAGCTGCAGGCTCACCAGGTAACCGCCGATGCCCATCGCCAGGCCGAGGATCACTACCACTGTGGCCCACTTGCGCTCGGTGCAGCGATCCAGCAGTGCCCAGAGTCGGCCAAAGCCCTGGTTGGCGGCGGCGTGGGTCTCTATCTCAAGCGCCCGCTCGGCCGCCTTGCGGCCCACCCCCACATAGGAGAGGGCCACCGGCATCAGCAGCAGCGAGGTGAAGATGAGCACCGCCACCCCTATGCTGGCGGTGATGGCGAGATCCTGGATGACGGGGATGTCGATCAGCATCAGCACGGCGAAGCCCACCGCATCGGCCAGCAGCGCAGTGACCCCGGCGAGGAAGAGGCGGCGGAAGGTGTAGCGCGCCGCTATCTGGCGGTGGGTGCCGCGGGCGATGTCCTGCATGATGCCGTTCATCTTCTGGGCCGCGTGGGAGACGCCGATGGCGAAGATGAGGAAGGGCACCAGCACAGAGTAGGGGTCGATGGCGTAGCCGAGCCAGGCGATGATGCCGAGCTGCCACACCACGGCGATCAGGGAGCAGCCCACCACCAGCAGGGTGCTGCGCACGCAGCGGGTGTAGAGGAAGATGATGACCAGGGAGGTCGCCACCGCCAGGGCGAAGAAGAGGATCACCTGGATGAGGCCGTCGATGAGATCGCCGACCAGCTTGGCAAAGCCGATCACCCGGATCCTGTACTGGCCCGTCCCCTCCTCCCCCGCCTGGTGGGGCTTGCCGTCAAATTCAATCTGGCTGCGCAACTGCTCGATGCGCTGGGAGAAGGCATGGTAATCGAGGGGCTTGCCGGTGGCCGAGGCCTTGCCCAGCAGGGGCACTATCAGCATGCTGGACTTGAAGTCGTTCGCCACCAGGCTGCCGACTATGCCGGCTCTGTTGATGTTCTGGCGCAGCTGCTCGATGTCAGAGGCCGAGCCCTGATAGGCATCCGGCATCACGGGCCCGCCCTGGAAGCCCTCCTCGGTCACCTCGGTCCAGCGCACCGCCGGACTCCAGAGGGACTTCATCCAGGCCCGGTCGACCCCTTCGGTCAGGAACAGCTCGTCATTGACCCGCTTGAGGACGCTCAAATAGTCGGGGTCGAAGATGTCCCCCCGGGTATGCTCCACCACCACCCGCACCGAGTTGCCGAGGCCACGCAGGGAGTCCCGGTTCTCCAGGAAGTTTTTGATGTAGGGCTGGCTCTGGGGGATCATTTTCTCGAAGCTGGGCGCCAGCACCAGGCGGGTCGCGCCCATGTAGCCAAGCACCAGGGTCGCCAGCGTCATCGCCAGCATGAAGAGCGCCCTGTGGTTGAACACCAGCCGCTCCAGCAGGTTGCCTGAGTGCCTGTCGAACGCGCTCAGCTCGCGGATCACCGGCATCGAATCTTGCTTCACATGGCCCATCTCTGGATCCTCGTTATCGTTATTGGGCCGTCATCCGGTGACGGCCTGCTTTGACAAACCTTATTTGACGCCAAGAGTGCGCACCCCGCGGCTGCCCACCAGCGCCAGGGTGCCATCGGCGGTCAGGGCGGCGCCCGCCACCGGCAATGGCTCGGCCAGGGGGGCCAGGGTCAACGGCTCGTTGCCCCGTTGCAGCAGCATATGGCCGGCCTGGGTGAACAGGCGGAACTGGCCATCGGCCCCTTCCATCGCGGCGCTGATGCTGATGGGCAGCGGGCTGGCCAGCCGCACCCACTGCTGGCCGCCATCCGTGCTGCGATAGGCATGGCCCCGCAGGCCATAGACGATCACCTCATCCGAGCGGCCGATCAGGCCGAAAAAGCTGCCGTCATAGGGGCTGGGCAGTGAGACGAAGCGCTGCGTCTGCGGCTCCCATTTGCGCAGCAGCCCCTGCTCGCCCACCAGATAGAGGGCGTCACCGGCGGGGGCTATGGCATTGAGATGGAGCCCGTCCGGGTTCTCGGTGCGATCCAGCATCGGCGTCCAGTGCAGGCCGCCATCCTGGGTGCGCAGTATCAGGTTGAAGACCCCGACCACGTAGCCCACCCTGTCGTCCTCAAACCAGACGTCGAGCAGGGGTTTGTCGGCCCCCTCCTCCACCAGCCGCTGGCCCTCTTCCACCAGCGCGGCCCACTGTTCGTTGTCCGGCTCAGCCCCGGCCTTGGCGGCATAGAAGGCGCTCACCAGCCCGCCAATCTGGCGGCCATCCAGCTGTTTTTGCCAGCTGGCACCGCCATCCTGGCTGTGCAGCACCACCCCGTCCCCCCCTACGGCCCAGCCCTGCTCGGGAGTGGGGAAGGTGACGGCGGTGAGATCCGAGCTCACCGGCACCCTGGCCTGCTGCCAGCGCCGCCCCTCGTCGTCGGAATAGAGGATGTGACCCCGCTGCCCCACCGCCACCAGCCGCGACCCGGCTCGGGCCAGATCCAGCAGGGGGCTGCGCTCGGCAAGCCCACTCGGCTTGGCTGGCAAGTCCAGCACGTCGATGTATTCAGACGCCAGCACGGCACCCTGCATCAGCAGGGCGCAGCACAGCGCCAACTTGTTGAATAAACCCATACCACTTCCTTGTCTTCGAAACCCATCGGATGGCCGCAACAACCCCACCCCGGCCCTCCCCTTGGCAAGGGGAGGGTGCGATTCACCTCCCCCTTTTGAAGGGGGAGGTCGGGAGGGGGTCAGTGGGGATCAGCACGGCCTGTTACCGCTTAGCGGATCCCGGCGCCAGCCAGGGACTCCGGCGACCACTTCGCCTTGGACAGCGAATCGCCGTACTTGATGCCGCCATGGGGGCCCACCACGCCGTTGATGTTGTAGCTGCCCGCCACCAGGTCATAGATCATGAAGGGGGTGGCGTCCGGGGTCTGCTTGTCGTAGCTCTGGCTCAGGAAGGCGAAGGAGCCGCGATAGAGCTGACCACGGGCGTCGTACTGATCGGAGGCCAGCGCCACCCAGCTGTCTTCGTCCAGGTAGAAGCGCCGCTTGGCGTAGATGTGGCGCTCACCGGCCTTGAGGTTGCCCTCCACCACCCAGACCCTGTGCTTCTCCCAGCGCACGTGATCCGGTGACAGGAAGTTGGGGGTGGTCAGCGCCCTGGCATCGGACTGATAGGTCAGCCGATAGGTGTTGTAGGGCACGATCATCTCCTGCTTGCCCACCAGCTTCCAGTCGAAGCGGTCCAGCGCCCCGTTGAACACGAACACGTCGTCATAGGTGCCCGCCCCCGAGGTGCCCGGGTTCGGGGTGTCGTAGGCCAGGTTAGGCGCCAGCTTGACCCGTCGCTGGCCAGGCAGGTACTGCCAGGCCTTGCGCGGCTGCTCCAGGGGGTTGGCGGCGTCGCGCAGCATGATGGCCTCGCCGGCGCGGCGGGCCGGACCCGTGTAATGGAGCTTCATCTGGTAGTAGGTGTCCCTGGCCGAGATGGGCTTGTTCATGTCCTCGTAGATGGCGTAGTTGATGAAGGCCTGCCCCGTGGTGGAGAGGGCCGCCACCCCGGCGGCGTCCACGTTCCAGGAGTCGTACTTGGTGGCGATGTTCACCCCCTGGTAGCGCAGCAGGAAGTTCCACATCGCCTCGGCCCCGCTCTTGGGGATGGGGAAGGGAATGCCCGGCAACACCTTGTCCACCGCCATGCCCCCCGCCAGGGTGATGGCGCTGAGCGCGTTCTGCCTGGTGTTGTCCAGCACCGCCTGGGGCAGCGCCACGCTGCGGTGGGTCGGGTAGAGGTCCACCCTGAAGTCCGGGAAGCGCTTGAGCAGCTCCGCCGTGGTGGCAGTCAGCGCCCCCTGGTATTGGGCCGCATTCTTGCCGGTGATGACCAGGAGCGGCTGCTCACCCGCATAGGGATCCGGGCGCATGCTGTCACCGGCCTTGAAGCCGGCGGGGGGCGTGGTCAGGCCCCCGCTGTAGGCGGGGATGCTGCCATCGGCGTTGGCGGCCGCCTCGGCGCCCACCTGGGTCAGACTGGTGCCGAGCTGTGCGGCTTCGCTGCTGGAGACGGCGGCCAGTGCCTGGCCCGCGAGGGCCAGGGTGAGGGAGGCGGCCAGCATGGTCTTGTTGAATGTCATATCTCGTTCTCCGACTCGGTCGATTGACTCAGTAAGTGCTCTTCAGGGTCAGGTAGATGGCGCCTCTGTCTTCCGTGGTGGCGCCGCCACCGGAGAAGGAGGCGTAACCACCGGCATAACAGGTGTTGCGCTGGGCACCATCGAGGGCATTGGGGGTGGCACCGTCCTCGGCACCGTCATTGCACTCGGCAGACTTGCCAAAGGAGTCCACGTATTTCAGATCGACGAAGTACTGGTTGTAGAGGGTGGCGCCTAGCCCCACCGCATAGCTGCCGGTGTCTTTCGCCCCGCCCGCCTGGACCGGGGAGATGCCAGCCAGCCCCCAGTTCACCGAGAGCGGCATGGTCATGTCGACCCCCGGCAGGACCTGATACCAGGTCGGGGTGAAGTTGACCGCCAGTCCCCAGTTGTCCCGGGTGGGCTTGTCGATGCCGGTGTAGCTGTCCTCCCCCTTGTAGAGCGCCTTGTTGTGGTCATTCAGGCTCAGCAGGTTGCTGCAGTAGAGCTCCCCGAGCAGGGCGGCGCCGTCGAACAGCGCCGTGTCGGCGAAGGTCATCAGGCCGTTGAGGGTCCAGTGCAGGGTATCGCCGGTGGCGCTGTAACCATCGGAGTCATCGGTGATCACCCCGGTGTCCGGATGACGGGGGCCGAGCACGGGGGCCGGGATCCCGAAACCGTTGGCCAGTCCCCCGGGCCCAGTGGCACTGAGCAGGGCCGGGATGCTGGAGAGGGGCATCTGCTGGCGATAGTTGAGGTCGCTGCCGACGCTGACCCCGGCCACATCCTTGGAGAGGCTGAGGCCAAAGATGTCGATCTCGTCCCCATAGGCCAGGGCGTAGCTGGTGTTGGCGATGGACTGGCGCAGGTTCGGCACGGCCCCGGCCGGCAGGGGCGCCGCCCCGCGAATGGTCATGCCACGGGCATCGAGCACAGCCTGGGGCAGGATGTCGGCGGTACGGCGGTAGAAGGCCCCCAGGGTCGCATCCAGCGCCTCGGGGGACCACTTGGCCATGATGCCCCAGTCGCCGTGCTTGCCCGGCTCGATGTCGGCGCCACGGCGAATGTTGCTGAGGGTGCCGCTCGGTCCGGCCAGACCCGGCCCGCCGGTGTGGCCCAGCAGGAAGGAGTGGGCACCGAAGCCCACCAGATCCGAGCTGCCGTAATAGGTGCCGGCTTCCGGCAGGCGGGCGGCGTTCCAGTCCAGGAAGTACTGGGCGGCGAAGGTCCACTCCGGGTTCAGGGTGAAGGAGGCGGAGATCTGGTTGCGGGGCACGAACAGCTCTTTCGCTTCCGTCCCCGGGGAGGCCGCGAGCTTCGCGAGATCCAGGCCCGACTGGCCATAGCTCATCGAGTGCACCGGGCTCAGCAGGGTTTCCCCCCAGAAGAGGTTGTGCTGCCCTATCTTGACCCCGAGCAGGGACTCGTCGCCCAGCTCCATGTTGTGGAACACGAAGGCGTCGAGCAGCTCGCCGGAGGGGCCATGGTAGTAGCGATCCGCATAGTCGCTCAGATGGCGGTTGCCCGCCACCGGGGGCAGCCCGACGATGCCGGAGCTGGCGCTGTTGCCGTTGATGAGGGGGTTCTCGTCGGCACCGACGTCGCGGTAGGCATAGTCATACCAACTGGCGGCGCTGATGCGAAAGCCGGTGTTGCCCTTGTTCACCACGTCCAGCTCGGTCAGCAGATCGAAGCGGGTGGTGACGGTATCCCCGGCATCCTTGAAGTTGTAGTCCCCGTCGTTGTTGTTCGGGGTGGCGAGCATCCGCTCATCGGCACTCTCGGTGCGTATGCCGTAGTTGAACTTGCCGGTGTTGTCGAAGCGAACGGACCACTCTTCACTCCCGGTATCGACCTCGACCGCCTGAACGGTGGGCATGAGGACGGCCGCGATGGCCGTCGTCAGCAGGCGCAGGCGCAGGGCCCCGCCACCATGACTCGTGTGCTTGTAATCCATTACAGTCTCTCCGAGTGTCGTCATCTGATGTCGTTGTTGTTATCTGTTCAGTCGCCGTTTCCGTTGGCTTTGATGCAAGGGAGATGACCTGGCTGATGGCGCACCGCCTTGTCTGGCTCTCGAGGATGCAGCTCTGTTTTTGCATCGGTCCCGGGGTGTCGCTCGCTCTGATGAGCCCGCTCTTTCTCTCTTGTGTGCCGACTGTAAGGCCTCCCTCCCGGGCCACGCTTGCCATTGAACGTCAGCCACTTTTCATTTGATGACAGCGCAGGTGGCGGATGGCAAAGGGCGCCGGAAGCGGTGTCAGACAACCCCGGATCCGGGCCTGTTCACCTGTCTGGCGGGATGGGCTGCATGCGTGGGGGAAGCGTTTCGGCGAAGGGGAAGCGGGGTGTCAGACATAAAAACGGCGGGGAGAGGCCCAGGCCCCCTCCCCGCCGAAAGCCAGATGATCAGCGCGTTATGGCGCAGCCGGTAGCGGCCTGCAACTGCGCGAACTCGATGCCGGGGGCCAGCTCCACCAGGCGAAGGCCCCCGGGGATCACATCCAGCACGGCGAGATCGCTGATGATGCGATCCACCACCCCGACCCCGGTCAGCGGCAGGGAGCACCACTCCAGTATCTTGTGCTCGCCTCCCTTGGCGCAGTGCTCCATCAGCACCACCACCCGCTTGACCCCGGCCACCAGATCCATGGCGCCCCCCATGCCCTTGACCAGCTTGCCCGGGATCATCCAGTTCGCGAGATCCCCGCGCTCGGAGACCTGCATGGCCCCGAGCAGGGCCAGGTTGATGTGGCCGCCGCGGATCATGGCAAAACTCTCTGCGCTGTCGAAGAAGCTGCTGCCGGGCAATGTGGTGATGGTCTGCTTGCCGGCGTTGATGAGATCGGGATCGAGCGCCTCTTCACTCGGGAAGGGGCCTATGCCAAGCAGGCCGTTCTCGCTTTGCAGCCACACCTCCATGCCATCCGGGATATAGTTGGCCACCAGGGTCGGCAGGCCGATCCCCAGGTTGACGTAGAAGCCGTCCTGCAGCTCCTGTGCGGCGCGCTGCGCCATCTCTTCACGGGTCCAGGCCATCGCTATCTGCTCCTCAGTGCGCAATGCTGTAAAACGAACGCTGCCGGCAGCACTTGTGCGCAACACGGCGCCATCTCTTCACGGGTCCAGGCCATCGTCAGCTCCTCACTGTTCGCACTTCGATGCGTTTCTCGGGGTTGGGGCTCAGGACCAGCCGCTGCACATAGATGCCGGGCAGGTGAATGTCGTCGGGGGCCAGCTCCCCCACCTCGACTATCTCCTCCACCTCGGCGACGCAGACCCGCCCCGCCTTGGCACAGAGCGGGTTGAAGTTGCGCGCCGTCTTGTTGAACATCAGGTTGCCCGCCTTGTCGGCCCTGGCCCCCTTGATGAGGGCCAGGTCCGCCGTCAGGGCGTGCTCCATCACATACCACTCGCCGTCGAACTGGCGAGTCTCCTTGCCCTCGGCGATGAGCGTCCCGTAGCCGGTGCGGGTGAAGAAGGCCGGGATGCCGGCGCCGCCTGCTCTCAGCTTCTCCGCGAGCGTCCCCTGGGGGGTGAACTCAAGCATGAGTTCCCCCGCGAGGTACTGGCGCTCGAACTCCTTGTTGCCCCCCACGTAGGAGGAGATCATCTTCTTTATCTGGCGGCTGTGGAGCAGCGGCCCCAACCCGAACTCATCTACCCCGCAGTTGTTGCTGATGATGGTGAAGCCCCCCTTGCCGCTCCCCTTCAGCGCCTCGATGAGCTGCTCGGGGATGCCGCACAGGCCGAAGCCCCCCGAGGCGATGGTGATGTCGTCCTGCACCAGGCCGCTCAGGGCGGCCTGGGCGCTGGGATAAACCTTGTTCATAACTACCTCTCTGCTCTCTGGCTAGTCCGTTGGCCACGGGGGCACTTTTGTTTATTGCGGTTTTTTTGATTGATCTCGTATCGTGATCGTCCGATTACGCCGCTACGCGGCTAATCGAACCTACGCAGCCAATTGAGTTTGTAGGTTCGAATAGGGTCGCGTATTCGGACGAACGCGGCCTTTCTAAGGCTTGATGCCCCAATGCATCAGGGTCAGCACCAGGGCGACCAGGAAGGCGGTCTCCCCCACCATCAGCAGGATGGGCTTGATGCCGACCGCCGCCAGCTCCTTGAGCTGGGTCTTCATGCCGATGGCGGCGATGGCGATGACCAGGCACCAGCGTGACAGGCCGTTGACCCCCTCCTGCAACGGGACGGGCACCCAGCCTGTGCTGTTGATGCAGGCCAGCACCAGGAAGCCGACGGCAAACAGGGGCAGCAGGGGCGGACGCTTGCCCAAGGGGCCATCCGCCCCCTGCCTGCGGGTGATCATGGCGGCCACCAGGATCACCGGCAGCAGCATGGCGACCCGCATCAGCTTGACCACGGTGGCCACGTCCCCGGTCTCGGTGGACATGCTGTAGCCGGCCCCCACCACCTGGGCGACGTCGTGAATGGTGGCGCCGAGGAAGACCCCCGCCTCCACCGGCGTCAGCTCGAAGAAGCGGGCGATCATGGGGTAGAGGATCATCGCCAGGGTCGAGAGCACGGAGACCCCGATCACGGTAAACAGGGTGGCGCGCTCCTTCTGGGGGTGATTGGGCAAGGAGGCGGCCAGGGCCAGGGCGGCGGAGGCGCCGCAGATGGCGGTCGCCCCCCCGGTCAGCATGCCGAACAGCCGCTGGAATCCCATCAGCCTGGCCGCCACCACGGAGAGACTGATGGTGACCACCACCAGGGTGACCACCAGCAGCACCGGCATCCAGCCCAGCTCGGCGATCTGGCCCAGGGTGATGCGCATGCCGAGCAGGGCGACCCCGATCCGCAGCACGCTGCGCGCGGTGAATTCGATGCCCGCCTTGCAGGTCCCCTCGGCGGAGAGGAAGTTGAGCCCCATGCCGAGCAGCAGGGCGAACAACAGCACGGGGGCGCCGTAGTGCTCGGAGAGGAAGGTGGCGGCCGCCGCCACCGTGATGCTGACCGCCATGCCGGGGGCCAGGGTCCGCACCCGCTGATAGCGATCCGTCATGGTCAGGGTGAGCATGGGCTGACCTCCCGGGGGGCGATGAGGATGGAGAGCCCCTCTCCCTCCCGCTCGACCGGGTAGCGGCCGACCCTGAGCCGGGTCGAGTTCAGCAGCAGCCCCGTCGTCAGGTTGAAGCGCAGGCCGTGGGCCAGGCACTGGATCAGCTCCCCCTCCAGCCGACCGCCACACAGGGAAGCCCCCTGGTGGGGGCAGCTGTCGTCGATGGCGTGGAAGCGGCCATCGACATTGAACAGCACCAGGCTCTTGCCCCGGGCTTCGATGAGGATCCGCTTGCCCGGTTCAGGCACCCGCTCGGCAGGCACCAAGACTCGCGCCGACGCCCCGGCCGCCGCATCCAGCGCCTGGCGCAGGCTGGCCAGCAGCTTCGCCACCGGCTGGGCCCCGCTAAGAGTCAGCCCCTCCCCCATCACGAAGCTGGGCACCCCCTGCTGGGCCGCCCCGGGCAGATCGCAGTGGAAGGGAGTCCCGTCCCCCTGCAGGCTGCTCACCAGATCGGCGGACCCAAAGCCCGCCGCCTCGGCCAGCCCCAGCAAGGTAGCGCCATCCCCCAGATCCCCGCCGTGCAGGAAGTGGCAGGCAAACAGCCACTCCAGCAACGCGTCCAGCTGCGCCGGCGATCCCAGCTGGCAGGCCCGTTGCCACAGGCGGTGGGCATCGGCCGTGTTCGGCATGCGGGGGATATGGCCAAAGTCCAGCGCAACGCCGACGCTGGCCGCCGCCTGTCGCACCTGGGCCTGACGCAGGCCCATGGCCTGTTCGCTGCCAAGGCGCCGCAGGTAGAAGTCGTGAAAATCCTCCCCCTGCACCGGCAGCGCGGGCAGCAGTTGCACCCCGCGCCAGTGCACATCGACCCGCACCTCGGGCCGCTCTGCCCGCAGTTGGGTCAGGGCCTGCGCCAGCTGGCGTTTGCCGATGAGGCACCAGGGGCAGATGAAATCCATATAGACCTCGATGCTGAGCCTCATGCCCCCACCTCGCTGCCCTGGGGGCCCGTGATGATCTGGCGGACGTCACCGTCGAGCCTGGCCACGTCCTTGTGGTAGTGGCGCTTGCCGTAGAAGAAGACGGCGGCCGCCGCGATGCTGATGAGGGGCACCAGCTGGAAGGCGTTGTCCAGGCCGATGTGGTCGGAGACCTTGCCGGTGATGAAAGGACCGGGCGCGAGGCCAAGCAGGTTGTTGGCAAGGGTCAGGGTGGCAAAGGCCGTGCCGTGCACGCTGGCGTGGGTGAGGTTGGCCACCATGGCACCGGCGGGGCCCGAGGTGCCGGTGGCGATGAACATCCCCAGACCGATCAGCAGCAGCTGGGGCAACCCGGCCGGCAGGGCAAACGCCAGGGAGAGCAGCAGACAGCTCCCGAGGCAATAGGCGATGGCGAGGCTTATCTTGCGATCCGGCCGGTTGCGGCACAGCCGATCGCTCAGCATGCCGCAGAGGATCATGCCGGCGCCGCTGCACAGCACTATGATGGCGGCCATGAGCCCCGCCTTGTCCGTGTCCAGCCCGTAGTAGCGGTTGAAATAGCTCGGCATCCAGACGATGACGGTGCCGCCGACGAACAGCTGCAGGCCGCTGCCCACATAGGCCGAGATCACCGAGCGGCTGGAATAGAGGCTGCGCAGGGGATTGCGGCCCGCCTCTGTGCTTCCCCGCGCCGCCCGGCTGGCCTGGGAGATCCGCGCCTCCTTGACGATGAGGGGATAGATGGCCGCCAGCACCAGGCCGAACAGGGCCATGCCGGCGAAGGCCCAGCGCCAGCCGAGGAAGTGCGCCAGCACGCCCCCGGTGGCCATGCCGAGCACAGAGCCGAACATGCCGCCGGAGATGAAGGCGCCGGAGAGGGTGGCCCGCATCTCCCGCGGGAACACAGAGACCACCACGGCGATGCCGACGCTGCCGTAGGCGGCTTCCCCCACCCCCACCAGGAAGCGGGCGATGAACATCTGCTCATAGTCCTGGGCCAGGGCGCAGCCCAGGGTCGCCAGGCTCCAGAGCGCGGCCATCATGGCCAGGCTCTTGACCCGGCCGAACCTGTCGGCGAGCAGGGAGAGGGGAAAGGTCAGCAACCCGACCATCAGCGCCACTATGCCGCTGAGCAGCCCCAGTTGGGTGTCGGAGAGCGCCCACTCCCCCTTGAGCATGGGGAAGACGGCGTTGAGCACCTGGCGCGACATGTAATCGGAGATGAGCAGACCGAAGGTCAGCGCAAACACTATCCAGGCATAACGACGGGGCACGGCAACCTTGCCGGCCTCTGGGTCGTCATCGATATGATACGTAGCCATACAATCCCTCGTGCTACTGCAAATTGGGTTCGGTTTTTCGGTCAACGGACCGGCGGCAGAGGCCACCGACCAGACAATATTGACTCATCACTCAATTACCCTGCGTGCTGCATAGTGCAAGGCGCAAGGCCGTTTGGCAAACAGAGTCGGGGGGT
Source organism: Aeromonas sp. S16(2024) (assembly GCF_041403065.1). Classification (NCBI taxonomy): domain Bacteria; kingdom Pseudomonadati; phylum Pseudomonadota; class Gammaproteobacteria; order Aeromonadales; family Aeromonadaceae; genus Aeromonas; species Aeromonas sp. S16(2024). Next base: position 38,209 of record NZ_JBGLQX010000024.1, on the reverse strand, counting down.
CGCCGCCCCGCCAGCGTTACGGCGACCCATCTGGCTCAGGACCGCTGTGGCACCCCTTTCTGGCCCAGGGTCCGGTTCGGCGCCATGCCGTTGGCCAGCAGCGTCTCCTCCACGCTGTCGTACTGCACGCCGATGCGGTAGATGGCGCGCGCCTCCTTGCCGCTCGCCACCTCGCGGCCCAGCTCGTGGGCGACCCGCACGCACTGGCGGATCTGCTCCACCGAGCTCATGCGCTGGCCGTGCTGGCCTATGATGGTGTCCTCTATGCCGCAGCGGGGATGCAGCCCCATGGCCATGGCCATCATGTTGAAGGGCAGCACGTTTTTGAGCAGCGACTCGGCGGTGACGCAGGCTCCGTCCGGCGCACGGTGGACGAAGTTCATGAAGTTGAACGGGTTGGGGCCATCAAAACCGCCGCCGATGCCGATCCAGGTGAGGTTCAGCGGGCCCATGTAGACCCCTTTGCGCACCAGCCGCTCCAGGGTCTCCAGGGCGTGCATGCCGGTCAGCTGGAAGTGAGGCTGGATGCCGCTCGCCATCAGGCGCTTCAAGTGCTCGGCCACCCAGGCCGGGCCGGCCGGCACCGTCATCTCGCTGTAGGCCGCCTGGTAGGCGGGGTTCGCCAGGGAGGTGCCTGCCAGGTACTCCGGATAGAGCAGCTCCATGATGTTCATCTGGGTGGTGTTGATGGCGACCGTGACCTGATCCGGTTTCGGGGTCAGCTCCGCCAGCATGTGGCGGGTGTCGTCGGAGAGCCACTTGGCCGCCTCGCCCTCCCCTTCCGGCGCGAAGGAGATGGAGCCCCCCACCTGGATGATCATGTCGGGCACCGCCTTGCGGACCCCGGCGATCAGCTCGTTGAACTTGGACAGCCGCTTGGAGCCGGTGCCGTCCAGCTCGCGCACGTGCAGGTGCAGCACGGTGGCGCCAGCATCAAAACAGTCGACCGCCTTCTGGACTTGCTCCTCCATGGTCACCGGGATGTCTTCCGGGAAGTCGCCAGGGGCCCACTCAGGGCCATAGGGGGCCACGGTGATGACCACCTTTTCCATGTTTTCCGGGTGCAGGGAATCGTCAAAAAATTGCATCTGTTCATTCCTTAAATTGGGTGGCCTTCCATGAAGCGCCTGGGGTGGTGACATCCTCCGGGCCCGGGGCCCGGGGCTTGATCAGAAGGGGGTATCCCCCATGATCCCGGCCCGCTCCATCTTGCGATGGCTGGGGGGGTAGTCCATGGCGGCATAGTGCTGGGTGCTGCGGTTGTCCCAGATGGCGATGCTGCCCGGCTGCCAGCGCCAGCGCACCTGATACTCGGGGATATAGGCCTGGCTGATGAGGTAGCGCAGCAGATCGCTGCCCCCCATGCTGTAGTCCTGGCCGACGCGCACATGGGCCGGGGTGTGGTAGTTGGTGAAGTGGGTGGCGAAGGCGTTGACGAAGAGGATCTTCTCGTCGGTCTCCGGGTGGGTGCGCACCACGGGGTGCTCCGCATCCGGGAACTGCGTCTTCAAGGCGAGCCGCTTCTCTATGGGCATGGCAGCCCCGAAGCTCGCCTCTATGCTGTGACGGGCACGCAGGCCGGCGATCTTCTCCTTGATCTCCCCCGGCAGCTGCTCGTAGGCCACCACCATGTTGGCCCAGAGGGTGTCGCCCCCCACGGGCGGACACTCCACGCAGCGCAGCACGCACCCCATGGGTGGTTGGGCGCGCCAGGTGGCGTCGGTGTGCCAGGCGTTCTCGTAGCGATCGTTGGGTAGCTCCGGGGACTTGTAGATGCGCACCAGGCCGGGGTTGTCCGGATCGCTGCCCGCCACCGGGTGATCCTCCAGCTCGCCGAAGCGGCGGGCGAAGGCCAGGTGATCGGCGCGGCTTATCTCCTGCCGGCGCAAGAACAGCACCCTGTGCCTGAGCAGGAGGGCACGGATCTCGGCGAACAGCCCCTCATCGTGAACGGCGTCCGCCAGGTTGACGCCGCTCAGTTCGGCGCCGATGTGGCAGGTCAGTTGTTCTACACGCATGTCTCTCTCCCTGAATGACAAGTCAGTGCTACAGGCGCCGCCCTCCAGTTCGGGCTGGCCTGGGATCCTTGGCCTAGATGATGAAGACGGAGGAGCCCGTGGTCTGGCGCGCCTCCAGATCCCGGTGGGCCTGCGCCGCATCCTGCAGTTCGTAACGCTGGTTGATCTCTATCTTGATCCGGCCGCTGGCCACGTGATCGAACAGCTCGCCGGCCAGCACTTCCTTCTCGGCGGGATCGGCGATGTAGTCGGCCAAAGCCGGACGGGTCAGGTAGAGGGAGCCCTTCATGGCCAGCAGCTGCGGGTTGAAACCCTCGATGGGGCCGGAGGCGGTGCCGACGCAGACCATGAGGCCGCGGCGTTTAAGAGAATCGAGCGAACCCATGAAGGTGCTCTTGCCGACGCTGTCAAACACCACGTCGACCCCGGCGCCGCCGGTCAGGGCGCGCACCCGGGTGGCCACATCTTCACGGCTGTAGTCGATGGTGAAATCGCAGCCGTGGGCGCGGGCCAGCTCGGCCTTGGCGTCGCTCGAGACGGTGCCTATCACCGTCAGCCCCAGCAGCTTGGCCCACTGGGCGACGATGAGGCCGACCCCACCCGCAGCCGCGTGCAGCAAGATGCTGTCACCGGGCTTGAAGGCGTGGATGCGGCGCATCAGGTAGGCAGAGGTGAGACCCCGCATGGTCATGGCGGCGGCGGTCTCGCAGCTGATGCTGTCCGGCAGCCTGATGAGGGGGGCGGCCGGGATCAAACGCTCGGTAGAGTAAGCGCCGAGGGTGTTGATAAAGCCGGTGTAGGTGACGCGATCGCCCACCGCCACGTTGCCGACCCCCTCGCCCACCGCCTCCACCACCCCGGCTGCCTCGACACCGAGGCCATTGGGCATGGGGATGGGGTAGGTGCCGTTGCGAAAATAGGTGTCGGCATAGTTGAGGCCGACCGCGGCATGGCGCAGGCGCACCTGGCCGGGACCGGGCTCGCCCACCGCCACCTCTTCGTAGCGCAGCACGTCCGGGCCCCCGGTTTCATAAAAGCGTATGGCGTTGGCCATCTCTGTTCTCCAATCCGTTCGTGAATGAAATGCATCGTCCGGATTGAATCTAGGGGGTTGGGTGAATGGCCGCTTTGCATCGGGCGACAGCCACTTTTCATCTCATGACACCCCCCTTCGAATCCGTTGCCCCCCCTCGTGGAAGACGACAGAATCGGCCCTGTTCCCCCATGACGGCGAGGTGACATGGCCGAGCAGGTGTTGGAACGTGAAGGTATTTAGTTGAATTAAAAGGAATTATTCAGGAAGCAGCCGCCTGTGCCCGCTCAGTGACGGGCCTTGGACTTAAGCATAATTGACGTTAACGTCAACGTAGTGTGAGATGCTTCTATTCACAGCAAAACATGAGCAGCATGAAAGGAGTCACTATGTCTAACTTGTCCCTCTCGGCCGGGACGCGTTTTCGCACCGCGCTGGCCAATGAGAAACCCCTGCAGATCGTCGGCACCATCAACGCCTACATGGCGCTGATGGCCGAGCGCAGCGGCTTCAAGGCCCTCTACCTCTCCGGCGCCGGGGTGGCGAACGCCTCCTTCGGCCTGCCGGATCTCGGCATGACCTCCATGAACGACGTGCTCATCGATGCCGAACGCATCACGGCCGCGACTCAGGTGCCGCTCCTGGTGGACATAGACACCGGCTGGGGCGGCGCCTTCAACATCGCCCGCACCATCCGCGCCTTCGAGCGTGGCGGGGTCGCCGCCGTGCATATGGAGGATCAGGTGGCCCAGAAACGCTGCGGCCACAGGCCGAACAAGGCGGTGGTCTCCATCGCCGAGATGGTGGACAGGATCAAGGCGGCGGTGGATGCCCGCCAGGACGAGAGCTTCGTCATCATGGCCCGCACCGACGCCCTGGCGGTGGAGGGGCTGGGCTCGGCCCTGGAGCGCGCAGCCGCCTATGTGGCCGCCGGCGCCGACATGATCTTCGCCGAGGCGGTCACCGAGCTGGGCCAGTACGACAGCTTCAAGCAGGCGGCAGGGGTGCCGATCCTCGCCAACATGACCGAGTTCGGCAAGACGGAGCTGTTTGACAAGGAAGCCCTCGCGGCCCACGGCGTCGACATGGTGCTCTACCCCCTGAGCGCCGCCCGCGCCGCCAACCAGGCCGCCCTCAACGTCTATCAGCAGCTTCGCCGCGACGGCCACCAGCGCGCCGTGGTCGACACCATGCAGACCCGGGAGTCCCTCTACGACTTCCTCGGCTACCACCACTACGAGCAGACCCTGGACAGGCTGTTCACCCAGGACCTGTCTACCAAGGAATAACACGCCGACCGGCCGTCTCATGCTGGCGGCCGGCGCTTCAACGGACTGAATGAGGAAACATGTGATGAGCGCCCTGCCCGAAACCACCGGCTTCAAGCCGAAGAAATCCGTCGCCCTCTCCGGCACCGCCGCCGGCAACACCGCCCTGTGCACCGTGGGCCTCTCCGGCAACGATCTGCACTACCGTGGCTATGACATCCTGGATGTGGCCACCAGCTGCGAGTTTGAAGAGATAGCCCACCTGCTGGTGCACGGCCATCTGCCCAATGTGGCCGAGCTCGCCGCCTACAAGGCCAAGCTCAAGGCCCTGCGCGGCCTGCCCACCGGGGTCAGGACAGCCCTGGAGCAGTTGCCCCCCTCCGCCCACCCCATGGATGTGATGCGCACCGCCGTCTCGGTGCTGGGGTGTCTGTCGCCGGAGAAGGACGATCACAATCACCCGGGTGCCCGGGACATCGCCGACAAGCTGATGGCCTGCTTAGGCTCAGTGCTGCTCTACTGGTACCACTTCAGTCACAACGGCAAGCGCATCCATGTGGAGACCGACGACGACTCCATCGGCGGCCACTTCCTGCACCTGCTGCACGGTGAGAAGCCCCGTGACTCCTGGGTGCGCGCCATGCACACCTCCCTCATCCTCTATGCCGAGCACGAGTTCAACGCCTCCACCTTCACCGGCCGCGTCATCGCCGGCACCGGCTCCGACATGTTCTCCTGCATCACCGGCGCCATCGGTGCCCTGCGCGGGCCCAAGCACGGCGGCGCCAACGAGGTAGCCTTCGAGATCCAGAAGCGTTACGACAATCCGGACGAGGCCGAGGCCGACATCCGTGCCCGCATCGAGAAGAAGGAAGTGGTCATCGGTTTCGGCCACCCGGTCTACACCGTCTCCGATCCCCGCAACAAGGTGATTAAAGAGGTGGCCCGCGCGCTCAGTCTGGAGCAGCACAACACCAAGATGTTCGACATCGCCGAGCGACTGGAGTCCACCATGTGGGAGGCCAAGAAGATGTTCCCGAACCTCGACTGGTTCAGCGCCGTCAGCTACCACATGATGGGAGTGCCCACCGCCATGTTCACCCCGCTGTTCGTCATCGCCCGCACCTCCGGCTGGTCCGCTCACGTCATCGAGCAGCGCATCGACGGCAAGATCATCCGCCCGAGCGCCAATTATGTCGGCCCGGAAGATCTGACCTTCGTGCCGCTCAAGGAGCGCAAGTGATGGTAAACACTCAATATCGCAAGCCCCTGCCCGGCACACAGCTTGACTACTTCGACGCCCGGGAGGCGGTGAACGCCATCGCCCCCGGCGTCTGGGACAGGCTCTCCTACACCGCCCGCGTGCACGCCGAGAATCTGGTGCGCCGGTGCGATCCGGCCATCCTCACCGAGTGCCTCGGCCAGATCGTCCATAACAAGCGCGATCGCGACTTCCCCTGGTTCCCGGCGCGCGTGGTGTGCCACGACATCCTGGGCCAGACCGCCCTGGTGGACCTCGCCGGCCTGCGCGATGCCATCGCCGATCAGGGGGGGGATCCCGCCCAGGTCAACCCTGTGGTGCCGGTGCAGCTGATCGTCGACCACTCCCTGGCCGTGGAGTGCGGTGGCTTCGACCCGGACGCCTTTGCCAAGAACCGCGCCATCGAGGATCGCCGCAACGAGGATCGCTTCCATTTCATCAACTGGACCAAGCAGGCGTTCAAGAACATAGAGGTGATCCCGCCGGGCAACGGCATCATGCACCAGATCAACCTGGAGAAGATGTCCCCTGTCATCCACGCCGATCGCGGCCTGGCCTACCCGGATACCTGCGTCGGCACCGACAGCCACACCCCCCACGTGGATGCCCTCGGCGTCATAGCCGTCGGGGTCGGTGGGTTAGAGGCCGAGAACGTGATGCTGGGGCGCGCCTCCTGGATGCGGCTGCCAGAGATCGTCGGCGTCGAACTCTCCGGCAAGCCGCAGCCCGGCATCACAGCCACCGATCTGGTGCTGTCGCTCACCGAGTTCCTGCGCCAGCAGAAGGTGGTCGGCGCCTACCTGGAGTTTCGTGGCGAGGGCGCCGCCGCCCTCACCCTCGGCGATCGCGCCACCATCTCCAACATGGCGCCTGAGTACGGCGCCACCGCGGCCATGTTCTTCATCGACCAGCAGACCCTCGACTACCTGCGCCTCACCGGCCGGGACGGCGACCAGGTCAGGCTAGTGGAGACCTATGCCAAGGAGGCGGGTCTCTGGGCCGACGCTCTGGCGAGCGCCCAGTACGAGCGGGTGCTGCACTTCGACTTGTCGACAGTGGTGCGCACCCTGGCGGGCCCCTCCAACCCCCACCGCCGCCTGCCGGTGGCCGATCTCGCCGCGCGCGGCATCGCCGTGGATCTGGACAAGGTCCGCACCCAGGAGGCCGACGGCCTGCTGCCGGATGGGGCCGTGATCATCGCCGCCATCACCAGTTGCACCAACACCAGCAACCCGCGCAACGTGATTGCCGCCGGCCTCTTGGCGCGCAACGCCAATCGGCTCGGGCTTGCCCGCAAGCCCTGGGTCAAATCCTCCCTGGCACCGGGCTCCAAGACAGTCGCGCTTTACCTGAAAGAAGCGGGGCTAGACAGCGAGCTGGAGCGGCTCGGATTCGGCATAGTGGCCTTCGCCTGCACCACCTGCAACGGCATGTCCGGCGCGCTGGATCCGGCCATCCAGCAGGAGATCATCGACCGCGATCTCTACGCCACCGCAGTGCTCTCGGGCAACCGCAACTTCGACGGCCGCATCCACCCCTATGCCAAGCAGGCCTTCCTCGCCTCGCCGCCCCTGGTGGTGGCCTACGCCATCGCGGGCACCATGCGTTTTGACATCGAGAAGGATGTGCTGGGAGTGGTGGACGGTAAGGAAATTCGCCTGAAAGACATCTGGCCGTCAGATGACGAGATCGATGCCGTGGTCAGGGCCTCGGTGAAGCCGGAGCAGTTCCGCCAAGTCTATATCCCCATGTTCACCATAGAGGAAGAGAGTGGCCCCAAGGTGGCGCCCCTGTACGACTGGCGTCCGCAGAGCACCTATATCCGTCGCCCACCGTATTGGCAAAAAGAGGGGGAAGGGGCGCTGGCGGGTGAGCGTACCCTCAAGGGGATGAGACCGCTGGCGCTGTTGCCGGACAACATCACCACGGATCACCTCTCCCCCTCCAACGCCATCATGCGCAGCAGCGCGGCCGGGGAATACCTGGCGAAGATGGGCCTGCCGGAGGAGGACTTCAACTCCTACGCCACCCACCGTGGCGATCACCTGACTGCCCAGCGCGCCACCTTCGCCAACCCCCAGTTGGTCAACGAGATGGCTGTGGTGAACGGCGCGGTGAAGAAGGGCTCCTTGGCCCGGGTCGAGCCGGAGGGCCGGGTCATGCGGATGTGGGAAGCCATCGAAACCTACATGGCCCGCAAGCAGCCGCTGATCATCGTGGCGGGCGCCGATTACGGTCAGGGCTCGTCCCGCGACTGGGCAGCCAAGGGGGTGCGGCTCGCCGGGGTGGAGGTGATAGCAGCGGAAGGCTTCGAGCGCATTCACCGCACCAACCTCATTGGCATGGGGGTGCTGCCGCTGGAGTTCAAGCCGGGCACCAGCCGCCTCACTCTTGGGCTGGACGGCACCGAGACCTACGATGTGGTGGGGGAGCGCCAGCCGCGCGCCGATCTCGTGCTGGTGATCCACAGGCGCAACGGCGAGACGCTCGAGGTGCCCATGACCTGCCGCCTCGACACCGCCGAGGAGGTCTCGGTCTACGAGGCGGGCGGCGTGCTGCAACGCTTCGCCCAGGACTTCCTGGCGTCGACGGCGCAACAGGCGGCAAGCTAAGCCCCAACCCCTCCCCTTTGACAAGGGAGGGGCTGATACGCCTCCCCTTTTTCAAGGGGGAGGCCGGGAGGGGGGTCTCGCGCCCACTCCCGCAAGCCATCAATCCAAATCAGGACGATTTCTATGGCCTACGAACCTCAAGTGAAAATCCCGGCCACCTATATGCGCGGCGGCACCAGCAAGGGGGTTTTCTTTCGCTTATCTGATCTGCCCGAACGCTGCCAGCAACCCGGACCGGCTCGGGATGCACTCTTCCTGCGCGTCATCGGCAGCCCTGACCCCTACTCGGCCCACATGGACGGCATGGGGGGCGCCACCTCCTCCACCAGCAAGTGCGTGATCCTCGCCAAGAGCCAGCAGCCGGGTCACGACGTGGACTACCTCTACGGCCAGGTCGCCATCGACAAGCCCTTCGTGGACTGGAGCGGCAACTGCGGCAACCTCTCCACCGCCGCCGGCGCCTTCGCCATTCACGCCGGACTGGTGGATCCGTCCCGCATCCCGGACAACGGCACCTGTGAGGTGCGGATCTGGCAGGCCAATATCGGCAAGACCATCATCGCCCAGGTGCCGGTGACCAACGGTCAGGTGCAGGAGACCGGTGACTTCGAGCTGGACGGGGTCAGCTTCCCCGCCGCCGAAATCGTGCTGGAGTTTCTCGACCCGTCCGACGATGGGGAGGAGGGCGGTGCCCTCTTCCCCACCGGCAACCTCATCGACGATCTCGAGGTGCCCGGCCTTGGCAACATCAAGGCCACCCTGATCAGCGCCGGCATCCCCACCGTCTTCGTCAACGCCGAAGAGATTGGTTATGAAGGCACTGAGCTACGCGAGCAGATCAACGGCGACCCCGAGGCCCTGGCCCGCTTCGAGGCCATCCGGGTTGCCGGCGCCCTGCGCATGGGGCTTATCAAGACGCCCGCCGAGGCGGCGACCCGCCAGCACACCCCGAAAGTCGCCTTCATCGCATCGCCGCAAGACCACTTCACCTCCAGCGGCAAGCAAGTGCAGGCGAACGAGATCGATCTGCTGGTGCGGGCCCTCTCCATGGGCAAGCTGCACCACGCCATGATGGGCACCTGCGCCGTGGCCATCGGCACCGCTGCGGCCATCCCCGGCACCCTGGTGAACCTGGCGGCCGGTGGCGGCGAGCGCGAGGCGGTACGCTTCGGCCACCCATCAGGCACCTTGCGAGTGGGGGCAGAGGCGCGACAGGTGGATGGCGAGTGGACGGTGACCAAGGCGGTGATGTCGCGCTCCGCCCGCATCCTGATGGAGGGCTGGGTGCGGGTGCCGGGGGATACCTTCTAGCCCCGCAACAAGCCTGCACACCACCAACATGAAAGAGGCCCGGGCAGTTGCCCGGGCCTTTTTGTGGTGACCTTCGTATTGGGGGCTACTCCACCCTGCTCGCAGGCAAGGCTACTCCCCTGCTTATCCACCCGTTATTGCGGGCGCGCCACGCACTCCACATGGCGCGGTATGCTCTTCTTCCCATCGCCACCGATCAACCGCTTCACCTGGCCAGCCGGGCATTTGCCGTCGTCCACATAGGCAACCTTCCCATAAGGGAGCTTGCCCGGCGCGGGATCCTGGCTCAGATTGGTGATGGGGGTCGGCGCTAAATGGGCGCACCCCGACACCAGGCCCAGCAGCAAGCCCCCTGACAACAGCACGCTCTTCCATCTGACAGCCATAGGCCACTCCCTGTCGTGATCCGCTTATGCACACGGGCACACAGCTCCCGTGCACACTGGCAGTGTGCCAGCCATCCCCCAGGGCCGACAGCCATCCAGGGCAGTGCTGTGACGATTCCAGACACAGCAAGGATCGGCACAATCACAGGGCCTCAGCCTGGTTGAGGGTGCTTGTTCATGCGCAATACATCTTTGCTCTGGAATAGTAGGAGCCGACACAGTTGGGGGGGCGCTTGAAATCAGCGCTCGTCATCCACACATTCAGTGCATACAATGCGTTAACGAAGCGGAATCTGCCGCCTCACCCCGGAAATCAAGAGGACATCAAGATGGATACCCGTTCTATCTACACTGGCACCCAGGGTGCCGTGCGCGACACCAACAAGGTGCTGCGCAATACCTATATGCTGCTCTCCCTCACTCTTGGCTTCTCTGCCGTGGTTGCCGGGGTTGCCACCGTCATGAACATGCCGCCCCTGCACTGGGCCATCTTCCTGGTCGGAGTCTACGGTCTGATGTTCCTGACCGAGAAGAACCGTGACAACGGCATGGGGCTGGTGTTCACCTTCGCCCTGACCGGCCTGATGGGTTACAGCCTGGGTCCCATCATCAACATGTACATGAACAACGGTGGCGGCGAGATAGTGATGACGGCCCTTGGCGGCACCGCGCTCACCTTCTTCGGTCTGTCGGCCTACGCCCTGACCACCAAGCGTGACCTCTCCTTCATCGGCGGCATGCTGTTCGTCGGTTTCTGGGTGCTGCTGGTGGCCATGGTCGCCAACATCTTCCTGCAGATGAGCGCCCTGAGCCTGGCCCTGTCCGCCATGTTCATGCTGTTCTCCTCCGGCGCCATCCTGCTGACCACCCAGCAGATAGTGCGCGGCGGCGAGACCAACTACATCTCCGCCACCGTGACCCTGTATGTCTCCATCTACAACATCTTCCTGAGTCTGCTGAGCCTGCTTGGCGGCAACCGCAACTGATGAAAAACCCCGCTTCGGCGGGGTTTTTATTGGCACCTGTTTCTGTCAGGATAAGTTGCAAATCAAGGATATGAAGCAAAGTGGCCCTGATCCAAATCAGGGCCACTTCGTTGCCGACGAGTTATGCTGTCGCTTTCGTTTCGCTCAAGGGTTGCGTCTATCCCATGCCCATGGACTTCTCCAGTTTGCTGCACCGTCTGCTGACCGACACCACATCCATTTCATTTCACACAAGGGTGGTGCCTGGCATGCCCATGGACTTCTCCAGTTTGCTGCGCCGCCTGTTGACCGACAGCCATATCCATTTCATTTCGCTCAAGGGTGGTGCCTAGCATGCCCATGGATTTCTCTGGTTTATTGCGCCGTCTGCTGACCGACAGCCATATCTACTTCGCCCTCAAGGTGCTGCTGGCCATCCTGGGGCTGCTCGCCTTCGCCCTGGCCACCGGTGACATCCAGCTCACCGTGCTGCTCTCCCTCGGGGTAGTGGCGGGGGCCATCGCCGAGACAGATGACAGCCTGTGGGGCCGGGTCAAGAACCTCGCCATGACGCTGGTCTGTTTCCTGTTTGCCTCCCTGTGCGTGCAGTACCTCTTCCCCACCCCCTGGCTGTTTGCCCTGGGGCTCGCGGGTTCCACCTTCATCTTCGTGATGGTGGGGGCGCTCGGGCAACGTTACGCCACCATCAGCTTCGGCTCCCTGCTCATCGCCATCTACACCATGCTGGGGGCCGCCAAGGCGCCGGATCTCTTCTACCAGCCGCTGGCGCTCGGTGCCGGCGCCCTCTGGTACGGCCTGGTGTCGCTGGTCTGGCTCTGGCTGCTGCCCTACAAGACACTGCACGAGCAGCTCGCCCAGAGCTATTTCGCCCTCGGCCGCTACCTGCTGGAAAAGTCCCGCTTCTTCCCGGCCAACGAGCACGGCGCCCAGGCCATTCGCCACAACCTGGCCCAGCTCAACATCAACCTGGTCAATGCCCTGAATCTGACCAAGACGGCGCTCAATGCCCGCCTCAGTACCCGCCATCAGGCGGCGCCCGAGCTGGCCGGCCTGCTGCGGCTCTACCTGCTGGCGCTGGAGATCCAGGAGCGGGCCACCTCCAGTCACTACCCCTACAGCAAGCTGGAAGCGGAGCTCAAGCAGGGCATCGTCCTCGACGGCTTCCAGGAGGTGTTCCTGCAGCTCTCGGAGGCGTGCCAGCGGCTCGGTTACGCCATCCTGGTGCACAAGCCCTATGCCCATCACAAGCGCATCCACTGGACCCTGGAGGCCCTTGGCGACCAGCTGGAGTTCACCCATCTCAAGCAGCACTATCCCAAGACCCTGCTGACGCCGATGAAGTTCCTGCGCCGCAACCTCGCCAGCATCAACGAGCTGCTGGCGAGCGCCGAGGAGCTGCAAAACCCCGCCGCACCGCCCGCCAGCCTGCCGCCTCTGGCGCGGCCGGTCGCCCTGCCCCTGCTGACCCTGCTCAAGCAGCACCTGACCCCGGACTCCATGGTGTTTCGCCACGCCCTGCGACTGTCGCTGGGGCTGGTGGTGGGTTACGGCATACTGCAGGCGTTCAGTCTGGACAAGGGCTACTGGATACTGCTGACGGTGCTGTTCGTCTGCCAGCCGAGCTACAGCGCCACCCGGCGCCGCCTGGTGCAGCGGATGCTCGGCACCTTCGCCGGCATCTTGATAGGCGTGCCCGTGCTCTGGCTCTTCCCCGAGCTGCACCTGCAACTGGGGATCATGGGGCTGGCCGCCTTCCTGTTCTTCACCCAGGTGCGCAGCAACTACAGCGCCGCCGTCTGCTTCATCACCCTCTACGTGCTGATGGCGTTCAACCTGCTGGATGGCATCGGCTTCGCCATCCTGGGGCCGCGCCTGCTCGATACCCTGCTCGGCTGCCTGCTCTCCTATGCCCTGGTGGCCTGGCTCTGGCCGGACTGGCAATACAAGCGGCTGCCGACCCTGATTGCCAACTCCCTCTCCGCCAACGCCCGCTACCTGTCGGCGGTACTCGCCAGCCTGCACCGCCAGCGCGACGAGTCCCTCGACTACCGGGTGGCCCGCAAGTGTGCTCACCTCGCCGACAGCGAGCTGGCCATGGCCTGGCAGAGCATGCTGGTGGAGCCGAGCAAGCGCCGCCGCTTCCTCGATCTCTGCTTCACCCTCACCTGGCGCAACCACGCCCTGCTCTCCTACATCTCGGCGCTGGGGGCCCATCGTGACAGGCTGGAGCCCATCGAGGGCCTTGACGAGATCAGCCGCCACATCAGCCATACCCTGGAGCGGGCCGCCGGCCATCTGGCGGGGGAGATGCCGGCCCGGCTCGAGGGATCATGCCCGGCCATCGCCCCGGACAGCAGCGAGGAGCAGCTGATGCTGACCCAGCAGCTCAATCTCATCAGCCAGTTGGCGGACGAGTTGCTGATGCTGGCCAACGACGGCCATCTACTCACCCGGCAAGGCAACGCCTGACGGGCGAAGAAAGGCACCAGTACAGCGAGCGCTCACCGGGCGGGGCGACGACCCTGCCCGGTGAATTGTGCGCCTGAGCCGGTTGCTCGCCGAAGATCAAGGCGCTACCATGCCCGCCCAATCCCGACAGCCCGAGGAGCCTCCATGTCAGAGCACCCGTCCGAACACCATCAGCTGCATTTCAACGGCCAACTCATCGAGACCGATGCCAAGGGCTATCTGCGCCACAGCGAAGAGTGGAGCGAGGCACTGGCGCTGGTATTGGCCGAGCAGGAGGGCATAGTGCTGGAGGAGCCGCACTGGGAAGTGGTGCGCTTCGTGCGGGCCTTCTATCTGGAGTTCAACACCTCCCCCGCCATCCGCGCCCTGGTCAAGGCGATGGAGAAACAATACGGCCCCGAGAAGGGCAACAGCCGCTACCTCTACAAGCTGTTCCCCGAGGGACCTGCCAAGCAGGCCACCAAGATCGCCGGCCTGCCCAAGCCGGTGAAGTGCATCTAAAGAGCTGCCCCGCGCCTCGCTGAGAGACCATCAACAAATACCAAAAAAATACCGCGCCCATCTGTGAAATGAGGCGCGGTATTTTTTATTCGGCGTTCGTCAAACCCCCATCAGGGGTTGTAGGCCACCACAGAGCCGCTCAGCCCCGTCATCTGGCTTATCCTGCTCTGCATGCCCTGCAGCTTGGCCTTGGAGACATCCGGCCCGATAAAGACCCGGTTGATCTGCCCCTGCACCGGCGTTCTCGGCGAGGTCTGGGCCGAGTAGCCGGCCGCCCGCAGCTTGCCCACCAGGGCATTGACGCTGTCAGCATTCTTGAAGGCACCAAGCTGCAGGATCCAGCTGCCCTGGGCCGGGGCCGCCGCCGCGGGTGCCGGGGTGGCCGCCTGGGTCGTCATCTTGCTCGCGATGAGATCGTCCATGGACTTGATCTGGCCCGCCTGCGGCTTGCTCTCCACCGGCTTCTTCACCTCGACCGGCTTGGGGGGCACCGGCTTGGGCTTGGGTTGCTCCACCGGTTTCTTGGCCACCACCTCGGGCTTGGGCACGGCTTTGGGCTCAGGCTTGGCCGCAGCCTGGGTCGCTGGCTGTGCCTGGGCGGCAGCAGAGGCCTGATTGGCGGCCAGGGTCACCGTATCCCCGATCTCTTCCACCTGCCACTGGGTGGCGGCAGAGGCCTGCTGCTGGCTCGCCAGGTGATCGGCCGGCAGGGTACTGGCGGCAGAGACCTGCAAGGCGGGCTTGGCGGGCTCAAGCTCGGGGCGCAGCGGGATCTTGGCAAACGCCTCTTCCTTCTGCTCCAGCTTGTTGCCGTCCATCAGATCCGGCAAAAAGATGACAACCAGGGCGACCAGGATGACGGTCCCCACCAATCTATTTTGAAACTTCGAAGCCAAGTTAATTTCCACCCATGTTACTTAGACTCAACGGCCTGCAATCGTGCGGACATCCACGATGAACGGTCCCCAGCAGCCATGCTATTTTGCAACCTCGCAGCCAAGTTAATTTCCACCCATGTTGCTTAGATCCTGCTGCTTTTTATGGACAACGATGATGGCCGGATTCATCAGGCCGGCTGCCCGGCCAGCACGTCTGCGACAGTGTAAAACGAACCAAAGACGATGACCATATCATCAGGACTCGATGCGGCCAGGGCAGCCCGATAAGCCGCGCTCACGCCATCAAAGGTCGCCGCCGGGCCCTGCCCGTCCCCGAGAGCGGCGGCAAGCTGCTCTGCCGTCGCGGCGCGCGGACCCGTGAGACTTGCCAGAAACCACTGGTCGATGAGGCCATCGAGCTCGGCCAGCGACCCTGCCATGTCCTTGTCTTTCAGCATGCCCACCACGGCGCGGCGCTTGCCCTTGCAGGGGATCTGGCGCAGCTGGCTCGCCAGATAGGCAGCCGAATGGGGATTGTGGGCCACATCGACGATGACGAGCGGATCGCTTTGCAGCCGCTGCATCCGCCCCGCCAGCCGGGCATTGGCCAGCCCGTCACGGATGGCAGACTCAGGCAGTGGTAAGCCGAGGGACTCCAGCGCCGCCAGCACGGTGACCGCGTTCATCAGCGGCAGGGCCGGTTTGGGCAGCCCCAGCCAGTGGTTCAGGCCATGGTAATCCCAGTCTGCATCGTGCTCATCGCCGTGGAAGTCGCGGCCGACCTGACGCAGACAGGCTCCAAGGCGCGCCGCTTCGCTGGCGATGGTGACCGGCGGGTTGGGCTCGCCGCTGATGGCGGGTTTGCCCGCCCGATACACCCCGGCCTTCTCCACCGCTACCGCTTCGCGGGTATCACCCAGCCAGTCGCAGTGATCCAGCGCAATGGAGGTGATCATGGCCACATCGGACTCCACCACATTGGTGGCGTCGAGCCGGCCGCCCAGCCCCACTTCCAGCAGCAGCACATCGGGGGCGGCGCGGCAGAAGAGCCACAGGCCCGCCAGGGTGGCGAACTCGAAGAAGGTAAGGGCAATCTCGCCACGGGCGGCTTCCACCTCGGCAAAGGCGGCGCAGTGCTCGCTGTCACAGAGCTCGGCCCCGTCGATACGCACCCGCTCGGTAAAGCGCAGCAGGTGCGGCGAGGAGTAGACACCCACCTGGTAACCGGCGGCCATCAGTATGCTGGCGGCCATGGCGCAGGAGGAACCCTTGCCGTTGGTGCCCGCCACAGTAATCACCTTGAACGGCAACTGGGTGAGGCCCATGCGCCGGGCAACGGCGCCGACCCGCTCCAGCCCCATGTCGATGTTGACCGGGTGGATCTGTTCCAAATAAGAAAGCCAGTCGACCAGCGACCGGCTTTGAGATTGTTGCATGTGCGAACTCATGTTCAGTCTTCGATGACCTGAGTGTTCATCAGCTTGGCCAGCAGGCCAGCCAGACGGTTGCGCATTTCGCGCCTGTCGATGATGAGATCGATGGCACCTTTCTCCAGCAGGAACTCGGAGCGCTGGAAGCCTTCCGGCAGCTTCTCGCGCACTGTCTGCTCGATGACGCGGGGACCGGCGAAGCCGATCAGCGCCTTGGGCTCGCCCACGTTGATGTCACCCAGCATGGCCAGACTGGCGGAGACGCCCCCCATGGTGGGGTCGGTCAGCACAGAGATGAAGGGCAGGCCCGCCTTGGTGAGGCGATCGAGCGCCGCACTGGTCTTGGCCATCTGCATCAGGGAGAAGAGCGCCTCCTGCATCCGCGCCCCACCTGAGGTGGAGAAGCAGACCAGGCCGCGGCCTTCCTTGATGCACTCCTCGACGGCGCGCACGAAGCGGGCACCGACCACGGAGGACATGGAGCCACCGATGAAGGAGAACTCGAATGAACAGGCGACGACCGGCACCCCCTTGAGGGTCCCCTTCATCACCACCAGCGCATCTTTTTCTCCCGTCTCTTTCTGAGCGGCAGACAAACGATCCTTGTAGCGCTTGGAATCCTTGAATTTCAAGATGTCCTGCGGCTCCAGCTCGGCACCGACTTCGGTGCGGCCCTGCTCGTCGAGGAAGCTCTCGAGGCGGGCGCGGGCGCTGATCCGCATATGATGATCACACTTGGGGCACACTTCGAGATTGCGCTCCAGTTCTGCCCGGTAGAGCACCTGTTCGCAAGCGGTACACTTGGTCCACACCCCTTCCGGAATGTTGTGACGACGCGGTGTAGTGATCTTGCTCTTGGGAAGGATCTTCTCAAGCCAGCTCATGGAATTCCTTAATGCTTTTGTGCCTGACAAAACGCATCGGGCCTTGATTGTTCAATGACTTACGGCTCGATGGCAATAAATGACGGATCATTAAACCACAAATTTTCGGGCCCAGTTACTAAAAACTGGTCGTACCCGGTGCCGAGTCCGGCAGCCACAGCGGGCCGAGCGGCAACTGCGGCAGGGCAAACTCTGCCGGGTAGTCCACGTCCACCAGATAAAGCCCCCCCGCCTTGGCGGTCGGCCCCGCCAGATTGCGATCCTTTGCCGCCAGCACCTCGGCTATCCACTCCACCGGTTTGAGGCCCTGCCCCACCAGCAGCAGGGAGCCGGTGATGTTGCGCACCATATGGTGCAGGAAGGCGTTGGCCTTGATGTCGAGCACTATGTAGGGGCCGGAGCGGCTGACGCACAGGTGGGTCACGTTGCGCCAGGGGGTGTTGGACTGACAGGCGATGGCGCGGAAGGTGCTGAAGTCGTGCTCACCCAGCAGGCTCTGGCCCGCCTGGTGCATCAGGTCGGCGTCTATGGTCTCGTGGTAGTGGCTGACGCCGCTGCCGAGAATGGCCGGGCGGAAGTTATGGTTGTAGATGACATAACGGTAGCGACGGGCGGTGGCGCTGAAGCGGGCGTGGAAGTTCTCGTCCACCTCCTTGACCCAGCGCACGGCGATGTCCGGCGGCAGGTTGGAGTTGAGCCCCAGGGTCCAGGCCCCCTCGGCGCGGCTGGCCTCGGTATCGAAGTGGATCACCTGGCCGGTGGCGTGCACCCCGGCATCGGTACGACCGGCGCACTGGATGGAGACGGGGTGGTTGGCGATGCGGCTGAGGGCTTTTTCCAGTTCGGCCTGCACGCTGATCACTTCGCGCTGACGCTGCCAGCCGAAATACCGGCTGCCGTCGTATTCAATACCTAGGGCAATTCGCATGGATGAATCTTGTCTTGTGGGGAAAGGATGAAAGAAACGGGCCGGATTATACGCCCTTGGGCCCAAAAGTCCCAGTTCGGGCCGGCATCCCGTGCCAGCGACCTGGATGAAAGAGGGCAGCCCGCGGGCTGCCCTCTGTGTTCATCACCGGCAAAGGGGATCACCCCAGGCGCCTGAGCAGCTTCTCGGCTTCGCTGCGCTGGTGCTCGCTGCCCTGGGCCGCCGCCTCTTGCAGCAGCTCGCGGGCGCTCTCCTTGTCGTCGATCTCGAGGTAGGCCCGGGCCAGATCCAGCTTGGCCCCCACCCCGCCGTCATCGGCATCCACATCGAACCCGGTGGACTCCGGCAACACCTCGGGGAAGCCATCCAGCCCCACGTCCAGGGAGAAGCCCTGATAGGGCTCCTGCTCCGTGCTGCTGGCGTTGGCCTCGGCCAGGAGTTTGTCTATCTCCACGTAGTCGTTCGCCTGCGCCTGCTCACGGGGCTTCAGATCGCCCTGATGGGGCTCCGCCTCGGTGAAGGCATCCTCGAAGTCCGCCAGGGCCAGCTCGTTGGGATCCCAGGCCGGCGCCGCCGGCTTGGTGGGCTCAAGCCCGAGTTCGGCCAGCATGTCATCGATATCATCCTTGCCATAGGCGTCGTCGCCCCGGGCGTCGGTGGCAGGCTCGTGGAAGTCGGTCTCGAGATCGCTGAGATCAAACTTGGCGAGCGCCCCATCGCGCTGGCTTCTGCTCTGCGCCTGCGCCTGACTGAGATCGGCCTCGAGATCGGCATCCAGCTCGGCGAACAGGGCCGCTTGCAGCTCCTCCTCGCTCATGATCTCGTCGTTGGCCCGGGCCCTGGTCTCGGACTCGCCGGAGAGATCGAGCTCGGGGGCCCGGGGCAGCTCGAAGCCTCCGTCGAGAGCCAGGTCCAGCTCGGGCACCAGATCCGGATCCCGGTTGGCCGTCGTCACCGCGGGCTCCACATCGAAGGCGGACAGGGACATCTCGTCATCGCTGAAGACGACGTCCGTCGGGGCATTGGCCCCCTCCTGACTGCCATTGCCAGCCGGCTCATTGAGATCCGCCATGGGGTGCATGGGCTCGTCATCGGCGATGCCGACCGTCATCAGCTGATCAAACTCGCTGCTCTCCTCCCCCATCACCATGGAGGTTGACTCCGACAGGCTCTTCTCCTGCTCTTCCAGCTCGCGGCGGGCGCGGGCCCGCAGCCAGAGCGTCACCAGCGCCAGCACCAGCAGCACGGGCAGCAGGATGATCATGGCGAGGTTCAGCGGCGAGGCGAGCAGCTCCATCACCCAGTTCTGCTTGGGTTCGGGGGCCACCACGGGCGGCACCGGCTTGGCCTTGAGCTCCGCCACCTCTTTTTGCAGCGCGGTCTGATCCTGCAACTGGGCCTTGAGGGTCTCCACCTCTTCGGTCAGGGACTGCAGGCGCAGCTTGAGCCTGTGGTTCATCTCGGTGACCTGACCGAGCTGGGCGTTGGCATCTTCCAGCGCCAGCGCCATCTCGGTGGAGGGCTTGCCCACCACGGTCGCGGCACTGACCGGCAAGGGGGCCGGGGCAGCGGTTGGTGCGGCGGCACTCGCCGCCGGTTCGACCGCCTTGGCGATCGCCGTCACCTCGGTCGCCGCCTGGGGCGCGCTCACCTTGGGGGCGGTCGGAAGGGGGGCCGCCTTGGCCACGACCTTGACCGGCGCGCTGGCCGCCGGTTTGGTCGCCACCGGATGGGGCTGCTTCTCGGCCAGGTATTTGGGGCTCAGCCCCTTCCAGCTGGCGTTGTCGCTGTTGAAGCGGCGGCGGGCCTCGGCGTCCGTGATGCGGCCCGCCTCGGCGGCGCTTGGCAGCAGAATGCGGGATCCCACCAAAATGTGGTTGATGTTGCCGTCGGCAAAGCTCTTGGGATTCTTGTCATAGATCGCCACCATGGTCTGGTAGACGGTCACCCGGTTGGAGGGGCGATGCTTGCTCGCCAGGCTCCAGAGGGTATCGGTAGAACGGACAGGGCCATAGCTGCCCGCCGCCGCGCTGGGCGCCTGACGCACTGTGGGCTGAGCCCTGGGAGCCGGCTGGGCCGGTGCCACGGGCTGGGCCTGAGGCTGAACGACAGGAGGCGCGGCACCGTCCGGGCCCTTGAGCTCGACAAAGAAAGGCTCTCGCCCCGCCTCATCGGCCTGAGCCGTGCCCAGAAGACCCAATGCGAGTAGCGTTGCCAGCGTTATGCGGGAATGTCCCATATTCGTTCCTTCGTATGATGGCCCTATCACATTGAAAAATCTGGATAGTTACCCCAAAACAATCGGCTCAATATAAATCAGCCGCCGGTCTCAAGCCAGCAATCCGACATATTTCCCGTCCGGCGTCTATCAGGCGCGAACCCGATCCAGGCCAGATGTGAGTCCCAGACGTGAACCCGAGTGTAGAAAAAAACCTAGTCCACTGATATCACGCGACATTCTTAAAACTGGAGAGTGCGCCCCCGGTCACATCCCGGGACCCTGGCTCATCTCCTCGGGCGGGGCTCCCTCCCCGCCACTGGCCGCAAGACGGCCTCAGAGGTAGTCGCGCACCAGCAGCTCGGCAATCTGCACGCTGTTGGTCGCCGCGCCCTTACGAACGTTATCGGCCACGATCCACATATTGATACCGCTCGGGTGAGAAATATCCTGGCGCACCCGGCCAACCAGCACCTCGTCCTTGCCGGTGGCGTCGCGCACCGGGGTCGGGTAGTCCGCATCGTCGTCAAACAGGGTGACGCCGGGGGCATTGCGCAGCAGCTCCTTGACCTGCTCGGCGTCCAGCGGCTGGTGCAGCTCGACGTGGACCGCCTCGGCGTGCCCGTAGAAGACAGGCACCCGCACGCAGGTGGGGTTCACGGCTATGCTGGCATCCCCCAGGATCTTCTGGGTCTCCCACACCATCTTCATCTCTTCGCGGGTGTAACCGTTGTCGGTGAAGCTGTCGATCTGCGGAATGAGGTTGAAGGCGATCTGCTGCGGATAGATAGTCGGCTCCACCGGACGGCCATTGAGCAGATGGGCGGTCTGGCCCGCCAGCTCGCTCACCCCTTCCTTGCCGGAGCCGGAGACGGACTGGTAGGTCGCCACGTTGATGCGGGCTATGCCCACCTCGTCCTGCAGGGGCTTGAGGGCAACCAGCATCTGTATGGTGGAGCAGTTGGGGTTGGCGATGATATTGCGGTTGCGAAAATCCGCCAGGGCATCCGGGTTCACTTCCGGGATCACCAGGGGGATGTCTTCGTCGTAACGGAAGCAGGAGGTGTTGTCGATGACGATGCAGCCCTGCTCGGCCGCGATGGGCGCCCACTTGGCAGAGACCTCGGCCCCGGCGGAGAAGAGCGCGATCTGCACCTGGCTCCAGTCAAACTCCTCGACATCCTTGATCTCGATGTTCTTGCCGCCAAAGCGCACGGTGTCACCGGCGCTGCGGCTGGAGGCCAGGGGATAGAGGGTGGCGACCGGGAAGGCACGCTCCTCCAGGATCTCGATCATGGCCTGACCCACGGCGCCGCTTGCACCCAGTACCGCTACGTTGAATTGTTGACTCACTGATGTTCTCTCCTGTGTATTGCCCGCCGATGAGGCCGACCGGGTCGGCATCAGGGGTGGCAAGCGTGATCTGTCTGATGGTCGGCCGGCTGGGTGCCGGGCCGAGACGGGTGACCCCGATCTGGTGATCGAAGCCCCCCGCATGAATTCCGGTTTATTGTTGCGAGATGGCAAAGCCCAGCCGGGCCAGCCTGTCGCAGGCGAAGGGGCCGCTGACCTGCAAGGAGGAGAGCTCACGCCGCTCCGGGTAGTCCTTGCGCTGCCCATCGAAGCTGCCGGGCAGCCCGATCCGGTTGCGAAAACGGGCATCGTCCCGGCGCACGTCATAGATGAGGTGGACCAGCTTCTTGATCAACCCCTGATCGGCGCTCTGACCCGGCGTCAGCTCGCGCACCTCGGGGGCGGGCAGCAGGGATTGCAGATCCTGGCGTGGCACGCGCCCCAACTGCTGGCAGAGCGCCTGATAGAGCATCCAGGTGCCGCGGGCCTTACCCTCCAGGCTGTAGCCGGCGATGTGCGGGGTCGCGAGCTCGGTATGGGGCACCAGGGCGGCGAGCGGCTCAGGCTCTCCTTCCCACACATCCATCACCAGCCGCAATGGCTCGTCACCCAACTGACGGGCGAGCAGGGCCTGGTTGTCCCACACCTCCCCCCGGGAGGCATTGATAAGGAACTGGCCCCCGGGCAGCGCGGCTATCTCCCGCTCCCCCAGCAGGTGGAAGGTGGCATCCTGCCCCTCGCGGGTCAGGGGCACATGGAAGCTGACGATATCGGCCCCAAGGGCCGTCTGATAATCGACAAAACCCGCACCGCCCTCAGTGCGTGCCCGCGGCGGATCGCAGCGCAGCACCTTCATGCCGAGCGCCTCTGCCTTGCCCGCCACGCACTCCCCCGTGTTGCCGGCGCCGATGACGGCGAGGCTCATTCGATCGAGGCTGAGCTCATGGCGCTCCGCCAGCAACAGCAGGGCCGAGAGCACATAGTCGCCCACCGAATACTTGTTGCAGCCGGGGGCGCTGAAGAAGGGGATGCCCCGCTCGGCCAGGAGAGCGGTGTCGATGTGATCCGTGCCTATGGTGGCGGTGCCGACGAAAGCCAGCCGCGGGCAGCTGGCGAGCAGCCCGGCATCGACCCGGGTCACCGAGCGCACCAGCAGCACGTCGGCATCCTGCAGATCCGCCGCCCCTATCTGCCGTCCGGGCAGGGGGACGACCTCGCCAAACTCGGCAAACAGCTCGCAGGCATGGGGCATATTTTCATCAACGACGATCTTCATCGGCTCTCTTCTCATCCACAACCGGCCACAGGCGCGCCATTCTAGCCCAAGCGGGCCGAATTTTCAGAGACTTGTTCTCGGGCTGTCGTGGGCAAAGAGTGCGCCGCTCTCTTAGGGCGACAGGGAGCCAGGGCGTCGAAGCGGGTTCCCGGGCATCCACAGATGGAGCGTCGCACTCATATGTAACAACATGTTGCCCTCGCGCCCCCTGGCTTGACCAGGGGGGACGGGCTGGCACAATGACGCCTCTTTATCATCCGCCCTGTCATGTGCACCTGTTACGAGCCCTCTCATGCTGACTCATGCCTCTTCGTTGCCACGCCGCCGGGTGCTTGGTTTCAACGCCATACTGCTGCTGCCGCTGCTGCTGCTCGTCTGCCTGCCCTGGCAGCCCTTCATGACGGGTGCCCTGCAATCGGACTGGCTCTGGTGGCCCTATGCCCTCACCCGCATGGTGGACCTGCCCGGCCTTGCCATCACCATCGCCGCCTTGCTGCTGCTGACCCGACACAAGCTGACGCTCGGCCACACCGCCCTGCTGGCCCTCGCGGGCGCCCTCTTTGCCGCGCTCGCGAGCGACTGGATCATCAAGAGCCTCATCAAGCAGCTGACCGAGGAGCCAAGGCCCTATCTGCTCTGGCTGGAGAGTCAGGAGCTTATCCCCGCCATCCGCCAGTTCTATGCCGGCAGCAGTGCGCTTCGCAGCGAACAGGTCCACGCCGCGACCCAGTTGCTGGCGCTGCCTGCCTGGCTCGGCCACCACTGGCAGACGGAGGTGAACTACGCCTTCCCCTCCGGCCACAGCATAGCCGCCATGAGCCTGGCCCAGTTCTTCGGGCTGATCTGGCTGGCCCGGGCCCCCGCCGGGGTCTGGCTGCTGCCGCTCTGGGCCATCGGCATCGGCCTGTCGCGCGCCCTGATCGGCATGCACTGGCCCCTGGACGTGCTGGCGAGCGCCCTGCTTGGCAGCCTCACCGCCCTCGTCGCCGCCCGCTGGTGGCTGCACCGCTACTGATCTCCCAGATGAAAAAACGGGCACCCTGGTGCCCGTTTTTCGTTGCAGGTGCTGCTCTCAGCCCTGGCTCTGCTCTCAGCCCTGGCTCTGCCAGCCCTGAGGGTACTTGTAGCCGACGAAGCGCTTGGCGGCATAGGCCTTGAACTCGGGGGAGTTGTAGGCCGCCGCCACATCCTTGGCGAACGGCTTGTCCGCATCGGCCCCTTTGACCACCACCCAGTTGATGAAGTCATAGCTGCGCTCGAGGAAGAGACCCGTGCTGAAGGGGATCCCGCTCGAGGCGGCGAAGTTGCCGTTGATGACGGAGAAGTCCACGTCTTCACGGGAGCGGGGCAGTTGCGCCGCCTCCAGCAACACCAGCTTGATGTCGTGGGGGTTCTTCACCACATCGAATTCGCTCGCCTTGAGGGGGTTGATCCCCTCTTTGAGGGTGAGCCAGCCCAGATCCTGCAGCATCAGCAGGGCCCGCGCCTGGTTGGTGGGATCGTTGGGAATGGCGACAGTGCTGCCCTCTTTCAGGGCCTTGAGGTCCCCCAGCTTGCCGGCGTAGAGCCCCATGGGACCGGTCGGTACCTGGGTGATGGGGGCCAGGGAGAGGCCCCGGTCTTTGGAGAAGCTCTCCAGATAGGGTTTGTGCTGGAAGCAGTTGACGTCCAGCGACCCGTCCGCCAGGGCGATGTTGGGGGTCACGTAGTCGGTGAACTCCACCAGTTTGACCTTGTAGCCCTTGGCCTCGAGCTGCGGCTTGATGGAGTCGGTCACCATGTCGGCGAAGTCCCCGACAGTAGTGCCTATCACTATCTCTTTCTTCGCCTCATCGATGGCAAAGGCTGACAGCGGCAGGCTGCTGGCGAGCAGCGCGAGGGCGGAGAGGGTGAAGAAGGAACGACGCTGCATAGAAACTCCCTGTCGAAATGATCATCAAAATGGTGGGGCCGCGGGTGTCATCATGAAGGCCGACACCACAACCATCTAGCCATCCAAACGGCTAATTAAGGACACCATAACAGAGCTTTTCCCCTTCGCCAAGCAACAAAACCGGGCAAGCTTGGCCAAAGAGAGGCAAAGCCCATCCACCCCCTGGATGAGAAATCTTTGACGGAGCACGCAGTTATGCGGCTTGCCCTCTCCCCGCTTGACGCAAAACCGGCTTATTGTGGTCATTCGATACCCATCTTCACGGGGTCCGATAAGGGTGCCGAGAGCCTGCTCAGCCCACAGACAGCACAAGGAGTAGCCGTGTTCGATCATGTTGAAATCAAGGTGGTGCGCGTCGACGACTGCCGACGCTTCTATGAAACCGTGCTGGCTCCTCTCTTGATAACACTCAAGTGGGCAGACAAAGACGCCGCAGGTTTCGGCCGGGTTGGTCACGACAAGGTGGGCTTCCTGATAGAGCGGGGCCAACAGGGTGCCCCCTGCCATCTCGCCTTCGCGGCAAGCAGCGCGGCCCAGGTGGATGAGTTTCACCAGGCTGGCGTCAGGGCCGGCTTTGCCTGCAACGGGCAGCCGGGGCTGCGCCCCCACTATGCCCCCAATTACTACGCCGCCTTCCTGCTCGATCCGGACGGCAACAACATAGAGGCCCTGGCCTACCTTGACCCCCCTGGCATGACGAGCGCGTGAAGGGGCGCCGTGCAGCTTGTCAGCAAGAGCCCGGCGTCTTTGAGCTCGGGGCCAGGAAGCTCGCCACAAACAAAGGAGAAAATCATGCTTGAAAGCCGCAACACCGGCCTGCTGGTGGTCGATATCCAGGGCAAGCTGGCCCGCCTGGTGGAGGGGAGCGACTCGCTCATCGCCAACACGGCCCGACTGGTGCAGGGAGCCAAGACGCTGGGGCTGCCGGTTGTCTGGCTGGAGCAGAACCCGGACAAGCTCGGCGCCACGGTGCCCGAGTTGCAGCCGCTGCAGGCAGGCACCCTTGTACTGCCCAAGTACAGCTTCGGCGCCCTGGGGGAGCCGACGGTCGCCGATGCCCTCGCCGGAACCGGGGTCGGCCACTGGCTGGTGTGCGGCATCGAGGCCCATATCTGCGTCTACCAGAGCGTGCTGGGGCTTCTGGAGAGCGGCACCCGGGTCTCTCTGGTGGTGGATGCTGTGTCGTCCCGCACCGCCGCCAACCGGGAGCTCGCCATCGGTCAGCTGGCGGCCAGGGGGGCATCCCTCACCTCGGTGGAGATGTGCCTCTACGAGCTGATGGGGGATTGCCGCCATCCGGCGTTTCGGGAGGTCCTCTCTCTGGTGAAATAAGCGCCATGATGGACAACATGGCTCCCTTTCTGTTTGCCCTGATGGCGTTCGGGACGGCGTTCATGGTGACGGTGACGGGCATGGCGGCAACCCGTCACTATCTGGCCTGGCTCTGGCTGGGGAGCCTGCTCTTCTACGTACTCTGGTGGCTGCTGCTGGGCTACCCTCCTCTGCTGTCCGGTGCGTGATAAATCTTCCAAGTGGTCTGCCGAAGAGCCTACACGCGTTGCGTCAACCGCTCCTGCAGATAGCGATAACCCCCCACGCCATCTGGCACGAAGCTCAGCCGGTGGCTGAGGCCGGGGGGCGCATCCTCGGGGTGGTGGGAGACGAACAGCAGCTGGGTGCCTTCCCCTATGAGGCGCACCACCATCTCCCGCACCAGATGGCGGTTCAAGGGATCCAGCCCCTGCAGGGGCTCGTCCAGGATGAGCAGCGGCGGATGCTTGACCAGGGCCCGGGCGATGAGCACCAGGCGCTGCTGACCAAAAGAGAGGGCGTGGAAGGGCTGCGCCCCTTGCTCTGCCAGCCCCAGCAGGGCCAGCCACTCCTTGGCCAGCGCCAGCTGGCGATCCCCCGGGCGGGTATAGAGACCGATGGAGTCATAAAAGCCGGAGAGGATCACCGCCTGCACCGAGCAATTGACGCGATAGTCCAGGTGCAGCGCCGGGCTCACCAGGCCGATGTGGCGCTTGATCTCCCAGATGCTCTCGCCACTGCCCCGACGCCGCCCGAACAGACGCAGATCATTGCTGTAGCCTTGCGGATGATCCCCTGTGATGAGGGCGAGCAGGGTCGACTTGCCGGCGCCGTTGGGCCCCACCAGTTGCCAGTGCTCTCCCTCCTCTATGGTCCAGTCGAGCCCGTCGATGATGACCTGCTCCCCGTAGGCGACGCGCAGGGCGCGCATCTGTACCCGGGGGCCGGGGGGCAAAGGCGTGGGCGCCTGGAGCGGAGGGGGCAGCTGCGGACTCTGCCCCTCGGCCCGTGCCAGCTGGACCACCTCCCGGCTGCCGAGCACGGCATCGCGCTCCCCCGCCAGCAGCAGGCTGAGCTCCCCGAGCAAGCCGAGGTGGGTGGCGAAGGGGGGGATCTCGTCGAAGCGGTTGACGATCACCACCAACCGCTGCCCCTCCCCGACCAGCTCTGCCAGCAGCCCCATCAGCTCCTGGCGAGAGTCCTGATCCAGGCCATCGAAGGGCTCGTCCAGCACCAGCAGCTCGGGCCGCCCCAGCAGGGCCCGGGCCAGCAGCAGCTTGCGCCCCTCCCCGCTCGAGAGGTAACGGTAGGGACGATCCCACAGGGACTCGATGCCGAAGCGCGCCAGCAGCGAGCGGGCTTGCACCTCCTCTCCCCCCTCCTCCAGCATCAGGGTCGACACCCGATAGCCTGCCTCCTCCTCTTCCCCCAGCATGTCGGTGTTGCGCCGCCGCCAGTCCAGCTCCCCCAGCCGCTGCTGCGACTCGAAGGAGAGGCGCTCGGCCCTCACCCGGCCAGTCACCTCCCCTGCAAGGACGGCCAGCTCGCCGCACAGGGCAGAGGCCAGCGCCGTCTTGCCGCTGCCGTTGCTGCCGACGAAGGCCCAGCAGTCCTGCGGGGTGAGACAAAGTTCTGGAATAACCAGAGTGTGGTGGCCACGAAGGGCCAGGGCGGCGGATTGCCACTGCAATGAGGTCATGGGGTCGTCCTGTGATTCGTGCGGAGCACCTTGCTCCCTCTCCCTTGTACCAGAAAATGGCGCTATCAAAAAAACGGCGCCATTGCGGCGCCGTGTCATTGAAAAGCGGGGGACGGGCTTAGCCGGCCTTGTGCTGCTCGGCCAGATAGAGCCAGGTGTCGACCACGGTATCGGGGTTCAGCGACACAGAATCTATGCCCTGCTCGACCAGCCAGGCGGCGAAGTCCGGGTGGTCAGACGGCCCCTGGCCGCAGATGCCCACGTACTTGCCCGCCTTGCGTGCGGCCTGGATGGCCATCGCCAGCAGCGCCTTGACCGCCTCGTTGCGTTCATCGAACAGGTGGGCGATGAGGCCCGAATCCCGATCCAGCCCCAGGGTCAACTGGGTCATGTCGTTGGAGCCGATGGAGAAGCCGTCGAAGTGCTCGAGGAACTTGTCCGCCAGCAGGGCGTTGGAGGGCAGCTCGCACATCATGATGACTTTCAGGCCACGTTCGCCACGGCGCAGGCCGTTCTCCGCCAGGATCTCCACCACCTGCTCCGCCTCGCCCAGGGTGCGCACGAAGGGGATCATCACCTCGACGTTGGTCAGGCCCATGACGTCGCGCACCCGTTTCATCGCCTCGCACTCCAGCGCGAAACAGGGGCGGAAGCTGTCGGCGATGTAGCGCGACGCGCCACGGAAGCCGATCATGGGGTTCTCTTCGTGGGGCTCGTAGCCACGGCCCCCCACCAGGTTGGCGTATTCATTGGACTTGAAGTCCGACATCCGCACTATGACCCGCTCCGGCCAGAAGGCGGCGGCCAGGGTGGCGATCCCTTCACTCAGCTTGGCCACGTAGTATTCACGGGGGCTGTCGTAACCGGCGATCATCTTGGTGATGGTGGCCTTGAGCTCCGGGCTCTGCTTGTCAAACTCCAGCAGCGCCTTGGGGTGCACCCCTATCATGCGGTTGATGATGAACTCGAGACGGGCCAGACCCACGCCGGCATTGGGCAACTGGGCGAAGTCGAAGGCGCGGTCCGGGTTGCCGACGTTCATCATGACTTTGATGGGCAGGCGCGGCATGTTGCCCACCTCGGTCACCGCCACGTCGAAGTCGAGCTCGCCGTCGTAGATGAAGCCGGTATCCCCTTCCGCGCAGGAGACGGTGATGAGCTGACCCGTCTCGATGCGATCGGTTGCGTCGCCACAGCCGACCACGGCCGGGATGCCGAGCTCACGGGCTATGATGGCGGCGTGGCAGGTGCGGCCACCCCGGTTGGTGACGATGGCGGAGGCCCGCTTCATGATGGGTTCCCAGTCCGGATCCGTCATGTCGGTAACCAGCACATCGCCGGGCTGCACCTCGTCCATCTGGCTGATGGAGGAGATGACCCGCGCCGGGCCAGAGCCAATCTTGTGGCCGATGGCACGCCCCTCGATCAGCACCTTGCCAGATTGTTTGAGGGCAAAGCGTTCCAGGGTGTTCGCCTCCTGGCGGCTGCGCACGGTTTCCGGACGGGCCTGGACGATATAGAGCTTGCCATCCTGACCATCCTTGGCCCACTCGATGTCCATCGGGCGGCCATAGTGCTGCTCTATGATGAGTGCCTGCTTGGCCAGCGCCATCACTTCCTCGTCCGTGATGCAGAAGCGGTTGCGCTCGGCATCCACGGTGTCGACGATTTTCACCTGACGGCCGTGACCGGCATCCTCGGAGTAGGTCATCTTGATAAGTTTCGAACCGAGCGTCTTGCGCACCACGGCGGGGCGACCCGACTTCAGGGTCGGCTTGTGGACATAGAACTCGTCCGGGTTGACGGCCCCCTGCACCACCATCTCACCCAGGCCCTGGGCGCCTGTGATGAAGACCACATCGTTGAAGCCGGACTCGGTATCCAGGGTGAACATGACACCGGAGGCGGCCAAGTCAGAGCGCACCATGCGCTGCACCCCGGCCGAGAGGGCCACACCCTTGTGGTCATAGCCCTGATGCACCCGGTAGGAGATGGCGCGATCGTTGAAGAGGGAGGCAAACACATGCTTGATGGCGGTCATGACAGAGTCTATGCCGCGCACGTTGAGGAAGGTCTCCTGCTGACCCGCGAAGGAGGCGTCCGGCATGTCCTCGGCGGTGGCGGAGGAGCGCACCGCAAAGGAGGCACTCATGCCATCACCCAAGCCGGCGCTCAACTTGTCATAGGCATCACGCACCGCCTGCTCCAGCTCGGGCTGGAACGGGGCGTCGATCACCCAGTCACGGATCTGCTGACCGGCCCGGTTGAGGGCGGCAATGTCGTCCACATCCAGGCTGTCGAGCAGGTCGTGGATCTTGCCGTTGAGGCCGCTTAACTCCAGAAACTCGTTAAACGCAAAGGCGGTGGTCGCAAAGCCGCCCGGCACGGACACGCCGGCACCTGAGAGGTTGCTGATCATCTCGCCAAGGGATGCATTCTTGCCGCCAACGCGCTCAACGTCCTGCATTCCGAGCTGTTCGTACCAGAGTACGTACTGTTGCATTTGCATGTCTCCAGGTTGGTGGGCCAGGGTGCCGAGCACCTGCTGTGCCAAATCATGTGTTTTTGTATGTGTGTGTTGCCAACGACCATGAAAACGTTTTCTACTTATTGTCAAAAAAATCCCCAAGCAAGATTTGGGGATGGCCGTCTGACACAGACATTCTACAATGGCGACACAAAAAGGTAACGACTCAGGTTTGCAAGCGAGTTCACAACTTGGGAATGGCAGACCTGTTGACAAAAGAGATATGGTTTCGAGAGATACTGAATGCTCGCAACCCCCCAGGAGCACACCACAGGAGTCCGCTGTGCACACCGTATTCTATGTATCCGACGGCACCGCCATCACCGCCGAGGTGTTCGGTCATGCCGTGTTGAGCCAGTTTCCGCTGGTCTTCGAACAGGTCACCATCCCCTTCGTGGAGACCCAGGAAAAGGCACGCCAGGTGCGGGCCCGCATCGATGAGCAATTTCGCCAGACCGGGGTGCGTCCCATACTGTTTCACACCATAGTCGACCCCCTGGTGCGGGAAGAGGTACTCAAGGCCCAGGCCAGCAGCCACGATTTTCTCAACACCTTCGTGAGCCCTCTCGAGCAGGAGCTCGGGATCAAGGCCGAGCCCAGGCTCCACCGCACCCACGGCATGGAGAACCGCAAGCTCTATGACGATCGCATCGAGGCGGTGAACTTTGCCTTGAGCAATGACGACGGCATCACCACCAAGGAGTATGACGAGGCTGACATCATCCTCATCGGGGTCTCCCGCTGCGGCAAGACACCGACCAGCCTCTATCTGGCGCTGCAGTTTGGCATTCGTGCCGCCAACTACCCCTTCATCGAGCAGGACATGGGCTCGCTGGAGCTGCCCGCCCCGCTCAAGGCCAACCGCCACAAGCTGTTCGGTCTCACCATAGCCCCCCAACGGCTGCACGAGATCCGCAACCAGCGCCGCGCCAACAGTCGCTACTCCTCTCTCGAGCAGTGCGAGCAGGAGCTGGCGAGCGTGGAGCGGCTGTTTCGCCAGGAGGCGATCCGCTTCCTCGACACCAGCTCCCACTCGGTGGAGGAGATCAGCGCCAAGATACTGGAGGCAACCGGTCTTCGCCGCCAACTCTGCTAGATAACATAAAAGAGGCAGGATAAACGCGCGAAACGATAGCCAAGTGGCAAGATAACGAAACAGAAAGACTGGGAGAAATGACGCCAGCAGATCCGCCGGCGTCAGGAGGATCAGGGGCGAGTGCGGGAGCCGAGCTTGTTGAGCTCTCTATTGTTCATCAAGATGCCATGAAAACGCAGCAAACCGTGGCGTTTGCGCACCCGCTCGCTCAACCAGCAGGCGGGTAGCAGACCAAGCCCCGCGGCGAGCGCCAGCACCATGGCGATGTTGTTCACCAGATAATCTGCCCCCTGCCATCCCCAGACCATCAAGCAGGCCGCTGCCATGGTCAACAACATGGGAGATCCAGACTCCCAGCCAGAGCGCGGCGAGCAGCAAGCCACCGACAATACCTTCGATCATGTGAGTCCTTCCTTGAAAGAGGCTACTAGCACACCAAACCACCTCCAGGTCAATAGCACCAAAACCAATCGACCATAAAACCAGCAATCGCTTCCAAAACCCCTTCCCAGATCATGAAAAACCTGAACATTGGCCACAAAGCAAACCAATGATGAGGAAAACAGGTGCACAAGCGGTCGATTATCACTATTCTGCTCGGGTTGGTAGCCGCCACAAAAAACAGCTAGCGGCCAACCGTAACGATATTAATACGGATTTCGTCACGTTTTCGGCACAAGATGCCACGCCGGGCACAGGAGGTGCCATGGCAGACGAGGCGCGAGACGAGTGAATTCAGCGACGTAAGGAAGGAAGAATGGATCTTCAACAAGACGGCGAAGAGCTCAAGCGCGGCCTGAAAAACCGCCACATCCAGCTCATCGCACTGGGCGGTGCCATAGGTACCGGCCTGTTCCTCGGCATTGCCGACACCATCAAGATGGCAGGCCCCTCGGTGCTGCTTGGTTACGCCATCGGCGGCTTCATCGCCTTCCTCATCATGCGCCAGCTCGGCGAGATGGTGGTGGAAGAGCCGGTGGCCGGCTCGTTCAGTCATTTTGCCTACAAGTACTGGGGTGACTTCGCCGGCTTCGCCTCCGGCTGGAACTACTGGGTGCTCTATGTGCTGGTGAGCATGGCCGAGCTGACGGCAGTCGGCATCTATGTGCAGTACTGGTGGCCCGAGATCCCGACCTGGATGTCGGCGGCCTTCTTCTTCGTGCTGATCAACGCCATCAACCTCTCCAACGTCAAGGCGTTCGGCGAGATGGAGTTCTGGTTCGCCATCATCAAGGTGGTGGCCATCCTCGGCATGATAGGCTTCGGTGGTTACCTGCTGTTCTCCGGCACCGGCGGTCCCGAGGCCACGGTCAGCAACCTGTGGGCCCAGGGCGGCTTCTTCCCCAACGGGGTGGGCGGCCTGGTAATGGCCATGGCCTTCATCATGTTCTCCTTCGGCGGTCTGGAGCTGGTCGGCATCACGGCGGCGGAAGCGGACAATCCCGAGAAGAGCATACCCAAGGCCACCAATCAGGTGATCTACCGCATCCTGATCTTCTACATCGGCGCCCTGACCGTGCTGCTCTCCCTCTACCCCTGGGGCAAGGTGGTCGAAGGCGGCAGTCCGTTCGTGATGATCTTCCATGCGCTCGACAGCAACCTGGTGGCCAACGTGCTCAACCTGGTGGTGCTGACTGCCGCGCTCTCCGTCTACAACAGCTGTGTCTACTGCAACAGCCGCATGCTGTTTGGCCTGGCCAAGCAGGGCAACGGCCCCAAGGCCCTGCTCAAGACCAACAAGAGCGGTGTTCCCCTGACCGCCATCACCATCTCGGCGGCGGCCACCTTGCTGTGCGTGCTGATCAACTACCTGATCCCGGGCAAGGCCTTCGGCCTCTTGATGTCCCTGGTGGTCTCCGCCCTGGTCATCAACTGGGCCATGATCAGCCTGGCGCACCTCAAGTTCCGCAAGGTCAAGGCTGCCGAGGGGGTGACCACCAAGTTCAAGGCGCTGTGGAGCCCGTTTGGCAACTACCTCTGCCTCGCCTTCATGGCCGCCATCCTGGTGATCATGTACATGAACGACGGCACCCGCATCTCGGTCGAGCTGATCCCGGCCTGGGTACTGGTGCTGGGTCTGGGCTATCTGTTCAAGCAGAAGCGCCAGGGTCGAGTGGCCACCAATCTGGGCTAAGCCTCCCCGCTCCTCTTACGAAAATGCCGGTCAGTGACCGGCATTTTTTTATGCGCCAATTCCCTGTGGCATGAATGAAACAACCCATTACGCACCTGACCTGCAAAGACAAGACGCGCCCCCTTGTGCGCGTTCACCCAGAGTCCATGCACAGGCCCTATAACAACAAACCCGAGGCAGATGCCTCGGGTTTGGAGAAGTCAGGGCCGGTTGAAGGGTCCATCATTCCAGCAGGAAGACGGCTTCCACGTTGTCCGTGATGCTGATCTGCTGCTGTTGGTAGCTGTTCTCCGCCATGTCGGCGGCGGGAGCCGCGGCCGCCTTCATGGCACGGCTATACACAGGAATGGGGGAGCTGTTGCGGTACTCGACGCTGTACACCTTGCCAAGCTTCATGCCAAAGGCCTTGGCCAGGGATTCCGCCTTGCTGGTGGCATCTGCCACAGCGCCAAGACGCGCCTGCTCCTTGATGACCTGTGGCGATTTGAGGCCGTACTCAATCTGGGAGACAGATTCCAGACCCGCCTTGAGGGCGGTATCCATCAGCTGGCTCAGCTTGTCGAGCTGGTAGAGTTTGACCGCCAACTGGCGCTGGGCACGGTAACCCACCATCTCGGGCTGCTTGTTCTGCGGATACTGGTACTCGGGGGAGATCACCAGATTGCCAGCCTCCACATCGCTGCGCTTGATGCCGAGGCTCTCCAGTTGGCCAAAGAAAGCGGCCACCTTGGTATCCACCTGCTGCTTGGCCTTGAGGCCCTGTTTCTCCAGCGCAGTCACGGCAACGTTGAGCGTCAGCATATCGGGCTCAGCCTTCTGCTCCGCGTAGCCGCTGACCACCAGATGGGGAGCCTCGGGCACCTCGATGGCAAACAGCGGAGCACTGACAACGAGCGCAGACAAGGTAAGAAGGGAACGCCACATAGAAAAAAACCTCCATCGATTAGATGGAGGCCATTATGCACATCGTCGATTGGGATTCATATATCGTGCAATGGGGGGATCTGCTCCAGCACCTGATTGGTCATGTCGATATTGATGCTGATCTCTCCTCCAAGCAGATTGCCGTGGCTCGCGATCACGGACGACGGCATCTCGGCCCCGAGCAGAGACTCATCCTCGAAATGGAATGAATCCCACGACAGAACGTGACCTTGCGATGGCATGCTAGGCTCGGAAGCCGTCACCACCGCCAGGCTACTCCAGTCAAGCTCTTCACCATGGCTGAGCAGCCCCTGCAAGGAGCTGTCGCTCAGGCTCTGCAGTGAATACTCCTGCTGCCCCCACTCATGGCCAACCAGCACCACCATGTGAGGCAAAGGGGCATCCTCTGCCGGCGTGAAGCTGATGCTGGAGGCGGCAAAGTCCACATTGAGCAACCCCGCCACATCGCCATCTTCGCTCTCCAGCTCCAGACCATTGAGCTTGTCACCCGTCATCACGGCCTGATAGCCAAAGCGGCCGGTACAGACGATGTTGTCCTGCCCGTCCCAGCTATAGCGAATGCCATCGATGTCGACCCAGTTGAATGACTGCATGGTGACCCTCTCCTGATACTGCCGCTATCTTAGCCGTCCACTTCATCAAATAACAGGGGCCGGGCAAACCCGACCCCATTGTTTGATTAAGGGTCGACCTTGAGATTGCCCTGGTTCAACAGATCCTGAATGATTTGCAGATCGGTCCGTGTCGAATTGGCCGTCAGATCCACATTGTCAAAGAAGATACTGTGAGTCGTGGTACCACTCCCCGAACCATCCAGATCGATCGTCAAGGTCGATTTGTTGGTGCCCGGGCCTGATGATACAAAGGTAAGATATTGGTCCAGTGTAGCCGCATTGGCGTGCTCGCCACTGAGCAGTTCGCTCAGATCCAGTACATCTCCGTTGACCCCAGTCGTGAAGTCCATGATGGTGTCGGTACCACCGGCATCTCCCGTCTGCCACTTGAAGGTATCCTTGCCAGCACTGCCTGTCAGGGTGTCACTGCCAGTACCACCTATCAGCAGATCGTCGCCACCGCCTCCTATCAAGGTGTCATTGCCAGCCAAGCCGCTGAGGATATTGGCACTGCCATCACCTGTCAGAGTGTCACCAAACATCGAGCCGACCAGGTTCTCCATGTTGCTCAGATTGTCGGTGCCAGCGCCACCAGTATCCTGGTTGTTGCCATTGACCATCACAGTGACACCGACGCCACCTGTGATGTCGATGTAACTGGCAGTGTCGTTGCCAGCGCCACCGTTCAAGGTGTCGTTGCCTGCGCCGCCGACGAGGATGTCGTTGCCATCTCCACCGCTCAACCCATCGTTGCCGCCACCACCGAGCAGGATGTCGTTGCCGGCATTGCCGTTGAGCGTATCATTGCCAGATCCACCAATCAGGATCTCGTCGAGATAGCTCCCGGTGAGTGTTGAACCGCTCTGCACATCCACAAACACCTTGGCAGTATCCGAGGTCGTGCTGTTGGTGTAGTTGAACGAGCCCTCGTAAGTACTGAGTGTGATATTGCCCGGGGTATCGTCGAAGGTCACCGAGCCCACATTGTCGGTCACCGTGCCACTGAGCGCCCCCGAGACCCCGGTGATCGTCTGGGTCGCCGCCAGCGGCCCCGTATCGTTCACCAACAGGGCCCAATCCGGGATGGTAGAGGGATCCTGATTGGTGATGATGAAGTCATCACGCACCACAGTGGGACCTACCGCCGGATTGACGATGATGGACAAGGTGCTGGACGCAGTATCCCCATCGTTATCGATCACGCTGTAGCCAAAGCTCTGATTGATACCACCGACCGGAATGGATGACGGCGGAGTATAGGTATATACACCGTTGTCCATGTCCACCTTGAGGATGCCTCCGGCAACCGTAATGGACCATTCGTTGGTCGCCGTATTAAAGGTACCGGCTGCAGTGTTTGAGCTGGCTGAGTCAGTCTTCTGGTTGTAGGTGTAAGTAACGCCCGCAACCGTGATGGAATTGATCCAGCCACCGTCAGCCCCGGTAGTCGCTGTTATCCCATCGATCAGTTGTCCGGCCAGTGGCGGAGCCACAACAGTGCTCAAGAGCGTTGCCGCCAGTTGACTGAAGTCCGTCACCACCACGGCGGTGGTGTTCGCCGGGCTTGCACCACTGACACCGTTGTAGGCGATCGGATTGAGCGCCGACTGAGTAGCCCCAGACCCCATCCCGAGCGCAAAGGAGTTGATGTTGTTCGCCGTCAGGAAGTCAGCCCAATCCTTCGCCTCTCCACTCAGCGTCGCCCCATCACCATCGATCCCATTTCCTCCTCCCAGAGAATTGTTGCCGTCGGGAACCGTGGCGGGGCCGCCGCTTAGTGCATTCGCGTTTGGCAACCCATCGGACATGAAGTAGGAGACATTCTGCGCGCCAACGAGTTTGCCGCTGTCACCAAAGGCCTTGATTGCCTCGTTCAGTGCGTCATCGTAGTTGGTTGAATTAGTCGGTGAGAGGCCAAGAATGATCGTCTTGGCCGCATCGACAGTGACCCAGACACCTGTCGCGTTGGCCGCAGAGGTGGCAAAGGTGATGATGTTGACCATCACATTGCCATAGGCGCTGTATTTATCGAGCAGCTCCAGTGCCGACTTCTGCATGACCTGCATTCTGGTCATGCCTTGATACCCCGATGGATCGCCCATACTGCCGGAAATATCGAGGATCAGCATCAGGTTAGTATTCTGGACCTGCGTAGCCTGGCCTGCGTTGGTCACGGCATTCGCAGTCGGGGCATCGTCACTGATCACCACCTGCAGGGTGCCGGTACCAGTGTCACCAGTGGCATCCGTGGCAGACACCACGAAGCTCGGGCCATTGACCGTATCATCATCCCCTTGCACGCTGTGCGTGAGCACATTGTCCTTGAGCGTGTAGGTGTAGTTCACCGTGAACACACCGGCGCTCGGGCCACTCACCCCGGTCACGATCAGTGTACCCTGCGGATCGTTTATCAGAGTCTGGCTGCCGCCGCTGACCAGGTTGTAGGTCCCACTGCCAATAGTCAGTGCTGTGAGGTTCTCACCTTGCGTGTTGACGGTGAAGCTGCCGGTGAATATCTCGGAGTTGCCTGCCGCCGCCGAACCTGCCGGCTCGCTGCCACGCACCGGCAGACCCTCTTCGTCCACCGTCGTATTGCCGATGGTAAGCACTGGGATACGCGTATCTTGAACAAAATCAACACTCAATTGAGCCAAGTCGTTATCACCATCACCATCAGTAATCTGGTAGGTGAAGGTTTCGCTCGTAATATTGTTCGGAATTGAGGCCGTCTTCAGCGTATAGGTGTAGCTGCCATCGGATTTGATCAACAGATTGCCGTATGTACCGCTTATCAACACACCCGCCGCAGTCACTGTAGATAGCGCACCACCCGCCCCTTCCAGGCCTGTACGTGCGCCTGTCACGGCCGTCCCAGCAGCCACAGTGTCGGCACCGATAGAGTCAGAGACGCCATCAGTTAAATTGCTGTCCGCCCCCCCCATACCAGTGAATACGTTACCGTCAGCCACATTACCCAGACCTTCCTTAATGCTGTCGCTATCATCTACCGCCAGCGGCGTATCGTCGATGATACGGATCTGCAGGTCCACCGAGGCCGAGCTGACTCCACTCACCCCAGTCACCGTGATGCCATTGCCAATGTCATCGAAATGACCAATGGCTGCCGGCGGGGTGAGT
>NZ_JBGLQX010000023.1:0-68119 GCF_041403065.1 Aeromonas sp. S16(2024) | reverse complement strand
AGGCATGTTAGAACCAGAGGGAGAGTGATGAAAGGTTCAGATCACGCAATGGGAGATAAGTTCAAAAAAATCCCCAAGCGATGCTTGGGGATTTTTGTATAAGAGACAGCCGATGGGTCCCTTTTTTTATGGCTCACCCCGGCCCGGGCAGTTTCACCGGGGACGGTATTGTTGTATTTGTGGTATTCAAACGTTCTCTGTTTGTATCCATTGCATGGTCGAATGCCATTGGGGCTGGGCGCAGATGGGAAGCCGATGGGAAGATCGGCCAGATCCCGGCGAGCCCCGGAAGCGGGCAATGGGCGCCGTCTATCAATAGGAACTCTCTGTCGGGTGCCGGATGCACCTGGGATCGGTAAAGGAAACCCAGCAAATGAGCCTAGCTACATCACGGATACCCACTCAGGGGGCTGTTCATCGCTTGAGTGCCATCGCCTTGGGCATGGCGATGACCCTGCACGGCACCACCGCCAGCGCCGACCCTGCGGGACGGCTCATTTTTCTCGGCTGGACCGCCGATCAACAACATTCCGTCTGGCTCTCCGCCATCTCCCCCGGCCAGTTCGAGGTCGAATCTGCCAAGCAGAGCCAGATCTATGACAGCTGGCGGCAGGATCACAAGGGGCTGCACCTGACCGTCTCGCCGGAGGCGCAGAACGGGGGCACGCACAAGCTGTATGCCTATGTCGATTCAAACGGCAAGCGGGTCCTGCTCGACACAGATAACCAGCAACCCGGTCATTTCACCTTCCCGGACCATTTCACTCCGCCTGATCGGCCCTCACGGCCGACTTCGCCACCCCAGGGGTTGATGCCCACCCAGCCGGGAGGCGTGCAGCCACCGGCAGGCACACTGCCGCCGCAAGGGGTGATGCCGACTCTGCCGGGTGGCGTGCGACCACCGGTCGGCACTCTGCCGCCGCAAGGGGTGATGCCGACTCTGCCGGGTGGCGTGCGACCACCGGTCGGCACTCTGCCGCCGCAAGGGGTGATGCCGACTCTGCCGGGAGGCGTGCGACCACCGGTCGGTACTCTGCCGCCGCAAGGGGTGATGCCGACTCTGCCGGGTGGTGTGCGACCACCGGTCGGCACCCTGCCACCCCAGGGGATGATGCCGACCCGTCCTCCCCTCGGCGGCATCAACCGACCCGGTGGCGTGCAGCCGCCAATCGGTACTCTGCCGCCGCAAGGGGTGATGCCGACTCTGCCGGGAGGCGTGCGACCACCGGTCGGCACTCTGCCGCCACAAGGGGTGATGCCGACTCTGCCGGGAGGCGTGCGACCACCGGTCGGCACCCTGCCACCCCAGGGGATGATGCCGACCCGTCCTCCCCTCGGCGGCATCAACCGACCCGGTGGCGTGCAGCCGCCGATCGGCACTCTGCCGCCGCAAGGGGTGATGCCGACTCTGCCGGGAGGCGTGCGACCACCGGTCGGTACTCTGCCGCCGCAAGGGGTGATGCCGACCCTGCCGGGTGGCGTGCGACCACCGGTCGGTACTCTGCCGCCGCAAGGGGTGATGCCGACCCTGCCCGGTGGCGTGCGACCACCGGTCGGCACCCAGCCACCCCAGGGGATGATGCCGACCCGTCCTCCCCTCGGCGGCATCAACCGACCCGGTGGCGTGCAACCGCCAATCGGCACTCTGCCACCGCAAGGGGTGATGCCGACTCGCCCACCGCTGGGGGAGAGGCCCTTCATCACTCTGCCGGGGACGGTCGAGCCTCCAGTTGCGTTGCCAGGCAGGGTGACAGCGGGTCAGCAGGCGAGTGAACGCGCCCTGAACGAGAGGACGCTGTGCGTGATGGCCGAGGAACGGGATCAGTTGCCCCAGGAGCTGCGAGATCGGTATCCCGATTGCCCCTTCACCCGTGTCGAGCTGGCGGGGGGCCAGGTGGCCAGCCAGACCCAGCCTGCCCCCTTGCCGGAGGGACGGAGCTGGAACCTGTGGGTGGACGAGGTCTATTACGACATCTCGGATCACCGCGAGGGGTTGGACATGTCGGGCTCGACCAATGTGTTCAGCCTGGGGGCGGATACCCGGCTCGACAACGATCTCATCCTCGGCATCAGCGTCGCCCGGGTCGACAGCAAGGTGGACTCCTTCAATGGCGGCATGCGGCTGTCCGCCGGTGGTTACAACCTAAGCCCTTATCTGGCGTACCCGGTGTCGGCCAACTGGATGCTGGATGGCAGCCTGGTGTATGGCTGGATGGATAACAATCAGGACCTCCTGTTCCTCTCCGGTGATTATGGCTCTACCTCCGTTGGCGGCAGCCTGGGGGCCACCGGTCAGTACTTCTGGGAAGCGACCTCGGTGCGACCGCGGCTGGCCATCAACTACAGCCACAGCCGCAGCGACGGCTATCGGATGGAGGGGGATTACCAGGGGCTGGCACTGAGGCTGAATCGGGATAGCGACAGTTACAACCAGGGCAACATGACGGGAACGGTCGAATTCAGCCGTGTCTATTACACCAGCAAAGGCCTGCCTCTGATGCCTTATGGGGAGCTGGGGCTGGATTATGGCTTTGAGCGGCCGAACGATGGCTATATCCTGACGGGTGATCTCAGCTCGGCCCGCACCGAACCGCTCAGCGGCACTGTGCGACTGGGGATGCGCACCCTGATTGGCGGCGAGGCCACCCTGACCACCAGTGCCGGATACACCAGCATTGGGCAGAATGGGCTCAACATCTGGGAGTGGCGCATCAACCTGTCCAAGCCGTTCTGACCCCTATCGACAGGGCGGTTCATCGCCCTCATGACCTAGAAGGAGCATCGAATGGATGCACTGACACTGCTGCTCAATCGCCACTCCTGTGGCCGTCTGACCACCCCGGCCCCGAGTGGCGAGGTGCTCGACAATATTCTGAAGGCCGGCCTGCGGGCACCAGATCACGGCACCCTGACTCCCTGGCAGTTCATCCTGTTTGAAGGGGAGGGGCGCGAGCGTCTGGGGGCCCTGCTGGCGGACGCTGCTCGCGCCCGCGGCGAGGATGAAGATAGCATCGAGAAGAGCCGCGCCGCGCCCCTGCGAGCGCCCCTGGTGGTGGCCGTCGCGACCCGCTATCAGGCACACCCCAAGGTACCTAAGCTGGAGCAGGAGCTCTCCGCCGGCTGCGCCCTGATGGCGATGCAGATGGCGGCCCAGGCACAGGGGTTCAACGGCATCTGGCGCTCCGGCTGGTTCATCTTCGACGAGGGGATCAATCAGGGGCTGGGGTTGGCACCGGACGATCAACTGGTGGGCTTCCTCTACCTGGGCACCCCCATGCTGGAGGCGCGCAAGCTGCGGGAGTTGCCTGTCGCTGACTTCGTCCGTCGCTTCTGAGTCGAAGATAGAGCAGAAAAGCCCTGATTATTCAGGGCTTTTTTATTTCCCCCAAATGGCGTCAGGCTGTACTGATAAATGGAAACTTGCCAAGGGGGAGTTCGGGCTTGCCTGGGAATTTTTTGAATAGTGAGAGGCTGTTCTCAATCCTGGTTGATTACTCTATGTAAAACGTTTGCGCCCCGTTATTATCCCACTGCCAGTTTAGAAGGTGACCCCTTCTAATTTTCTGCGATGAGAGTCGCAATTCCGTAGCACCTTTTTACAGCCCAGCGTCGTTATGACATTGGGCTTTATTTTTATGGGCGCTTTTCTGCGCCAGCCCCACGGCGTCTGTGGGCGGCATCTTTTTACAGTCTCTCCGGGCCTTGGTGACATCGGGCTGTACGTTTATGGGCCCCTACCTCCCGGTCACTGGCATCTAGACCCTGGCGGGCAGGATGCGGGCCGGATTGCCCACCACCCGGGCTCCGGCCGGGACATCTCTGGTCACCACGGCCCCCGCGCCGACGATGGCCTCCCGCCCTATGGTGATCCCCGGCAGCAGTATGGCGCCACCGCCGATCCAGACCCTGTCTTCTATGGTGACCGGCAGCGCCGTCTCCACCCCCTGGATGCGCTCATCGGCGTCCAGGGCGTGGGCGGCGGTATAGATCTGCACGTTCGGCCCTATCATGACGTCGGCGCCGATGCGAATGGGGGCGTTGTCCAGCAGGGTGGCCCCCATGTTGATGTAGCTGCGCTCGCCAAGGTGGATGTGGCGGCCATAGGTGCAGTAGAGGGGCGGGCAGATAAAGGCGCCCTCCGCCAGCTCGCCGACGATCTCGCTGAGCAGGGCCCCTTGCTCCTCCTCGTCGCTGCGATTGAAGTGGCGATAGCGGCGCGCCGTCTCCCGGCGCAGGAGATCCAGCTCGGGGGCCATGCAGTTGTAAGGTTGGCTGGCGATCATCTTTTCGTATTCGGTCATGGCTGGGCCTCAATGGGGTGGAGGAGGAGAGCATAAGCCATCGAGGGGGATAGAAGCGTGAAGCTCTCCCCAGAGTGGGCAGAAGGGCGCGCAGCTGGCGCCGGGAAACGACAAGGGCACCCTGGGGCTGTCTCTTATACAAAAATCCCCAAGCATCGCTTGGGGATTTTTTTGAACTTCTCTCCCATTCTGTGATCTGAACCTTTCATCGCTCTCTTCCCTGGTTCTAACATGCCCTTCACTCAACCGGCGCAATGGGCGCAGGCACAGTTTGGTCACGCCAACCTCAACGACCCAAGACGCACCAGAAGGCTGGTTGCCCTCGCCACTGCCCTTGCTCACCAACCAGGAGATTGCGTGTCACACCTTCCCCTCTCACCTGCTGATATGGAAGGCGCATACCGCTTCATTCGCAGCCCATATGTCAGTACCGAGGCCATTGCCAACGCCGGCTTTGCCGTCACCGCCGCCCATGCCAGAGACCATTCCCTCCTGTTGGCACTGGAAGACACCACGGCCCTCACCTTCAATCATGCCAGCGTCAAAGACCAGCTGGGCCACACCAACCAGGGCAGCAGTCGCGCCCTGCTGGCTCACTCCGTGCTGCTGTTCGCGCCGCACAAGCGCAAGGTGGTGGGCTTGGCCGCCCAGCAAATCTGGACCCGCGATGTCAGCAAACGAGGACAGCGTGCCCAGTACGCGACTCGTCCCTATGAGGAGAAAGAGAGCTACAAATGGGAGCAAACCGCCAACACACTCGCCACCCGGCTTGGCAGCACCATGGCCAACGTTATCTCGGTCTGTGACCGGGAAGCGGATATCTACGAATACCTGCGCTACAAGCAGCAAAATAACCAGCGCTTCGTGGTGCGCTCGATGCAAAGTCGCTGTATCAACGAGCACGACAACAAGCTCTACGACTATGCCAGGCAGTGCCAATCCGCGGGCACCCGGGTGGTCAAGATACCCCAGCGGGGTGGCAGAGAAGCCAGAGAGGCCGTGCTCGACATCAAGTTTGCCAGGGTCACCCTGAAGGCCCCGGCCAACAAGCGTAGCGAGCCGGATATTCCGCTCTACTACGTGGGATGCATCGAGCAGAGCGATGCCGCCGACCGGCTGGAGTGGCACCTGCTGACCAGTGAAGCGGTGACCAGCGCCGGGCAGGCCAGCGAGATCATCGGCTACTACGAGCGGCGCTGGCTCATCGAGGATTATCACAAGGTCTGGAAGAGTGCGGGCACGCGGGTCGAGTCGTTGAGGATGCAGAGCCGGGAAAACCTGACGAGAATGAGCGTCATCCTGGCCTTTATCGCGGTGCGGCTGCTGCAGTTGAGATTTATCAAAGAGGAGCCTGCCGCACAGGGAGAAAGCTGCGAAGCGCTGCTGGGCACGAAGAGCTGGAAGTTGCTGTGGTTGAAGATGGAGAAGAGGGACCTGCCGGATGAGGCCCCCGATATGGCGTGGGCGTACAAGAGCCTGGCGATACTGGGGGGCTGGAAGGACACCAAGCGCACGGGGCGAGCCTCGATAGCGGTGTTATGGGAGGGCTGGTTTAGGTTAGAGACCCTCCTTGAAGGCTATGAACTGGCTCAGTCTCTTGCGCATCAACAGTTGTGATCAAGAGACAGACCTCGGGGTGCCCTTTTCAACGGTGCTGGTTATATGAGCAATAGATAGGGTTTTAGCGGGTTAGCGTGACTATCGTGCACAAGCGCACGTTTTTTCTCAGTGCCATGGCACAAGATGAGTCACCATGTTGTTTCAAGGAATTATTTGTTTAATAAAAAGTTGCTTTTTTGTGTGTTATTTCGTTTTTTGTTTACGTATAATCGCCGCCGAACATGGATTCCTACAATAAAACTCTGTAGTTAAGGAAAGAACTCAATGGCTATCGAACGTACCTTCTCTATCGTCAAGCCGGACGCGGTCAGCAAGAACCTGATCGGTGCCATCTACAGCCGCTTCGAAAGCGCCGGCCTGAAAGTGGTCGCCGCCAAGATGCTGCACCTGAGCAGCGAGCAGGCCGCCGGTTTCTACGCCGAACACCAGGGCAAGCCTTTCTATGATGGACTGGTTGCTTTCATGACCTCCGGCCCCGTCATGGTACAGGTGCTGGAAGGGGAAGACGCCATTCGCCGTCACCGCGAAATCATGGGCGCCACCAACCCGAAAGAGGCCCTGGCCGGCACCCTGCGCTCCTGCTACGCCGAGAGCATCGATCGCAA
Source organism: Aeromonas sp. S16(2024) (assembly GCF_041403065.1). Classification (NCBI taxonomy): domain Bacteria; kingdom Pseudomonadati; phylum Pseudomonadota; class Gammaproteobacteria; order Aeromonadales; family Aeromonadaceae; genus Aeromonas; species Aeromonas sp. S16(2024). The sequence goes on along the minus strand of NZ_JBGLQX010000023.1, from coordinate 61,593 downwards.
CGCCGTGCACGGCTCCGATGCCCCGGCCTCTGCCACCCGTGAAATCGCCTACTTCTTCTCCGACGCCGAGATCTGCCCGCGCGGCTGATTTTCGTCAGGAGATCATCAAGGGAGCCTCGGCTCCCTTTTGTTTTTTGGTCATTCGGTCAATATCCCCTTATTCTCCAGGTGGAAAGGCAGACCCATTATTTGTACAATGCCGCCCCCTGACGTAGGTCAGCCGATAATTTATGAAGTGTGTGAGCTGAGGCCCTTGATGAGCGAAACAAAAACCAACCTGCTGGATCTCGATCGGGATGCCATGCGTGCCTTCTTCGTCGAGCTGGGCGAGAAGCCGTTCCGGGCAGATCAGATAATGAAGTGGATCTACCACTCCGGTTGTGATGACTTCGATCAGATGAGCAACGTCAACAAGGCGTTGCGTGAGCGTCTCAAGGCCATTGCCGAGATCCGCGCCCCCGAGATCAGCCGTGAACAACGCTCCGCAGATGGCACCATCAAGTGGGCCCTGCAGGTCGGGGATCAGGAAGTCGAGACCGTCTACATCCCGGAGGCGGATCGTGCGACCCTCTGTGTCTCCTCCCAGGTCGGCTGCGCCCTGGCGTGCACCTTCTGCTCCACCGCCCAGCAAGGTTTCAACCGCAACCTGAAGGTCTCCGAGATCATCGGCCAGGTCTGGCGTGCGGCCAAGGTAGTCGGTGGCAAGCGCCCCATCACCAACGTGGTGATGATGGGCATGGGCGAGCCGCTGCTGAACCTCGCCAACGTGGTGCCGGCCATGAGCCTGATGATGGATGACTTTGGTTTTGGCATCTCCAAGCGCCGCGTCACCCTCTCCACCTCCGGTGTGGTACCGGCACTGGACATGCTGGGGGACCAGATCGACGTGGCCCTGGCCATCTCCCTGCATGCGCCGAACGACAAGCTGCGCTCCGAGATCATGCCGATCAACGACAAGTACAACATCGAGGCCTTCCTCGCGGGGGTGCGCCGTTATCTGGCCAAATCCAACGCCAATGGCGGCCGGGTGACGGTGGAGTATGTGCTGCTCGATCATATCAATGACGACATGCAGCATGCCCACGAGCTGGCACAGGTGCTCAAAGAGACCCCTTGCAAGATCAACCTGATCCCCTTCAACCCCTTCCCGGGCAACCCGTTCGGCAAGCCGAGCAACAGCCGCATCGACCGTTTCTCCAAGGTGCTGATGGAGTACGGCCTGACCGTCATCGTCCGCAAGACCCGTGGGGATGACATAGACGCCGCCTGTGGCCAGCTGGTGGGGGAGGTGATCGACCGCACCAAGCGCACCATGAAAAATCGGATGCAACAGGATGGGATTTCCGTCAAAATGGTTTAACTCGCTAAGCCATTGTATAGACAGGAAATGGATATCCGTACATTGATCGTAGTGGCAGCGCTTTGCGCGCTGCCCGGCTGTGTCACCGAGACCACTTACGCTGGCCAGAATTCGACCCAGCGTGAAGTGGGTCCCGACTTCAAGGCGGCTGCCCAGACCCGTCTCGATCTGGGTATTCAATACCTGCGTCAGGGCAATGCCGAACAGGCCAAGTTCAACCTTGACCGGGCCCTCCAGTACGATCCCAGCAACCCTCAGGTCTACATCGGCTTCGCCTATTTCTACCAGCAGGTATCCGATTTCAAGGCGGCCGAGGAGAACTACAAGAAGGCGCTGGCCATGGATCCGACCAATGCTGACGCCATGAACAACTACGGTGCCTTCCTGTGCAACCGTGGCCGTTTTGAGGAGGCGGAGAAGGCATTCCTGCAGGCGGTCAGCCAGCCAGATTACGTCAAGATCGCCGATACCTACGAGAATGCGGCGCTCTGCTCGATGCAAAATAACAGAAATGACAAGGCCAACGAGTACTATCGTCTGGCCTTGGGGTATAATCCCCGCAATCCAAGGTTATTGCTGGACATGGCAGAGCTTTCCATGAAAGATGGCAAGCTGCCTGATGTGCAGTCTTATCTCGTGCGTTTTGCCGACGTGGCAGACGAAAACGAGGAGAGCCTCTGGCTCCGGCTGCGGCTGGCCCAGGCCATGGACAAACCGGCATTACTTCACCAATTCGGGACTGAGCTGGTAAGGCAATATCCCACTTCGCAACAAGCCAAGCGTTACTTAGCCAATGACTACTGAACAGCCACACGATTTTCAAGACGACTCCCAGGCAGTGGGCCCAGGCCAGCTGCTGCGCAACGCCCGTGAACAGCTTGGCTGGACACGAGAGCAGGTTGCGTCCCGCATTCACCTTCGTCTGACCCTGATCGCCGCCATCGAGGCGGATACCTACGACAAGCATACGTCCCACACCTTCATTCGGGGCTATCTGCGCGCCTATGCCAAGCTGGTCGGCATTCCCGAGGAGACCATACTCGCGGCCTACGACAAGCTGGGACTGACGCCGCCCGATAACATCGACATGCAGAGCTTCTCCCGTCGCTCCCGCCAGCAAGCCAACGATAGTCGGCTCAAGGTGGTGACCTGGCTGGTGATCCTGGTGCTGATCGCGCTCTCCATCGCATGGTGGTGGCAGAGCACTGCACGTCGTTCCGCCGGGGATGAAGCCCTGGCTGCGAGCGAGATGGGCACGGAGCAGACGGTGTCGGTCGCCAACGTAACGACCACGGTGGACGTCGCCGACCCCGTATTGCCCGTGGCCTCCGACGCCGTGGCAACTGAGCCTGCGGTGAGTGACGCCGCCGCCACTGTGCCTGCCGTCGTTGCCGCGACCAGTGCCGCCCTGTCTACCGAGACCTCGGCTGCAGAAGCGACCCAGGCACCGGCAGAGACGGCCGCCACCGAACCTGGCAAGGCGCCCCAGCTCAAGATGAGCTTCACCGCCGACTGCTGGCTGGATGTCAAGGATGCCAACGGCAAGACCCTGTTCAGCGGTCTGAAGAAGGCGAACGACGAGCTTGTGCTGGAAGGACCCGAGCCACTCAGATTCATCATTGGCGCGCCCATGGCGGTCAATCTCGAATACCAGGGCAAGTCCTTCGACATGAGCCGTTACAACAACGGCCGGACTGCTCGCTTCTCACTGCCGCAGGAGTAATCTGTCCGCCATGTCCGTTCACGAAAAGCCCGCACACGAATCCCCCATTATTCGTCGTCAATCCAGGCAGATCATGGTCGGCAATGTGCCGGTTGGGGGCAACGCCCCCATCACGGTGCAGACCATGACCAACACCAAGACCACGGATGTCGCCGCCACCGTCGAGCAGATCGAGCGGATCGAGCGGGTCGGCGCCGACATAGTCCGGGTCTCGGTACCCACCATGGAAGCGGCGGAAGCCTTCAGGCTCATCAAGCAGCAGACCCGCATTCCCATCGTCGCCGACATCCACTTCGACTACCGCATCGCCCTCAAAGTGGCCGAGTACGGTGCCGACTGCCTGCGCATCAACCCGGGCAACATCGGCAACGAAGAGCGGGTGCGCGCCGTGGTCGACTGTGCCCGTCATTACAACATTCCGATCCGCATCGGCGTTAACGGCGGCTCCCTGGAGCGTGACATCCAGGAAAAGTATGGCGAGCCGACCCCGGAAGCCCTGCTCGAGTCGGCCATGCGCCACGTGGATTACCTGGATCGCCTCAACTTCGAGAACTTCAAGGTGAGCGTCAAGGCATCCGATGTCTTCCTGGCGGTCGGCGCCTATCGCTTGCTGGCCAAGCAGATCGACCAGCCGCTGCATCTGGGGATCACCGAGGCGGGCGGCTTCCGTGCCGGCGCGGTGAAATCCGCCATCGGGCTCGGCATGCTGCTGGCCGATGGCATAGGCGACACCATCCGCATCTCCCTGGCCGCCGATCCGGTGGAAGAGGTGAAGGTGGGCTTCGATATTCTCAAGTCCCTGCGCATTCGCTCCCGCGGCATCAACTTCATCGCCTGTCCCTCCTGCTCCCGTCAGGAGTTCGACGTGATAGGGACGGTGAACGCCCTGGAAGAGCGGCTCGAAGACATCATCACCCCGATGGATGTCTCCATCATCGGCTGCGTGGTGAACGGCCCGGGCGAGGCCCTGGTCTCGGATCTGGGGCTGGCGGGCGCCGCCAACAAGAGTGCCTTCTACGAAGGGGGCCAGCGGGTCGACCGGCTCGACAACAAGGATCTCATCCCGACCCTGGAGCGCCGTATCCGCGCCCGGGCGGCCATGCTGGATCCGGCCAACCAGATCCAGGTGGACAAAAGTTGAACCATTGAGGGGCCACCTGGGGTGGCCCCGGCTTTAGGTTGTTGATTTTAAATCCCGCATCCGGGCACCCTGATTTTACCTCGGGGCCGAAAATCCCTATAATGCGGCCAAATTTTACCTCTTTTTCTCGAGTATCAACGTGGCAAAACAGATCCAAGCTATTCGCGGTATGAATGATTGCCTGCCGGAGCAGAGCCCGGTATGGCAGAAAGTGGAACAGATCCTGCGCCAGGTCGTCGCCAGCTACGGCTACAGCGAAGTGCGCATGCCCATCGTCGAGCAGACTCATCTGTTCAAGCGCGCCATCGGTGAAGTGACCGACGTGGTCGAAAAAGAGATGTACACCTTTGAAGACCGCAACGGCGACAGCCTGAGCCTGCGCCCGGAAGGGACAGCCAGCTGCGTTCGTGCCGGCATCGAGCACGGCCTGCTCTACAACCAGGAACGCCGGATGTGGTACATGGGCCCCATGTTCCGTCACGAGCGTCCCCAGAAGGGCCGTTATCGCCAGTTCCACCAGTTCGGGGTCGAGCTGTTTGGCATCAACGGGCCTGACATCGATGCCGAACTCATCATGCTGACCCACCGCCTGTGGCGTCTGTTCGGCATCAGCGATCACGTCACCCTGCAGCTCAACACGCTCGGCCAGAGCAGTGAGCGCGCCGCCTACCGCGATGCCCTGGTGGCCTACCTGGAGCAGTACAAGAGCGAGCTGGACGAAGAGAGCCAGCGCCGCATGTACAGCAACCCGCTGCGGGTGCTCGACTCCAAGGACGAGAAGGTACAGGCCATTCTGGTGGGTGCCCCCCGTCTGTTCGATCACCTGGGTGAAGAGAGCCTGGCCCACTTCGAGGGGCTCAAGCGCCTGCTCGAGTCTGCCGGCATCCAATACGAGGTGAACGAGCGTCTGGTGCGCGGCCTCGACTACTACAACCTCACCGTGTTCGAGTGGGTCACCAGCAGTCTGGGCGCCCAGGGCACCGTCTGTGCCGGTGGCCGTTACGACGGCCTGGTGGAGCAGCTCGGCGGTCAGGCTACCCCGGCCGTGGGCTTTGCCATGGGCATGGAGCGTCTGGTGCTGATGCTCGAAACCCTCGAGCTCAACGCCGACATCCGCCCGGCGGTGGATGTCTATCTTTGCATGGTGGGCGAGGGCACTGAGCAGGCTGGCTTCGCGCTTGCCGAGCGTCTGCGCGACGCCCTGCCGGACTTGCGTCTGATGAGCCACTGCGGTGGCGGCAACTTCAAGAAACAACTCAAGCGTGCCGACAAGAGCGGCGCGGCCATTGCCCTGATCCTCGGCGAGACCGAGGTGCAAAGCGGGGAGATCACCATCAAATATCTGCGTGGCCAGGCCGAGCAACAGACCGTCTCGGTCGATGCCGCCATCGCCCTGCTGGCAGCTAAAGGAGAGTAAGCTGTGGAAGTGTATACCACTGAAGAACAACAGGTTGAGGTCATCAAGAGCTGGTGGAAAGAGAACGGCACCTCGGTACTCGCCGGGACTGTGATCGGTCTGGTCGGCCTCTTTGGCTGGCGTTACTACAACGAGCTGCAGCAGACCAACCAGGAAGCCGCCTCCCAGGCTTATAACGTCATGACAGCCCAGCTCGCCAAGGGTGACGATGCCGCCCTTGAGCAGGCCAAGAGCTTCATCAGCGCCCATCAGGGCGACGCCTATGCCGAGCTGGCTTCCCTGCAACTGGCCGCGGCTGCGGTCAAGGCGGGCAAGCTGGATCTGGCTGCCGAGCAGCTGACCCAGGTGGCCGCGAACGGCGACGAGAGCATCAAGCCCATCGCCGCTCTGCGCCTGGCCCGGGTGCTCAAGGATCAGGGCAAGGCCGACGAGGCCCTGGCTCAGCTTGGCAAGATCAACAACGACGCCTTCAAGGCCCAGGTGGCGGAAGTGCGTGGTGATGTCCTGCTGGGGCAGGGCAAGCCCGAAGAGGCGCGCGATGCCTATCAGGTGGCGGCCGATGCCGGTGGCCTGCAGAGCAGCGCCGAACTCAAGCTGAAGATGGACGATCTGGCGCTGCCAGCGGTCACTGCGGGTGAGGCTCCGGATGCGTAATCTGTACAAGAAAATGGCGCTGGGGGTGGCAGTCTCCCTGGCCCTGCAGGGCTGCTCCCTGTTCAGTTCAGAGGAAGACCTGACCCCGATGGCGCCTCTGCCCGTGGTGGAGTCCGCCTTCAGTGCCGATACCCAGTGGTCCTCCTCCGTCGGGGATGGCATAGGTGATTTCTACTCCCAGCTGCAACCCGTGGTGGACGAGGATCACATCTATGCCGCCGCCCGTGATGGGGATGTGACAGCCTTCGATCGCAACAGTGGCGAGACCCTGTGGAGCGTGGATCTGGCAGACCTGCCCATCAACGCCGACAAGCGCAGCGCCCGCCTCTCCGGCGGTCTGGTCTCCCGCTACGGCAAGCTGTTCCTCGGCTCCGAGAACGGGGTGGTCTACGCCCTGAACGAAGCGAACGGGGAAGTGCTGTGGCAGACCACTGTGCCCGGTGAAGTGGTGGCGAGCCCCGCCGTCGAGGATGGTCGCGTGGTGGTGCTGACCACCTCGGGCCGTCTGGTGGCGCTCGACACCGATGAGGGCAAGCTGCAGTGGACCCTGTCCGAAGAGCAGCCCCCCCTGACCCTGCGCAGCGCCAGCACCCCTGTCATCACCAACGGCGCCGTGCTCTATGGCCGCGCCGATGGCAAGGTGGGCATCGCCCTGCTGAGCAACGGCCAGCCGGTGCGCCAGTCCAAGGTGGCCGACCCGCGCGGTGCCACCGAGCTGGATCGCATGGTCGATGTGGACGCCAGTCCGCTGATTGCCGGTGATGAGCTCTATGCCATCGCCTACAATGGCCAGCTGATGGCCCGCAAGCTGATGACGGGTGACGAGGTGTGGAAGCGCAAGTATTCCGGCTATCGCGATCTCGCGATGACCGGCAATGCCATCGTGCTGACCGACAGCCGCAGCCATCTGTTTGCGGTCGACCGTCGCAATGGTCTAGAGCTGTGGTCCAACACCCAGCTGGAAAACCGCACCGTGACCGCTCCCGTTGTCCTGGGTGACTATGTGGTGGTCGGCGATGTGGAAGGTTACCTGTATTGGCTGGATCGGACCGACGGGTCCATCAAGGCCATGCAGCAGCTCGACAGCAGTGGTCTCTATGCCGCGCCCTTGGTGGACGGTGACACCCTGTATGTGCAGAGCCGTGGCGGCAAGTTGTACGCTATCAAGCGTCCCTGATCGCCCGTCAATCTGAATATCCGGCTCCTGGTCTTCGGACCCGGAGCCTTTGTCGTCTTGAGAATGAGGCTTTTATGACTCCTGTAGTAGCCCTGGTGGGCCGCCCCAACGTGGGGAAATCCACCCTGTTTAACCGCCTGACCCGCACCCGGGATGCCCTGGTTGCCGATTTCCCCGGCCTGACCCGGGACCGTAAATACGGCCAGGCGAAGTTGGGCGAGCTGGAATTTATCGTGGTCGACACCGGCGGTATCGATGGCACCGAGGAGGGGATCGAGCTGAAGATGGCCGAGCAGTCCCTGCTGGCCATCGAAGAAGCCGATGTGGTGCTCTTCATGGTGGATGCCCGTGCCGGTTTGACCGCCGCGGATCAGGCCATCGCCGAGCACCTGCGCAAGACCCACAAGAAGGTGTTCCTGGTCGCCAACAAGACCGACGGCATCGACGGTGACTCCGCTGTCTCCGAGTTCTACGGCCTGGCGCTGGGGGAGGTCTACCAGATCGCCGCCGCCCATGGTCGTGGGGTGCTGAGCCTGCTGGAGCTGGCGCTGGCCCCCCACCTGGAGACCCTGGTCGAAGCCGCCGCCGAAGAAGAGGCGCAGGAAGAGGAGGACTTCGACGAAGAAGCCCTGCTGCGCATGGTGGCCGCCGGTGATCTCGACACCCGGGACGACACCAAGGAGACCCCGTTCGCCGACTTGCCCATCAAGTTCGCCATCGTCGGTCGCCCCAACGTCGGCAAGTCCACCCTGACCAACCGCATGTTGGGTGAAGACCGGGTCATCGTCTATGACATGCCGGGCACCACCCGCGACTCCGTCTACATCCCCATGGAGCGTGACGAGCAGAAGTACGTGGTCATCGACACCGCAGGCGTGCGTCGCCGCGGCAAGGTGCATGAGACGGTGGAGAAGTTCTCCGTCATCAAGACCCTCAAGGCGATCGAAGACGCCAACGTCTGCCTGCTGGTGATAGACGCCCGCGAGACCATCACGGATCAGGACTTGAGCATCCTCGGCTTCGTGCTGAGCAGCGGCCGCTCCGTGGTGCTGGTGGTGAACAAGTGGGACGGTCTGGATCAGAAGGTGAAGGAAGACATCAAGAACGAGCTGGACCGTCGTCTGGGCTTCATCGATTTCGCCCGCGTCCACTTCATCTCCGCCCTGCACGGTAGCGGTGTCGGCCACCTGTTCGAGTCCATCAACGAGGCTTACCAGTCCGCCACCCGTCGTACCAGCACCGCCATGCTGACCCGCATCATGCAGATGGCGCAGGAAGATCACCAGCCGCCTATGGTCAACGGTCGCCGCGTCAAGCTGAAGTATGCCCACGCCGGTGGCTACAACCCGCCGCGCATCGTGATCCACGGCAACCAGCTGAACGATCTGCCGGACTCCTACAAGCGGTATCTCATCAACTACTTCCGCAAGTCCCTGAAGATCATGGGTACCCCGATCCGGGTCGAGTTCCAGGAGTCGGTCAACCCCTTCGAGGGCAAGAAGAACACCCTGACCCTGAGCCAGGAGCGGCAACGGGATCGCCTGCTCAAGGCCAAGAACAAGAGCAAGAAATAAGCCCTGACGGCTGCCCTGGTGGCAGCCGTTTTTTTATCTGTCGAACGAGGGGCGAGCCCAGCGCGCCTGCCCTGGAGAGGAGATGACCATGAGTCTCTTGACATGCCCGGCCTGCCAGGCCGAGCTGGACAGCCGCAGCCCAGAGGCGAGCTGCGGCCAGTGCCATGCCCGCTATCGGATCCGGGCCCTGTGCCCGACCTGCCAGCATGAGCTTGAACGGCTTCGGGCCTGCGGGGCGGTGGATTACTTCTGCAACCACTGCAACAGCCTGGTCTCCAAACGTACTGTCCAGTTTGAGCTGACGCCGGTCGAGGCATAAAAAGACATTAAAAAACCCGGCCTTGGCCGGGTTTATGCTGTGTGCTCCGCAATCAGCAAGGTATAGGAGCGGTTGCGGTGCCATATCTTGCGTTTCATGTCGGCCAGTTTCAGCTTGCGTCTGGGGCTCCAGGCGCATCTGGTTTTTCTGGTCAACGTGGCTCTTCTGCGTGTTCGCATCTGGTTTTCCTCCCTGGTCATCCCGGCGACGCTGACGGCTCCCTGACATGGGTTGCCATCGGTATCGCAAGTTGATGAATGTATTGCAATAAGCCTTTCTCAGACAGGCTTGGGTCTGGGGGAATGGTAACAGAGAATTCCCCCAGACGACACACCCCGCAGGGCTCAGGGGGTGATGATCTGGCTGACCACCTCGGCGATGATGGCGGGGCGCTCTGCCGGGGGGGCCGGCTCGCTGCCGTCGTCCTCGTCCAGGGCCTCGCGACGATGGGCCTTCTGCTGCTCGTTGTCGAGCCAGAGCAGGCTCTGGTAGTACTGGCGCACGTTGTTGACGTAGTTGCGCGCCTCGCCGCCCCGGGCATAGCCGTAACGCACCTTGCGATGCCAGCGTGACTGCTGCAGCAGGGGCAACACCTCTTTCACGTCGCTCCAGGCATCGGGATTCTTGCCGAGCTGCTTGGTCAGGCGGCGGGCATCCATCATGTGGCCATAACCGATGTTGTAGGCGGTGAGGGCAAACCACACCTTCTCGTCGGCCGGCACCGAGTCCGGCACCTTCTCCATCATCTCCTGCAGGTAGCGGGCGCCCCCCTTGATACTCTCCTCCGGGTGGGTTCGATCGTTGACCCCCATTGCCTTGGCGGTGGGTTCGGTCAGCATCATCATGCCGCGCACCCCTGTGTAGGAGCGGGCCTGGGGGTCCCAGTGGGACTCCTGATAGCTGATGGCGGCCAGCAGGCGCCAGTCTATGTCCTTGGCGTGGGTCTGGAACAGCGTCTGGTACTTGGGCAGCAGGCTCTTGGCCCGCTTGAGGAAGGTACGGGTGTCGACGAAGTCGAAGTTCTGCACGTGGCCGAAGTACTTCTCGTCGAGCTTGGCGATGGAGCCATCCATGAAGCGCTGGCCGAAGAAGTCGATGATGCTGGCGTAGAGGCTGTCATCGGGCAGCTTGGTCATGGCCCAGGCTACCGTCTGCTTGCTGGCGAGCGTCAGCCCCTCGGTGAGCTCGGGGTAGTAGCGCTGGGTGCGGGCCAGCACTGTGTCCTGCACCACCGTGTAGTCCACCTCGCCGTCGGCGACCTGCTTGAGCAGCTCCTCCACATCGGCGTCCCGGTTGATGCGCCAGCTCAGATTGGGGTACTGGCTGGCCAGCTCCTTCATCAGATCCTCACCGGTGGAGCCGGCAGGTACCACTATGGTGCCCTTGATGTCGCCGAGATCCTTGGGCCTGGGGGAGCCGTTGCGATAGACCAGCTTGGGAGAGACCTGGTAGAAGCCGGGGCCGAAGCGAAACAGCTTGCGCCGCTCCGGGGTCACCACGATGGCGGCGGCGGCGAGATCCAGGCTTCCCTTCTGCAGCTGTTCGACCAGCTCGGCGGTGGAGTAGGCCGGGACTATGGTCAGCTTGACCCCCAGCCAGTCGGCATAGTGCTGCGCCAGCTCGTAATCGAACCCCTGGGCGGTGTCGTCACGCTGGTAATAGGAAGTGGGACCATAGAGGGTGCCAACACGGATCTCGCCCCGTTGGCGGATCTGCTCCAGCTGGCTGGAGGGGGAATAGAAGTCACAGCCGGCCAGGGCCAGTGTCAGCAACATCCCGATAAACAGTCGAAAAATGCAGCGCAAGTAGGTGAGTACCCTTGTTGAAAAAATCGGCATTTGTCAAAAGAGAGGCACCTTTATACCAGAGAGTGTGGAGGGAGTCACATCGTGGGAGATGAGAAAAACGTTTGTTCGCGGTGAGCCTGATCCCTATAATACGCGCGTCTCAAATCCCCCCACACTCTAAAACTTGGTGAGAAAGGTATATGGAAATCTTGCGTGGTGCCCCAGCACTGTCTGAGTTTCGTGTCCACAAGCTGCTGCAGAGCTGCGCACAGAGAGGAGTAGAGATAGCAGACGTCTATGCCGAATACGTGCACTTTGCCGAGCTTTCGAGCCCGCTCTCGCCCCCTGAGCGAGCGACCTTGGGCCAGCTTCTGCGCTACGGCCCGACCATCCCTGAACACACCCCCAGCGGTCAGCTGTTTCTCGTTACCCCCCGCCCCGGCACTATCTCCCCCTGGTCTTCCAAAGCAACCGACATCGCCCACAACTGCGGCCTGAACCAGGTCAAGCGGCTGGAGCGCGGCATTGCCTATTACGTGCAGGCCAAGGGCGAGCTGACCGCAGCCCAGCGTGGCGAGGTCGCGGCCCTGCTGCACGATCGCATGATGGAGGTGGTGTTCGATGAGCCGAGCCAGGCAGCCGCCCTGTTTGCCCATCACGAACCGCGCCCCTTCACCCAGGTGGACGTGCTGGGCGGTGGCCGCAGCGCCCTGGCCTCGGCCAACATCGAGCTTGGCCTGGCGCTGGCTGACGACGAAATCGACTATCTGGTGGAGAACTTCACCCGGCTTGGTCGCAATCCCAACGACATCGAGCTCTACATGTTCGCCCAGGCGAACTCCGAGCACTGCCGTCACAAGATCTTCAACGCCGACTGGACCATAGACGGTGAGCAGCAGCCCAAGTCGCTGTTCAAGATGATCAAGAACACCTTCGAGCAGACGCCGGATCATGTCCTGTCTGCCTATAAAGACAACGCTGCCGTGATGGAAGGCAGCCAGGGTGGCCGCTTCTTCCCGAGCCCCGCCAGCGGCGAGTACCAGTATCACCAGGAGCGCGTCGACATCCTGATGAAGGTGGAGACTCACAACCACCCGACCGCCATCTCTCCCTTCCCGGGGGCCGCCACCGGCTCCGGCGGCGAAATTCGCGATGAGGGTGCGACCGGTCGTGGCGCCAAGCCCAAGGCGGGCCTGGTGGGCTTCTCCGTCTCCAACCTGCGCATCCCAGGTTTCGAGCAGCCCTGGGAGCAGGATTTCGGCAAGCCGAGCCGCATCGTCAGCGCCTTTGACATCATGCAGGAGGGGCCCCTTGGTGGCGCCGCCTTCAACAACGAATTCGGTCGTCCCGCCATCCTCGGCTACTTCCGTACCTTCGAAGAGCAGGTGCCGAGCCACAACGGCGTCGAAGTGCGCGGTTACCACAAGCCCATCATGCTGGCGGGCGGCATCGGCAACATCCGCAGCGAACATGTCCAGAAAGGGGAGATCCCGGTCGGCGCGGCGCTGATCGTGCTGGGCGGACCGGCCATGAACATCGGCCTGGGGGGCGGCGCCGCCTCCTCCATGGCCTCCGGCCAGTCTGCCGAAGACCTCGATTTCGCCTCGGTGCAGCGGGACAACCCCGAGATGGAGCGCCGCTGCCAGGAGGTGATCGACCGCTGCTGGCAGCTCGGCGATGACAACCCCATCGTCTTCATCCACGACGTGGGGGCCGGTGGCCTCTCCAACGCCATGCCGGAGCTGGTGAACGACGGCGATCGGGGCGGTCGCTTCGACCTGCGCGCCATCGCCAGCGACGAGCCGGGCATGAGCCCGCTGGAGATCTGGTGCAACGAGTCCCAGGAGCGCTATGTGCTGGCGGTCACCCAGGAGAAGCTGCCCCTGTTCAAGGCCCTGTGCGAGCGCGAGCGCGCCCCCTATGCGGTCATCGGCACCGCCACCGAAGAGAAACACCTCACCCTCTCCGACAGCCATTTTGACAACCAGCCCATCGACCTGCCGCTGGACGTGCTGCTCGGCAAGGCGCCCAAGATGCACCGCGACGTGCAGACCCTGCCCGCCCAGGGCAAGGCGCTGCAACTGGACGGCATCACCCTCAGCGACGCCGCCGAGCGGGTACTGCGTCTGCCGACCGTGGCGGAGAAGTCCTTCCTCATCACCATCGGCGATCGCACCGTGACCGGTCTGGTCAACCGCGACCAGATGGTCGGCCCCTGGCAGATCCCGGTGGCCGATTGCGCCGTCACCGCCGCCACCTACGACAGCTATCACGGCGAAGCCATGTCCATGGGGGAGCGTACCCCGGTGGCACTGCTCTCCCACGCCGCTTCTGCCCGCATGGCGGTGGCCGAGGCCCTGACCAACCTGGCACCGGCTCATATCGGTTCCCTCAAGCGGGTCAAGCTCTCCGCCAACTGGATGTCCGCCGCCGGTCACCCGGGGGAAGATGCGGGCCTCTACGAAGCCGTGAAAGCGGTGGGCGAGGAGCTCTGCCCGGCCCTGGGCATCACCATCCCGGTGGGCAAGGACTCCATGTCCATGAAGACCCGCTGGCAGCAGGACGGCGAAGAGCGCAGCGTCACCTCGCCGCTCTCCCTGCTCATCTCCGCCTTTGCCCGGGTCGAGGACGTGCGCAATACCGTGACCCCGCAGCTGCGGACCGATCTCGGGGAGACCGACCTTATCCTGATTGACCTTGGCAACGGCAAGCAACGCCTCGGCGCCTCGGCCCTGGCCCAGGTCTATCGCCAGCTTGGACAAAGTGCCCCGGATCTGGACAACCCCGTCCAGCTCAAGGGCTTCTTCAACGCCATCCAGGCGCTGGTGGCGGATCGCAAGCTGATTGCCTACCACGACCGCTCCGACGGTGGCCTCTTCGTCACCCTGACCGAGATGGCGTTTGCCGGTCACTGCGGCCTCGACATCCAGCTCGATCGCATCGGTGGCGACCTGCTGCCGGCCCTGTTCAACGAGGAGCTGGGGGCCGTCATCCAGGTGCGCCGTGACGACAAGGAAGCGGTGCTGACCCTGCTGGCCGGTCACGGTCTGGCGGCTTGCTCCCACGTGCTGGGCACGGTGCGTGAAGACGATCTCATCCTGTTCCAGCGCGCCGGCACCGAAGTGTATCGCGCCAGCCGCACTGCGCTTCGCACCCTCTGGGGCGAGACCAGCTGGCAGATGCAGCGCCTGCGGGACAACCCGGAGTGCGCGGATCAGGAACATGCCGCCCGTCAGGACGCCACCGATCCGGGTCTGCAGGCCAGGTTGACCTACAACCCGTCCGAGGACGTGGCCGCACCCTATATCGCCCGCGGGGTCTCCCCCCGTCTGGCGGTGCTGCGCGAGCAGGGGGTCAACTCCCACGTGGAGATGGCGGCAGCGTTCGATCGAGCCGGGTTCGCGGCGGTGGATGTGCATATGAGTGACATCCTGTCCGGTCGCATCAAGCTGGAGGAGTTCCAGACCCTGGTGGCCTGTGGCGGCTTCTCCTACGGCGACGTGCTGGGGGCGGGCGAAGGCTGGGCCAAGTCCATCCTGTTCAACGACGGGGCCCGCGAGCAGTTCCAGCGCTTCTTCGAGCGCGGCGACACCTTGTCGCTGGGGGTGTGCAACGGCTGCCAGATGATGTCCAACCTGCGGGACCTCATCCCGGGGGCCGATCTCTGGCCTCGCTTCGTGCGCAACCGCTCCGAGCGCTTCGAGGCGCGCTTCAGCCTGGTGGAAGTGCAGGAGTCCCCCTCCGCCTTCTTCGCCGGCATGGCGGGCTCGGTGATGCCGATCGCCGTCTCCCACGGGGAAGGGCGGGTGGAAGTGCGCGACGCCGCTCACCTTGCCGCGCTGCAACAGAGCGGCCTGGTGGGACTGCGCTTCGTGGACAACCGGGGTCAGGTCACCGAGCAGTACCCGGCCAACCCGAACGGGGCTCCGGCGGGCATCACTGCGGTCACCACCACGGACGGCCGTGCCACCATCATGATGCCGCACCCGGAGCGGGTGTTCCGCACAGTGGCGAACTCCTGGCACCCGGACAACTGGGGCGAGGATGGCGCCTGGATGCGAATGTTCAGAAACGCTCGCGTGCGTCTGGGTTAATCCCGCGCTGACGTGGTAGAGAATCAGAAACCGGCCCCCGTGGCCGGTTTTTTTATGGGCGTTGATCTGACGATGGGGAGGGCAGGCAGAGACGAGCGCGATGGGGGGCGAGCGGGTCATCCCCGTGCTCGCAGCTCCGTCAGCCGTTTGCTGGAGGATGAGGTACTCCGGACCTGCATTGATTGAGGGACGCCGCTCTGGCGCCGCTTCTCAGACGGGCAAGCCGGTTTGGGGCTTGGCGGACATAAAAAACCGGCCACGGGGGCCGGTTTTGTTGTGTGGGCTGTACTTGAGGCTAGCGCAGCACCACGTGCTGGAAGCCCTGCACCAGGCTGATGACCGGCTGGGGATAGATGCCGAGCAGCACCACCAGGATGGCGGAGAGCAGCACTACCAGCCCGCCGGAGGAGAAGGCCCAGTCGGCCCTGGCATCGCGTAGCTGCATGCCGGGTTCGCGCAGGTAGAGGGTGACCATGACGCGCAGGTAGTAGTAGAGCCCCAGGGCGCTGCCGAGCACGATGGCGCCGGAGAGCCACCACAGCTGCGCCTCGACGGTGACGCCGATGAGGTAGAACTTGCCGATGAAGCCCAGCGTCATGGGGATGCCCGCCAAGGAGAGCATCATCACCGTCATGACGGCGGTCAGATAGGGGCGTTTCCAGAACAGGCCGCGATAGCTGTGCAGGGAGTCCGCATCCTTGCCGCGATAGGGGCTGGACATCATGCTGATGACGCCGAAGGCCCCCAGGCTGGTGAACAGATACATCAGCAGGTAGACACCGGCCGCCTCCACCGGCATCTGGCCGAGGCGGCTCGCCACCACCACTGCCAGCAGATAGCCGAAGTGGGAGATGGAGGAGTAACCCATCATCCGCTTGATGTTGGTCTGGATCAGCGCCAGGAGGTTGCCGACCACGATGGAGATGACTGCCATGGCCGCCAGCAGCCAGTGGATCATGGGATCCGAGGTGGCCGGTACCGCCAGGTAGAAGCGCAGCAGCACGCAGAACACGGCTATCTTGCTCACGGTGGCGAGGAAGGTGGCCACAGGTGCAGGTGCCCCTTCGTAGACATCCGGGGTCCAGAGGTGGAAGGGGGCCAGGGAGAGCTTGAAGGCGAAGCCCACCAGCATCAGGCCGAAGCCCCCCATCAGCAGCGGATGGTGGGCCGGGCTCTGGGCCAGGGTCAGGCCGAGATCGCTGAAGCTCAGGCTGCCCGCCTGGGCATAGAGCAGCGCCATGCCGAACAGCAGGAAGGCGGTGGCGGCGGCGGAGAGCACCATGTACTTGATGCTGGCCTCCAGGGAGTGGCGCTCGCGGTAGGCATAGCCCACCAGACCGAACATGGGCAGGGTCAGCATCTCGATCCCGATGAACAGCGACGCGAGGTGACGGGAACCCGCCAGCACCAGGCCGCCTGCGGTGGCGATGAGCAGCAGCAGGTAGAACTCTTCCCGGTTGTCCGGGTAGCCCTTGAGCCAGGAGCGACCGAAGGTACAGGTGGCCAGGGCACCGATGAGCACCAGACCCATGTAGAAGACCGCATAGCTGTCCACTTGCAGCAGGGGAGTGACCCCCTGATCTCCCTGGGCCATGACGATGGGCAGGGAGAAGAGCGCCAGGTTGAGGCCTGTGATGGTCACCACGAAGGCGGTGTCATCGCAGCGCTTCCAGGCGATGGCGAGCATCAGGGCGACCATGGCCCCCGTGGTCAGCAACAGGGGCAGCAGGGCCAATAGTTGGGCGGCGGTAAACGTCATGACAAGGCTCCCGGCGTGGACAAGGAAAGGGAGAGAGAAGGAGAGGGCATCATTGCAGTGCTCCTGTGGCTGGCAGCGCGTACCAGTGCAGCACGCTCAGCAGGCTGCTGCTGGCGGTGTCGAGCACGGGTTGCGGGTAGAGACCGAGCAGCACCAGCAGGCCGGCTATGGTCAGCATCATGGCCAGCTCCCGTCTGTCCAGGCCCTTGAGGACACTCTCGTCCTTGGGGGCACCGAAGCAGGCGCGCTGCAGCATGATGAGGGAGTAGACCGAGGCCAGCACCAGGCCGAAGGTGGCGATGATGGTGATGATGGGGGCCACCTGGAAGCTGCCGATGAGGATCAGGAACTCGCCGACGAAGTTGCCTGTTCCCGGCATGCCAAGGGAGGCCACCGAGAAGAACAGCATGACGCCTGGCAGGTAGCGCAACCGACCCCAGAGGCCGCCCATCAGGCGCAGATCCCGGGTGTGCAGCCGCTCGTAGAGCTGGCCGCACAGGATGAAGAGGCCGGCGGCGGAGAGGCCGTGGGCGATCATCTGCACCACCGCGCCTTGCAGGGCCAGCTCGCTGCCCGAATAGATGGCGATCATCACGAAGCCCATGTGGGAGATGCTGGTGTAGGCCACCAGGCGCTTGATGTCGGTCTGGGCGAAGGCCAGTAGGGCGCCGTAGACGATGCCGAACAGGCCAAGGAGCATGGCGTAGGGGGCAAACTCGGCGGAAGCCTCCGGGAAGAGCGGCAGGGTGAAGCGCAGCAGGCCGTAGGCGGCGGTCTTGAGCAGGATGCCCGCCAGGTCCACCGAGCCCGCGGTCGGTGCCTGGCTGTGGGCGTCCGGCAACCAGCCGTGCAGGGGCACCAGGGGCATCTTGACCGCGAAGGCGATGAAGAAGCCCAGCATCAGCAGCCACTGTACCGTGCTGCTCATGGGGGTGTTCAGCAGCTCCTGATAGTTGAAGGTGAAGACGCCTGTGCTGGCGTGGTGGGTCAGCACCAGGCCCAGGATGGCCACCAGCATGATGAGGCCGCTCGCCTGGGTGTAGATGAAGAACTTGGTGGCCGCGTTGATCCGGGATTTGCCGTCGGTGACCGAGTGGCCCCAGAGCGCGATCAGGAAGTACATGGGGACCAGCATCATCTCCCAGAAGAAGAAGAAGAGGAACAGGTCCACCGCCATGAAGACGCCGAGCACGCCCCCCAGGATCCACAGCAGGTTGAGGTGGAAGAAGCCGATGCGCTGCACGATCTCCTTCCAGGAGCAGAGGATGGCCAGCACCCCGATGAAGCTGGTGAGCATCACCATCAGGAGTGACAGGCCGTCTACCGCCAGGTGCAATGAGATGCCGAAGCGGGGGATCCAGGGTTGCTGCCACTCGGCCGCCCAGACGGGGAGGCCGGGGCTCGCGAGGGAGAAGTCACCCCCCAGCCAGATGGCACCGGAGAGCACCAGACAGGCGCTCATGGAGAGCAGGGCTACCCAGCGAACGAATTGTCCGCCGAGCCGCTCCATCTGCCAGCAGAGCAAGCCGCCGATAAAAGGAATTAACAAGATCCAGAGTAAGGTCACGATATCAGCTCTCGTCTAGGTTCTAGTCGGGCAGGCCCCTGGCCTGCCACACATATTGGGCTCATGGATCAGCCGAGCAGCAGCAGGGCCAGGATCAGGGCGGCGCCCATCCCCATGGAGGCGGCGTACCAGCGCAGCTTGCCGGAGACTGTCCAGGCCAGCAGCTGGTGACCCCCCTGGGCCAGCACGGCGGGCAGGTTCATCATCCGATCCAGCGGGTCCTTGCCGAGCAAGCGGGTTGTCAGCAGGTAGGGCTTGACCCAGATCCAGTCATAGAGCCAGTCAAAGCCCCAGGCATTGAACCAGAGGGTGCTGAGCGCGCGGCCGACGGCACTCTCGGCGATCCCCTTCGCCAGGCGACGTTCGCCGAGGAAGAGGAAGGCGGCGAGCGCAATGCCTGCCACGGCGATGACGCCGGAGAGGATCTCGAGGCCGTGGCGTCCCTCTTCAATATGATCCCCCGGGCCTGCTGGCAGTACCCCGGCGAGCGGCGGCACTATCAATGCGCCAATCCCGGTGGAGAGCACCAGCAGCACCAGCAGCGGCAGCTGGTGGGCCAGGCCGTGACCGGCGTGGGCCTCGGTTTGCGCCTTGCCGTGGAAGGCGATGAAGATGAGGCGGAAGGTGTAGAGGGAGGTCAGGAAGGCCCCACCCAGACCGGCCCACAGCAGGGCGCTCTGGCCACTGGCCTGCACCTGCCAGAGGATGGCGTCTTTACTGTAGAAGCCGGCGGTGACCAGCGGCAGCGCGGCCAGGGCCGAGCCCCCCACCAGGAAGCAGGCATAGACCAGCGGCAGGCTCTTGCGCAGGCCCCCCATCTTGAAGATGTTCTGCTCGTGGTGGGTCGCGACTATCACGGCACCGGCGGAGAGGAACAAGAGCGCCTTGAAGAAGGCGTGGGTCATCAGGTGGAAGATGGCTCCTTCCCAGGCGCCGACCCCCAGGGCCAGGAACATGTAGCCAATCTGGCTCATGGTGGAGTAGGCCAGAATCCGCTTGATGTCGGTCTGGACCAGGGCGGCAAAGCCTGCCAGCACCAGCGTGATGGCACCGACCAGGGCCACCAGATGGAGGATCTCCGGGGCCAGCAGGAACAGACCGTGGGTGCGGGCGATGAGGTAGACACCGGCGGTCACCATGGTGGCCGCGTGGATCAGCGCCGAGACCGGGGTCGGGCCCGCCATGGCGTCTGCCAGCCAGGTCTGCAGCGGCAGCTGGGCGGACTTGCCGACCGCGCCGCCGAGCAGCATCAGGCAGGCGAACGACAGGGCAGGGGAACCCTCGGCAAACATCGCGGGGGCACGCACCAGCAGCTCGTGGATGTTGAGGGTGCCGAGCTCGCGGTAGAGCACGAAGAGCCCGATGGCGAGGAAGACGTCGCCGACCCGGGTCACCACGAAGGCCTTGAGGGCGGCTGCCCCGTTGGCCGGGTTGCGGTAGTAGAAGCCGATCAGCAGGTAGCTGCACAGCCCCACCCCTTCCCAGCCGAGGTAGACGAACAGCAGATCATCGGCCAGCACCAGGAACACCATGCTGGCGATGAAGAGGTTGGTGTAGGTGAAGAAGCGGGAGTATCCCTCTTCCCCGCGCATGTACCAGGAGGCGAACAGGTGGATGAAGAAACCCACCCCGGTCACCACCCCGAGCATGGTCAGCGACAGCCCATCCAGCGCCAGACGGAAAGTGGGGGTGAAGCTGCCCACCGACATCCACTGCCACAGGGTCTGGGTATAGACGCCGCCCTCAGGGGTGTGATTGAGGAAGTCGAACCCGACCCAGAGGGTGGTCAGGGCCGACAGGCCTATGCTGCCGACACCGATGAGTGCCGCGCTGCGCTCGCCGAGACGGCCGATGGAGAAGGCCAGCAGCAGCCACCCCAGCAGGGGGAACAGGAAAGTCAGGTATAGGAGGCTCATCCGCGCATCTCGCTCACAGTGTCCACGTTCAGGGTGTGGTAACGACGATAGAGCAGCAGTAACAGGGCGAGGCCGATACTGGCCTCCGCTGCCGCCAGAGAAATCACCAGTATGTACATGATCTGGCCGTCGGCCTGGGCCCAGCGGCTACCCGCCACCACGAACGCCAGCGCGGACGCATTCATCATGATTTCGATACTCATGAGGATAAACAGCAGGTTGCGGCGGATCAGCAGACCGCACAAACCGATGCAGAACAGGATGGCGGCCAGCAGCAGACCGTGTTCCATTGGGATTCCATTCATGACTGACCTCCTTCCTGGGATGGGCGAGCTGTGGTTTTGGGGACGGAGAGCACTTCCCCGCTCTTGTCTTCACGGCCAAGGTGATAGGCGGTGACCAGACCCGCCAGCAGCAGGATGGAGGCGAGCTCCACCGCCAGCACATAGGGGCCGAACAGGGCGATGCCGACCTCCTTGGCGCTGACGTCGGTCAGTCCGAGTTCACCGCCGGTGACCCCGAGAATGCCATGGGCCAGGAAGCCGAGCAGGATGAGGGAGAGCAGGGCAGGCCCACCCCAGGTCATGGGGGTGAGCCAGTTGCGCTCCTGATCCTGGGCGGACCCCAGGTTCAGCATCATCACCACGAACACGAACAGCACCATGATGGCGCCGGCGTAGACGATCACCTGCAGGGCGCCTGCGAAGGAGGCCCCCAGGCAGAAGAAGATCATGGCCACGGCGATGAGGGAGATGATGAGATTGAGCAGCGCATGCATGGGGTTGCTGGTGCTGATGACCCGCAGCGTGCTGTAAACGGCGACCAGGGCCGCGGCATAAAATGCCAGTTCCATGATTGACTCCTAGGGCAGCAGGCTCTTGACATCGATGGGCTTGGCTTCGTTCTCGGCATCCCCTTTGGGCTTGCCGTCGATGGCCATCCCGCTCATGCGGTAGAAGTTGTAGTCCGGGTATTTGCCGGGGCCGCTGATCAGCAGATCTTCCTTCTCGTACACCAGATCCTGGCGGCGATACTCCCCCATCTCGAAATCCGGCGTCAGCTGGATGGCGGTGGTGGGGCAGGCCTCTTCACACAGGCCGCAGAAGATGCAGCGGGAGAAGTTGATGCGGAAGAACTCCGGGTACCAGCGACCGTCGTCCCGCTCCGCTTTTTGCAGCGAGATGCAGCCGACCGGGCAGGCCACGGCGCACAGGTTGCACGCCACGCAGCGCTCGTCACCGTCCGGATCCCGGGTCAGTACGATGCGGCCACGGAAACGGGGGGCGGCATAGACCTGCTGCTCCGGGTAGTTCAGGGTCTCGCGGGGGCGCCAGGCATGGGAGAAAACCATCCCCAGACTGCGCAGTTGGGTGCCAACACCCTTGATAATGCTCGTAATTTTCATTGGTGCCTCACTGCACGTTCATAAGCACGACGGCGCCGGTTACCAGCATGTTGAGCAAGGTAAGCGGTAAGCAGACTTTCCAGCCAAAGGACATCACCTGGTCGAAGCGCGGGCGGGGCAGGGAGGCCCGCAGCAGGATGAAGAACACCATGAAACAGGCGGTCTTCAGGGCAAACCAGATGAAGGGCGGCAGCCAGGGGCCGTGCCAGCCACCGAAGAAGAGGGTCACGATGAGGGAGGAGATCAGCACTATGCCGATGTACTCGCCCACGAAGAACAGACCCCACTTCATGCCCGCGTACTCGATGTGATAGCCGTCGGCGAGCTCCTGCTCGGCCTCCGGCTGGTCAAACGGGTGGCGGTGGGTGACGGCAACCCCGGCAAACAGGAAGGTGATGAAGCCCAGGAACTGGGGGATCACGTTCCACAAACTGGCTTGCGCTTCCACTATATCCCGCAGGTTGAAGCTGCCGGTCTGGATGACGATGCCCATGAGCGACAGGCCGAGGAACACCTCGTAGGAGAGGGTCTGGGCCGAGGCGCGCAGGCTGCCGAGCAGGGAGTACTTGTTGTTGCTCGACCAGCCGGCGAAAAGCACGGCATAGACAGCAAGCCCTGCGATGGCCAGGATGTAGAGCAGCCCCACGTTGAGATCCGCCACGCCCCAGGTGGGGGTGATGGGCACCACCGCAAACGCCAGGATGAAGGCGGTAAAGGCGATGATGGGGGCCAGCACGAAGATCCGGCGATCCGCGAACGGCGGGATCCAGTCCTCCTTGAAGAACATCTTGACCATGTCGGCCGCCAGTTGCAGCAGGCCGAAGGGGCCCACCCGGTTGGGGCCGTACCTGTCTTGCCAGAGCGCCAGCAGACGGCGCTCGATGAAGCTCATGAAGGCGCCAGCCCCCACGATCCCCACCAGCACGATCAAGGCTTTGCCTACCTCCAGCAACAGATCGATCAGCTCATTGCTCATGCGATGGCCTCCTGCAAGTCAGTCACATAGGCCTGGTGCAGCGCGGTCGGCAGACCATGGGCTCCCAGGGGCAGGCCGAGCAGGCCTGGTGCCAGCCGCTCGCTGATCCGAAGGCGCAGCCGCCAGTGGTGACCTCCCCAGGAGAAGGCCACCAGATGGCCGGCATGAAGGGCCAAACGGGCGGCGTCGGCCGGGTTCAGCACCAGCTCGGGGTCCCCCATGCGGGCCTGGATGACGGGGCTGCGGGCGGAGAGCTCGTCGCCACCGAACAGCTGGTCATAACTGACCACCTGCAGGGCTGCCTCTGCCCTGAAGGGGGCGGGAATGGTGTCGAACCAGCCGAGGGACTCGCTGCCTGGCTCCAGCAGGCGACGACCGGGATCGCCGGCCCGCAGGCTGCCACCCACCTCGTCCTGGAACTTGTTCCAGGCAGAGGGAGAGTTCCAGCCCGGTGCCCAGGCGAACGGCACCTGTTGCAGGGGCTGGCGGGCACCGGCATAGCCTTCCATGGAGAAGGCGAACGGGGAGTCGGGATCTTGCGCCACACGGGGCTCGCTCACGTTCTGATCCGCCAGCATGGAGGTGCGGCCGCTGTAGCGGTGCGGCTCGCGGGCGAGCTTCATGCCGCGGATGCGCAGACCCGCGTTGGGGGCGGCTTCGCGCATGGTGACCAGCAGCGGGGCAGAGGCGGCGCAGGCTGCACTCACCTCGTCGAAGGTGCTCCAGCGCGGGGACTTGCCGTCCAGCATGCCTTGCAGCGCGGCCAGCCAGCGCCACCCTTCGCGTACCTGGATGTCGGCGTCGTAGAAGGCGGGGGCATAGACCTGGAAGAAGCGCTGGGCGCGGCCTTCCATGTTCACCACAGTGCCATCGGCTTCCGCGAAGCTGGCGGCAGGCAGCACCAGGTGGGCCTGCCGGGCGGTGCCGGTGTCCTGATGATCCACCACCAGCAGATGCTGCAGGCGCTTGATGGCGCCATCGACCCGGTTGCGGGGGGCGCGGCGATAGAGATCGTTCTCCAGGGTGATCAAGGCAAGGGATTCGCTCCCTTCGATGCGCTCGAGGGCGGCTTCCAGCGGGGCGGCGTTGCCGGCCAGCATGGCCAGCCCCAGGCTGTTGGCCTCCTGGGCCACCAGCGCCAGCTCCACGGCCTGGCCGCGACCCTTGAGGGCGTGAGCTATGTTGCTGGCCGCCTCGATCAGCGCCTGGTTGCGGGCACCATTGCCTGCGATGATGAGGGGCTTCTTGGCATTGCCGAGCAGCTCGGCCCAGCGGCTGGCTTGGGCCAGCTGATCGGCGTCCAGATCCTGGGGGGCAGGGGCCAAGCCGTCGAGCAGGTGGGCGATAGCAAAGCCGAGGCGGGCCTGATCGGCGTGGGGGGCGTGCAGTGTATCGGCGGCCACGTCGTCGAGACGGGTCTGATCCAGGCTGGTGATAAGCAGCGGATAACGCTCATTCTGAGCCAGCGTCTGCACCGCGGCGACCTGCCAGAGATCCACCTTCAGCTTGCGGGCTATTTCGCGTCCCTTGCCCTTGACCGCCTGACGCAGGGCCAGGGCGATGCGGGCGGCGGTCTGGGTGACATCTTCACCCAGCACCAGCACGGCGTCTGCCTCTTCCATGTCCCTAAGGCTCGGGGTACGTACCCCGCCCTGATGCAGCACATGCAGCATCTTCTGCAGGCAGGCCCATTCGCTCTGCTCGACGCCTGCGTAGAAGTTGGCGGCGCCCACCAGCTCGCGCAGGGCGAAGTTGCTCTCGAGCGAGGCGCGGGGCGAGCCGATGCCGATGATGCCGCTTGCGGTGCGCAGGGCATCGGCTGCGCGGTTGAGGGCGCCATCCACAGTGATGGCCAGCTTGTCATTGCCATCCTGCAGCAGGGGTTGGCGCGGGCGGTCGGCCTGGTTGACATAGCCGTAACCGAAGCGGCCACGATCACAGAGGAAGTAGTGGTTCAGGGCGCCGTGGAAGCGGTTCTCGATGCGGCGCAGCTCGCCGTAGCGCTCTCCCGGGCTGATGTTGCAGCCGACCGAGCACTGCTGGCAGATGCTGGGGGCGAACTGCATGTCCCACTTGCGGTTGTAGCGCTCGGAGTGGGTCTTGTCGGTGAAGACGCCGGTGGGGCAGACCTCCACCAGGTTGCCGGAGAACTCGCTCTCCAGGGTGCCATCCTCGACCCGGCCGAAGTAGACGTTGTCGTGGGCGCCGTAGACCCCCAGATCCTCGCCGCCGGCGTAATCCTTGTAGTAGCGCACGCAGCGGTAGCAGGCGATGCAGCGGTTCATCTCGTGGTTGATGAAGGGGCCGAGATCCTGATTCTGGTGGGTGCGCTTGGTGAAGCGGTAGCGGCGGCTGTTGTGGCCCGTCATCACCGTCATGTCCTGCAGGTGGCAGGCGCCACCCTCTTCGCACACCGGACAGTCGTGGGGGTGGTTGGTCATCTGCCACTCCACCACCGTCTTGCGAAACTCCTTCGCCTCTTCGTCCTCGATGGAGATATAGGTGCCATCGGTGGAGGGGGTCATGCAGGACATGACCAGGCGGCCGCGCTTGTCGTCGGCATTCTGGTACTGTTTGACCGCGCACTGGCGGCAGGCGCCGACGCTGCCGAGCGCCGGGTGCCAGCAAAAATAGGGGACGTCCAGACCCAGCGACAGACAGGCTTGCAGCAGGTTGTCTGCCCCGTCTACCTCGAACTCTTTACCGTCTACATGAATGGTTGCCATACAACTTCCCTGAAACCTGTTTTGTGAAATCGGCTATTGCCCGATGCGTCCTGGCGTATTACCAGCGCTCGCCCAGCAGATTGGGCTGGATACCCTTGAACAGCTTGTGATTGTCGTGGGGGGCCTTGACCCCGGCCTCGAACTCGGACCGGAAGTACTTCATGGCACTGCCAAGGGGCTCGACGGCGCCGGGGGCATGGGCACAGAAGGTCTTGCCTGGCCCCAGGAAGCTGACCAGCTGCTCCAGGGTGGCGAGATCCTCGGGTTGGCCTTCGCCTCGCTCCAGGGCCCGCAGAATCTTGACGCTCCAGGGCAGGCCGTCGCGGCAGGGGGTGCACCAGCCGCAGGATTCGCGGGCGAAGAACTCCTCCATGTTGCGCAAGAGTCCGACCATGTTGATGCTGTCATCCACCGCCATGGCGAGCCCGGTGCCCATGCGGGTGCCCACCTTGCCGATGCCGCCTGCGTACATCTGGGCATCCAGGTGCTCAGGCAGCAGGAAGCCGGTACCTGCGCCGCCCGGTTGCCAGGCCTTGAGGCGATAACCGGCCTTCATGCCGCCTGCGTACTCTTCGAACAGCTCGCGGGCGGTGATGCCGAACGGCAGCTCCCAGAGGCCGGGGTTGTTCACCTTGCCGGAGAAGCCCATCAGCTTGGTGCCGTGATCTTCCGACCCCGGCAGCGCCAACCCCTGATACCAGGGGACGCCGTTGCCGATGATGGCGGGCACGTTGCACAGGGTCTCGACGTTGTTGACGCAGGTGGGCTTGCCCCAGACGCCAGAAACGGCGGGGAAGGGGGGTTTGGCCCGCGGGTTGGCGCGCCGTCCTTCCAGGGAGTTGATGAGCGCCGTCTCTTCGCCACAGATGTAGCGGCCGGCGCCGGTGTGGACGAACAGCTCGAAGTCAAAACCCGAGCCCAGGATGTTCTTGCCAAGGAGCCCCGCGGCCTTGGCCTCTTCCACCGCGCGGCGCAGGTGGATGGCGGCATCCACGTACTCGCCGCGCAGGAAGATGTAGCCGCGATAGGCCTTGAGGGCCCGGGCACTGATGATCATCCCCTCGATCAGCAGATGGGGCAGTTGCTCCATCAGCAGCCGATCCTTGTAGGTGTTCGGCTCCATCTCGTCGGCGTTGCAGAGCAGGTAACGGATGTTCATGCTCTCGTCCTTGGGCATCAGGCCCCACTTCACCCCGGTGGAGAAGCCGGCGCCGCCGCGCCCCTTGAGGCCGGCGTCCTTGACGGTGCTGACGATCTCATCCGGGCTCATCTGGCCCAGTGCCTTGCGGGCGGCCTCATAGCCCTGCTTGGCCTGATACTCCTCCAGCCACACCGGCTGGCCGTCATCCCGCAGCCGCCAGGTGAGGGGATGGGTCTCGGGGGCGCGGGCCATGCGGTTGGCGGTGCCGAGGGAGGCGAGTGTCTTGCCTGGCTGAATGCTCATGGGTAAGCCTCCAGGGTTTTCAGCAACGTCACCGGATCGAGTCCGCCATAGGTATCGTCATCGATCATGATAGCCGGCCCCTTGTCGCAGTTGCCGAGGCAGCAGACCGGCAGCAGGGTGAAGCGGCCATCCGGGGAGGTCTGGCCGGGGGCCAGATTGACGACCTCTTTCAGACCGGCCAGCAGCTGCTCGTGGCCGTTGATGTAGCAGACCATGCTGTCGCAGACGCGGATGATGTGGCGCCCTACCGGCTGGCGGAAGATCTGGCTGTAGAAGGTGGCGACCCCCTCCACGTCGCTGGCGGGGATGCCGAGCGCGGCGGCGATGGCGTGAATGGCACCGTCCGGCACCCAGCCGCGGGCCTGCTGCACTATCTTGAGTGCTTCTATGCTGGCGGCGCGGGGATCTTCGTAGTGGTGCGTCTCATGCTCTATGGCATCGCGCTCGGCCTGGCTCAGGACGAAGCCGTCCTTCTGGCTTGGGACTGGGCTGTCCCCCTTGCTCTGGCATGCGCTCTGTCCCGCGTTGGACGATGTATTCTTGCACTGACATTGCTGGCTCATGAACTTAACCTTTTGTCGTTTATTCTTCTTGTCCCGTTGCGCCCTGGTGTGGGCGCGGCGGGGACTTAACGATCCACATCCGACATGACGAAATCGATACTGCCCAGGTAGACGATGAGATCCGACACCATCTGGCCACGGATCACCGAGGGGATCTGCTGCAGGTGGGCGAAGCTCGGGGTCCGGATCCGGGTCCGGTAGCTCATGGTGGAGCCGTCGCTGGTCAGGTAATAACTGTTGATACCCTTGGTCGCCTCGATCATCTGGAAGGACTCGGCGGCCGGCATCACCGGGCCCCAGGAGACTTGCAGGAAGTGGGTGATCAGGGTCTCGATGTCCTGCAGGGTGCGCTCTTTGGGGGGCGGCGTGGTGAGCGGGTGATCCGCCTTGAAGGGACCCTCCGGCATGTTCTTCATGCACTGCTCTATGATGCGCATGCTCTGGCGGATCTCCTCGATGCGCACGGTGGCGCGGTCGTAGGCATCCCCGTTGCTGCCCACCGGCACCTCGAACTCGAACTGATCGTAGCCGGAATAAGGGCGCCATTTGCGCACGTCGAAGTTGAGGCCGGTGGCGCGCAGACCGCCCCCCGTGGTGCCCCAGGCGAGCGCCTGCGCCGTGTTGTAGGCGGCGACGCCTATGGTGCGACCGCGCAGTATGCTGTTGCGCATGGCGGCCTTCTCATACTCCATCAGGCGCTTGGGCAGCCAGCTCAGCAGGTTGTCCTGGATGAGACGGGCCCAGCCGGTGGGCAGGTCGTGGGCCACGCCGCCGATGCGAAACCAGGCCGGGTGCATGCGGGCGCCCGTGATGGCCTCGATGATGGTGTAGATCTTCTGCCGGTCGGTGAAGGTGAAGAAGACAGGGGTCATGGCCCCCACGTCCTGGATGTAGGTGCCAAGGAACAGCAGGTGGCTCTGGATGCGGAACAGCTCCGCCATCATCACCCGGATCATGTCGACCCGGTTGGGTACCTTGATCCCCGCCAGCTTCTCGACCGCCAGCACATAGGGCAGGTTGTTCATCACGCCGCCCAGGTACTCGACCCGGTCGGTGTAGGGGATGTAGCTGTGCCAGGACTGGCGCTCGCCCATCTTCTCGGCACCGCGGTGGTGATAGCCGATGTCGGGCACACAGTCGCGGATCTCCTCCCCGTCGAGCTGCAGCACCAGGCGGAAGGCGCCGTGGGCCGAGGGGTGGTTCGGGCCGAGGTTCAGGAACATGTAGTCCTCGTTCTCGTTGCCACGGGCCAGGCCCCACTCTTCGGGCTTGAACAGCAGGTTGTCCTGCTCCTGATCCTGCTTGACCGCATCAAGCATGAAGGGATCGAACTCGGTGGCACGGGCCGGGTAGTCCTTGCGCAGCGGGTGTCCTTGCCAGCTCTTGGGCATCATGATGCGGGTGAGATGGGGGTGACCGTCGAAGGTGATGCCCATCAGATCCCAGACTTCCCGCTCGTACCAGTTGGCGTTGGGGAAGTGGCGGCTGACGGTGGGCAGGTGCAGATCGCTCTCCATCAGCGGCACCTTCAGCATCACGTCGGCGTTACGGTCGATGGAGATGAGGTGATAGAAGACGGTGAAATCGCTCTGCGGCAGGCCATGGCGATGGCTGCGCATCCGCTCGTCGGTGGCGCTCAAGTCATACAGCATCACGAAGGGGGAGGGGAGCTTTTGCAAAAAGCCCATCACATCCAGCAGCAGATCGCGGGAGAGCCAGATCACCGGCACCCCGGTACGGGTGCTCTGCACCGTGAAGCGCTCGGCACCGAAATGGGCGAACAGCTCGCCGACCACCTGGGCATCCTTGTGGTCCGCCGTCTGCCCCTGGGCCATGGTGTAGTTGCTTGGGAATTCTCGAGTCAGTTTCATGATCAGATCTCATCCGGCGTGCGCAGGTTGGTGACTTGGATGCGCTCTTCCCGCTTGCGATCCTTCTCGGCCTGCATCTGGGGACGGTAGATCCCCTGATCACCCACCACCCAGGAGAGGGGGCGGCGCTCCTTGCCGATGGAGTCCTGCAGCAGCATCAGGGCCTGCAGGAAGGCTTCGGGACGGGGCGGGCAGCCCGGGATGTAGACGTCGACCGGCAGGAACTTGTCCACCCCCTGCACCACGGAATAGATGTCATACATGCCGCCCGAGTTGGCACAGGCGCCCATGGAGATGACCCACTTGGGTT
This sequence comes from Aeromonas sp. S16(2024), assembly GCF_041403065.1. Lineage (NCBI taxonomy): Bacteria > Pseudomonadati > Pseudomonadota > Gammaproteobacteria > Aeromonadales > Aeromonadaceae > Aeromonas > Aeromonas sp. S16(2024). Next base: position 31,810 of record NZ_JBGLQX010000023.1, on the reverse strand, counting down.
CGAGCAGCTGTTCATAGAGGCGCTGGATGACGGGGGCCATCTTGATGAAGGGGGTACCGGCGATCACCATGAAATCCGCCTGACGGGGCGAAGCCCGGATGACTTCGGCGCCGAAGCGGGCCACGTCATGGGGGGAGGTGAAGGCGGTACACATCTCCACATAGCAGCAGGAGATGCCGAAGTTGTAGGGCCAGAGGGAGTTCTTGCGGCCCCAGTTGACTGTGTCTTGCAGCACCTCTTCGAGGCGCCCGATCATGATGCCGCGGGTCGCCTGCTGCGCCAGCGGGTCATCGACGGTCTGGCGCTGTTCCTGGGGGTAGCGCTCAACGGGCGCATCCGGGTCAATCCGGGTCAGGGTGTACTTCATGGTGCAACCTCAAAGGGATAGTCGGTAAATCAGTCTGGCTTCTTGTCAGTCAGGACGCGTTTCTTCGGGGCCCAGTCGAGGGCACCGATGCGCCACAGGTAGATGAGGCCTACCAGCAGCAGGGTGATGAAGATGGTGGCTTCGATGAAACCGACCCAGCCGCTTTCCCGCACGGAGACGGACCAGGCGAAGAGATAGAGCGCCTCGACGTCGAAGATGACGAAGAACATGGCGACCAGATAGAACTTGGCGGAGAAACGCAGACGGGCATTGCCGACGGAGTCGATGCCCGATTCGAAGGGCCTGTTTTTGGCACGGCCATAGGCGCGTCCCCCCAACAAGGCGGCGACGCCTATCATGGTCAGACAGATGCAGATGGCCCCAATGACATAGACAGCAAAGGCCCAATGCTGGACAGCAATATCAGCAAACATATAGGTTTTCCCTAACCGAATTAATCATGTGACTTAACAAGGACGCTACGTAGTATGCCACTTTCATACTGATTTACATGTCATTTCAACGGATTAATTATTAATCGATGGAGGGAAAATCGCGTTTTGCTAGCGGGGTCAATTTTCTCATTTGAGAATCATTTTCAATTGCTTCCGCAAAATGGGAAAAAAGGCGGGAACGGGCAAAAAACAAACTAATCGGGAGGCAACAGCGAGTGGTGACAATCCCCGCATGGCGGGGTCTGTCGTCAGGGATTGAGAAGGGGGAGGGCTTGCTCTGCGGCCTTGCCCTGGGAGAGCACTATCTCCACCCGGCGGTTGGCCTGGCGGTGGGCCGGGGTGTCGTTGGCAAAGCGGGGCTGGGTGTCTGCCACGCCCTGGGCGATGACGCGCCGTGAATCCAGTTTGGGGTTGGTGAGCAGGGTATGGACTATGGTGGCCGCCCGCAGCACCGACAGTTCCCAGTTGTTGCGATAGAGCTCCACCGGAGCCTGGGAGTTGTCGGTGTGACCGGTGACCACCACCATGCCCGGAATATCGGCCAGCACGTCGGAGACCTTGTTGACCAGGGGGATGAACTGGGGCTGCAGGAAGGCCGAATCGGCCGGGAACAGGGTCTTCTCGCCGATGCGGATCACCAGCTGGCTGCCGAGCTGCTCCACCTCGATCTCCTTGGATTCAATCTGGCTCTTGAGCTGCTGATCCAGCTTTTGCTTGGTGAGGGCGGCCCACTCCTGCTCCTTGGTCTTGTGGGGCCATGACTCGGTGGCACTGGGTTTCTCCGAGGCGCCTATGGTCTCGTTGAAGGGATCGGCTGCGGCGGCCGGCGCCTGGGTGTCCAGCACCTCCTCCTTCTGGGAGGTGCCCGGCGTGGTCTTGGACTCCGGCTCCAGGATGCCGGTCCCCCCCTGCATCACGGGAGAGCCCGCGGGCAGAGAGATGAGGCCTATCTTGCCAAGAGACTCGATAAAGCCCTGGATCAGCACCCGTGTCTCCGATTGCTTGGCCATGGCGAAGGAGTAGAGCACCACGAACAGGGCAAACAGCAGGGTCATGAAGTCGGCATAGGAGACCAGCCAGCGTTCATGGTTCTCCGGCGCCTCAGCCTTTTTCTTTTTCGCCACCATGGCCTCCGAGATAGGGTTCAAGGGTCACTTGCAGTCGCTGTTGTGACTCGCCGTCCACTATGCAGAGGATGCCGGTCAGGGTCATCTCCTTGTAGTGGCGGATCTGGTGGGCGAACCCCTTGTAGCGGTTGCCAAAGGGCAGGAAGATCAGGTTGGCTGCGCCGACCCCGTAGATGGTGGCGATGAAGGCCACCGCGATGGCGCCACCGAGCTTGTCCGGTGCATCCAGCAGCCCCATGGCGTGAATGAGGCCGAACACGGCCCCGACTATCCCCATGGTCGGGCAGTAACCCCCCATGGCTTCGTAGAATTTGACGGTCTGCTCGAGATCTTCCTGTTCGAACTCGATCTCGTTTTCCAGCACCTCGTGGATCTTGGTCTTCTCGTAGCCATCCACCATCATCTGCACCCCTTTTTGCAGAAAGGGATCCTTGATGTCGTCGATCATCCCCTCCAGTGCCAGCATGCCGCTGCGCCGTGCATTACCAGCCAGGGTCTCCAGCAACTGGGCCTGCTCCAGCATGTCGAGGCGCAGGGGAGAGATGAGCCACTTGAAACGCTTGAAGGTCTTGCCGACCACGGAGAAGGGGAACTGGGTCAGGGCGGCACCCACTGTGCCCCCGATCACGATGAGAAAGGCGGGGAGATCGAGCAGGGCGCTGGGGTGCCCCCCCTCGATGATGTTGCCACCCAGGATGGCAGCCAGGGCCAGCAGCAAACCAATAAGACTCATTTGTCCATATCCCTATGCGTTGTGTGTGGCTAGTGTAGCCATTTAACTATCAGTTTTTCAAAACGAAATACAATCGGTGAGCAATATCGGGGAGCTAACCGGCACGGGCCCACCCTACCGTGTCGGCCCGAGTCGCGGGATCATGAGGGCTGGCGGGCGCCAGCATGGCAGCGAGGGGCAACCGGGTATCGTGGCGCCTTGGTGAAGTGGAAAGGGATTGTGCGGACAGGTCGGTGATAAAAAGAGAGTGATGGGCGAGGAGTGGTGGAGATCGGTCTTTCCCCCTCGGTTCTGGGGGCGCAGGAGTTCAAACGCAAAAAACCGACCCTGAGGTCGGTTTTTTATAATTTGGCGGTGGGTCGGGATTGACTCGCGCCATCCCTGGCGCTCGCCCTGCGGGCAGCCTGCGGCTGTCCAAGGGGGCTGTCCTGCCCCCTTGTCGAACCAGGGTTAGAACCGAGCCGCCCATCACCGGATAAAGTAAAAAGGCCTGTCTTGCGACAGGCCCTTTTACTTTATTTGGCGGTGAGGGAGGGATTCGAACCCTCGATACGTTGCCGTATACACACTTTCCAGGCGTGCTCCTTCAGCCACTCGGACACCTCACCAAATTTTTGACTGCTGTTTAACGTGTTCAATCGCCACGTGGTTCGCTGCGCTGTTGCGCTGGAACGGGGCGTAATTTAGGGGAAAGCTGACTCGGGGTCAAACACTTTTCCCCTTATTTTTCAGAATCTTTATCGAATGCCTATCCCTTGCACAGAATGCCGGTTTTTTAAACCGGCTCAGGGTTTGTCCAAAATGATCAGGCTGTCGGGCAACTCGTTTTGATCCCGGGTCGCCGGAAACGCATCGGTCAGGATGGCGCTGGTACGCTCCACGCACTCGAGGAAGCCCTGCTCCACCTCCTTGTTGCGCACTCGCACCACGAAGTCGTCGATGATCTGCTGCCACTGCGCGTTGTCTATGTGCTGGGCTATGCCGTCATCCACCAGGATCTCCACATAGTGCTCCGCCACCGAGACGAAGATCAGCACCCCGAGCCGGTCGCGGGTGCGGTGCAGCCCCTGCTCGACAAATTGCAGGCGGGCCATCAGGGCAGCCCTGTGCTGACGCACCTTTTTCGGGATCAGCCGCATCTTGATGGGGGTCCAGTGGAACAGCAGGCTCAGCAGCAACCAGACCGACCACTGTACCAGCAGGATCTCGTACCAGCCGAGCCAGAAGCCGAGCTGGAACACCAGCAAGGGGGTGAGCATGGCCAGCAGCGCCGCCCAGAGGGTGGGAATGTAGCGATATCCATCGCTGGCCGGAGCCAGCACCGTGACCAGTTCAGCATCAGTCTCTAGCTCCGCTTCGCGCACCTTGGCCTGAAGCGTGTGGAAGAACTGTTTAGAAATCATGATTTGTCTCTTTACTCCTGTTACCAGCCACCGGAGGCACCGCCGCCGCCAAAACTGCCGCCGCCACCGCTGAATCCTCCGCCAGAGCGACCACCAAAGGAGCCGGCACCAAATCCACCGGCCATGTAGGCCGCCCGACGTCGTCCTCCCGGCCCACCGCCGCCACCACGCAGGTTGTGCAGCACTATCATCGCAATCACCACCAGAATAAACAGCCAGGGGCCGCCACCGCTGTCACTCTTCGGCTGCTCGGCCGGCTGATACTCTCCGGCGAGTGCCTTCATGATGCTCTGGCTGCCGGCCACCACGCCGGCCACCATATCGCCGCGCTTGAAAGCGGGCAGGATCCGGGTCTGGATGATGTTGGCGGCGATGGCATCGGGCAGGGCGCCCTCCAGGCCATAGCCCACCTCGATGCGCACCTTGCGCTCATCCTGGGCGATCAGCAGCAGCACGCCGTTGTTCTTGCCCTTCTGACCTATGCCCCAGTGGCGACCGAGCTGGTAGCCGTACTCCTCTATGGTCTCCCCATCTAGGCTGTCGACGGAGACCACCACCAGCTGGATACCGCTGCGCTTCTCGAAAGCCGCCAGTTGCTGGGTCAGCTGGTGGGCCTGTTTGCGGGACATCAGGGCGGCCTCATCCACCACCCGTCCGCTCAGGGCCGGAAAGTTCGGCGCGGCTTGCAGCGCTGCCGTCCAGAGCAGCAGCAAGGGGAGCAGCGCGCGCAACATCATGGTCATTGGAAGCTGACCTTGGGCGCCTCATCGGCACCGGGCTTGGCGCTGAAACTGGGTTTGGCCTCGAGATCCGAATAGAGCAGCTTGGACCAGATGACCCCCGGGAAGGTGCGGATCTCGGTATTGAACTGGCGTACCGCCTCTATGTAGTCGCGCCGCGCCACAGCGATGCGATTCTCGGTGCCTTCCAGCTGGGCCTGCAGGGTCAGGAACTGCTGATCCGCCTTCAGATCCGGGTAGCGTTCCACCACCACCATCAGGCGGGAGAGGGCGCTGGAGAGCTGATCCTGCGCCGCTTCAAAGGCTTTGAGCTGGGAGGGGTCGCTCACCTGCACGCTGCCGACCCGGGCGCGGGCATCGGTGACCGCTTTGAGGGTCTCCTGCTCGTGGCTGGCGTACCCCTTGACGGTGGCCACCAGGTTGGGAATGAGATCGGCCCGGCGCTGGTACTGGTTCTCGACCTGGCCCCAGCTCGCCTTGACCTGCTCATCCAGGGTGGGAATGTTGTTCATGCCGCACCCGGTCAATCCCAGCAGCAGGGTGAAAGTCAGCAGGCACTGGGTGGCCCTGTGCCGGAGTGAAGTGGCCATCTTGTTGTTCTCCATTGAAATTTCTGGTGGATATCGGCTCACCATAGCAGCTTGTGGTCAGCCCTCACAACGCTTCGGCAAGACGGGGGCACGGTAGCTCATGGAGACTTTGGGCAACTGGGGCTTGTCCTTGAGCCAGGAGGCCAGCTCGGCATCGCAGCCGTTGCCGGGGGGGATGGGGGCCTGGGGCTGGCAATCCGGGCTGTTTGCCGGGCAGCGCAACCTGACGTGAAAGTGGCTGAAGTGGCCGACCCAGGGGCGCAGCTTGGCGACCCAGGGTTCAGCGGCCGCCCGTTTGCACACCTCGGCCTTGATGACGGGGTTGACGAAGATGCGCGCCACCTCGGGCTTGTTGGCGGCGAGGCGCAGCAGATTGAGCTGCCGGGGGCCGAAGCGGCCGGGCAGCATACGGTAGCTGGGCTCGTCGATCAGCGCCCACTCCTTGGGGGCATCCTGCTCCCACTTACTGATGGGCCTGTCGGCCATGCGAAACCAGATGTCGGCATCGAGGCCGGTCTGGTGACTGCGATGGCCAGAGGTGAAGGGGCCGCCCCGCGCCATGGCGAGATCGGCGATATAGAGATCCGGCATGCCGGCCAGCCTGGTCTGGTTGGCCAGACCCTGCAGGTAGTGAATGAGATTGGGGTGACCGTAGTAGCGCAGTCGCTTGCTGCGGATCACCTGATAACCGGGTCCCGTCAGCGGCAGGGCCACGGCATTTTTAAGGCAACCGGCCGCGTAGCCGCCGATGGCTTCTGCATAGAGGGCGCTGGTGGTGAGCAGCAGGGCAGTGGCGAACATGGGACTCCTGAAGATGGCGGGCTCAGACAGCCCCAAGCATACCAAGAGTGACGGCTGGCCGTCATCCGCGCCGCCGCGCCGGTTGCAACCCATGGGCGGGCTCGCGCACAATGCGGGCCAACGCCGATGCGGCAGGGCCGTTTCCATCATGTGAGGAGGATGAAATGAGAGTCAGTGAACTGGCATCGCAGGGGGGAGTGAACTGGCTGATGCCCCCGGCGCGGCGCTTCTACGGGGTCATGATCTGCCTGTTGCTGGCGAGCCTGGGGACTGTGGTGGCCGCGCTCTTGCTGGGTTATCCCGAGATGGGGCTGCTGCCCTGGGTCGGTCTGGTGTTTGGCGGCATAGTGCTGGTGATGATGGTGTTGCCGCGCAACTGGCAGCGCTGGCGGTTGGCGGAGCTCGCCTGGGACGACCATCATCTCTATCTGCTCAACGGCGGCGAAGACAGGGCCCTGGCCCTGCCGAGGGCGGCACTGGTGGGCATAGAGCGGGATCGCAAGGTGGGGCACGACGGTCAGTGGCTCGACTTCAGCCTGGATCTGGGGCTGGATGGGGAGACCCTGGCCGACGCCACCGCCTTGCTGGGGTTGACCCGGGAAGGCACCCATGAGGTGGCCCCAGGTGTCTATCGCTTCGGTTTTAAACGGGCCTGGCATAGCCGCCGCGCTCTGAGCAGCTTGTTGGCCGCGCTGCAGCCTGGCTGAGTATTTTCTCGACAATTTACCGCAAAGCTCAGATACTCCCTCTGACTCGAATTGATCTTTCCTGCTCCGATAGTCCAAGAGATCAACGACTTGGGCCTCGAGGCAGGGAGTGCCACGGCATGATGCCATGGCTGGTCCGGCAGGGGGGTTGTGCCCTTACTCCAGGTCGGTGGATGCATAGAGAAGGCACCTTGAATCGAGAGTGGATGGCATGAAGATTTACGTAGGTAATCTGTCGTACCGGATGACGGCCGACGAACTGACAAATGTGTTCAGCCAATTTGGGCAGGTAGACAAGGTCGATATCATCATCGATCGCGATACCGGTCAGTCCAAGGGGTTTGGCTTCATTGAAATGCCTGCCAACGGGGATGCCGAGAAGGCCATCGCCGAGTTGCATGGCACCGAAATAGGTGGCCGTACCATCACAGTCAACCAGGCCAAACCGAAGACAGATGCACCTCGTGGTCGCCCCCAGCGCCATCGTTGAGTCGTCTCGATAACGAAAAACGGCATGGAGCAATCCATGCCGTTTTTGTTTGCCTCGCGCTCAGTGACGGGCGGGATCAGGGCACATCGTAACCCAGGGCGGCCTTGCGGATGCGGAACCACTGCTGGCGGTTGAGCACGATGGACTCGGCCGCCACGGCGGCGGCGATCCGCTCCCGCTTGCCCGAGCCGATGAGTGGCAGCGGCTGGCTCGGCAGCATCATCACCCAGGCGTAGACCACCTGCTCCAGGTGCTGGGCCCCCACCTCATGGCGGATCTGCTCGAGCTCGGCCCGCAGCGTGGCATAGGCGGGATCGTTGAACAGCCGTCCGCCACCGAGGCAGGACCAGGCCATGGGCTTGATGCTCAGTTGCTGGCACTGATCCAGGGCGCCATCCAGCGTCCCTTCCTGATGCAGCGGCGAGATCTCCAGCTGGTTGGTGACCAAGGGGAAGGGCAGGCGCGATTGCAGCAGATTGAACTGATGGGGAGTGAAGTTGGAGACGCCGGCGTGCTTGATCTTGCCCGCCTGCTTGAGGCTGATGAAGGCCTCGGCCACCTCGTCGGCATTCATCAGAGGGTCGGGGCGGTGGATCAGCAGCAGATCCAGGTGATCGGTGCCGAGCTTTTGCAAGGAGGCCTCGGCGCTGGCGACGATGTGGCCCTTGCTGGTGTTGTAGTGATTGAGGGCATGTTCCGGCTTGGCGGTGAGGGCGATGCCGCACTTGCTGACAATCTCCATCCGGCTGCGCAGAGAGGGCTCCAGACGCAGGGCCTGGCCGAAGGCCTCCTCGCACTGGTAGCCGCCGTAGATGTCGGCGTGATCTATGGTGGTGACCCCGAGATCCAGGTGGTATTTCATCAGATCCAGCAGGGCGGCCGGGGAGAGTTGCCACTCCATCAGGCGCCAGTAGCCCATGATGAGGCGGGAGAAGGTGGGGCCTTGATGGTGCAGGGCAAGACGGGATACGGACATGGTGACTCCTCTACGGATAAAGAGACGGATAAATAAAGGCAGAATCAATGCTGCCAGCATCTTGGTCTCTTCTGGCGGACAAGGCAATAATGCCCCCCTCGCGAATTCGAACTATGGTTCTGACCGATAACGGTGCCCGGGCGCAGAGGCGGGCCAAAAAGAGGATGGAGAGGTTGTGATGGAAGGATTTGCCGCCAGGCTGCAGAGCCTGATCGGGGAGGGCAGCGTCAGCGCCTTCGCCCGCAAGGTGGGGCTGAGTGAGGCCCTGATCCGCAAGTATCTGAAAGGGGCCGAGCCAGGCCTTGGCAAGGCGAACCAGATCGCCATGGGGGCGAACTGCTCCCTGGAGTGGCTCGCCACCGGCTGCGGTTATCTCTACCGCCAGGCCGAGGTGGTGGACAGGGACGCGCTGGCGGCGGCGGGGGCGTTGGTGCAGGAGACGCTCCCCGGCCAGCCGCTGCCAGGCGAACAGCAGCTGGTGACCCTGCTTGCTTACTACCAGTTCCTGCGCAGCCACAAGCAGGCGGACGGTTTTCTGGATCTGGCGCGGGCGCGGGAGTTCGGCCGTCATCTGGCAGAGGCCTGAGGCCGCCGGGTCCCCGGCAGGGCGCCATTCTTCTGATACCCTCTAAGCAATGGACAAATCCAAGGACACACAGATGAGTTATCTGATCCTGGGCAGTGGCGGATTGGGGGGGGCCCTGGCCCATGAACTCGCCAGCCGTGGCGAAGAGTGGTTGCTGGCGGGCAGGCAGTTGCCAAAAGGGCTGGATCCCGCCTGCTATTTCCCGCTGCAGGAGGTGGACCCGCTCTCCTTCGAGGCTCTGTTCACCCTCTATGACGCCACCACATTGCCGAGGGTGGTGATCAACACCATAGGTCTGCTGCACGATCTCAATCACATGCCGGAGCGGCGGGTGGAAGAGGTGAGCCCCCAGTGGCTTGGGGAGAGCCTGCAGGTCAATGCCTGGCCCCACCTGGCCCTGGGTGCCAGCCTGAGCCGGCTCATGACACCCGAGAGCCGGCTGTGGCTCTGCTCTTTCTCGGATCTGGCGGGCAGCCTGGGGGCGGCCAACCTGGAGGCCGTCGGGCGCTACAGCTACCGGATGAGCAAGGCGGCCCTCAACATGGGGGCCAGGATCCTGGCCGCCGAGTGGGCCGAGCGCTTCCCCGGCGCCGGCGTCATCACGGTTCACCCCGGGCTCATGGACACCCCCATGCAGCAACCCTTCCGGCAGGGGCTTGACCCGGCCCTGTTGCAGGATCCCGCTCTGGTGGCACCGCAGTTGCTGGATCTCCTGGCCTCGTTGACCCTGGCGCACTCCGGTCGCTTCGTGGACTTGCGCGGCCAGCCGCTGCCCTGGTAAGCCGCCGGGCTCACATTCCCGCCCCCCATCCCTTGCCAGCATGGTGCCGGCTGGTTAATGTCATGCTCCTGCATCAGGAGGATGACATGCGCTATATCGATTTACGAAGTGATACCGTGACCCAACCCACGGAAGCCATGCGCCAGAGCATGCTGCACGCCGAGGTGGGCGATGATGTCTACGGGGAAGATCCCAGCATCAATGCACTGGAGCGTCGGGGTGCCGAGCTGCTGGGCAAAGAGGCGGCCCTGTTCGTGCCATCCGGCACCATGTCCAACCTGCTGGCGATGATGAGCCACTGCCAGCGCGGGGAAGGGGCCGTGCTGGGTTCTGCCTCCCACATCTATCGCTACGAGGCGCAGGGCTCTGCCGTGCTGGGCTCGGTGGCCCTGCAGTCTGTCCCCACGCAGGCCGACGGTACTCTGGCCCTGAGCGACGTGCGGGCCGCCATCGCCCCCGATGACGCCCACTTTGTCCAGACCCGGCTGGTGTGCCTTGAAAATACCCACAATGGCAAGGTGCTGCCGCTGCATTACCTGCGCGAGATGCGCGATTTTGTGGATGAGCACGGCTTGCTGCTGCACCTGGACGGGGCCCGTCTGTTCAATGCGGTGGTGGCGAGCGGCGAGCCGGTCGCGGCCATAGCGGCCCCCTTCGACAGCATCTCCGTCTGCCTCTCCAAGGGGCTGGGGGCGCCGGTCGGTTCACTGCTGGTGGGTTCCCATGGCTTCATCGCGCGGGCCAGACGGCTGCGCAAGATGCTGGGGGGCGGCATGCGCCAGGGGGGGATCCTGGCCCAGGCCGCGCTGTTTGCCCTGGATCAGCACGTCACCCGGCTGGCGGACGATCATCGCCGTGCCAGGCGTCTGGCAGAGGGGCTGGCTTCCTTGCCAGGCGTCGCGCTCAATATGGAAGAGGTGCAGACCAACATGGTGTTCCTGCGCCTGACCCAGGGGGATCCCGCCACCCTGCTCGGCTTCATGAAGGAGCGCGGCATCCTCTTCTCCGGCTACGGGGAGCTGAGGCTGGTGACCCATCTGCAGATCACCGATGACGACATCGACGAGGTGATAGACGCCTTCACCGAGTTCCTGAACGGCTGAGGGTGATCGGCAAGCATGAAAAGAAGGGCGCCTGATGGCGCCCTTCTTGTGTCTCTGTGCCGAAGGATCACCCCTGTCGCTGGCCCGTGATCAGCATGGCCTCGTCGGTGGCGTCGTAGATCATGATGGCCAGATGGGTGACCTCGCCGCCGAAATCGGCCAGGGGCACCAGGGTCAGGTTCTGGTACATGTGGGGGGCCGAGCCTGTGATGGGGCGATAGTTGGAGAAGCGCAGCAGATAGGGGCGCTGCTCCCAGGTGCTGAAGGCGCGGTTGTTGAGCTTGAACACCATGTTTGCCTTGCGCTCCAGCCAGGCGCGGTCCACGTCGGGGAAGAGATCGAACAGCACCTGATCGCGTACCTCGCCGGCCAGCCGGCCGCTGTGGCTCTCCATGAAGCCGTTCCATACCTGTACCCGGTAGCCCTTGTCGAGCACGACCAGCCCCACGTCCAGGTTCTGGACTATGTTCATCAGCCAATGAAATTCCCGGATTTCCATGGTCACTCCTGGTGCCTGAGTCTGTGTTGTTGATGCTGGTGATGGGATCACCGCTAGAGCATGTGCATGAACTTGTTATTGATGCTGGCGATGGGATCACCGCTAGAGCATATGCATGATCTTGTTGTTCATGGTGGCGATGGAGTCTTCGGTAAACAGCAGCAGCAGGTCGCACTGCACCGCATACCCCTGCACCCGGTAGTTGATCTCGATGGCCAGGGTGCGGCGCCAGCGGCTCTGGTTGGTGCGAATGAGATCCCTAATGGGCCTGTGCTGACCGAGCACCACGGGATGGCCCTGGCTGAAGGGGGTGTCGAGCTGGTTGGCATAGCCGCGCAGGAAGGCCCCGATCAAGACGTTGGCGGTATCCATCAGCAGCTCCAGCTCGGCATGGTGATCCAGCACCCCCTGATGGTTCATCAGGCGTGCCAGATCCTGGAAGCTGGCATCGTGGAACAGCAGCAGCGCCTCGCCGGCGATACCGGCCCCGATGAAGCCCTGGCAGACGGCGGAGAGGGTATCCGACTCGGCGGCGGCCGAGAGGGCCATGTGCAGCTCGGAGACCTCCAGCACGTTGACGTTGGGGATGGGCAGCAGCACGAAGGCATCCAGCAGGCGAGCCAGCAGATCGGCCCCCTGGCCCATGGCGACGTTGGCCAGCTCCTGATAGACATCCCGCAGCTCGGGGGTGAGCAGGACGGGGGACTCGATGGGCTGCCGTTCGGCAAGGGCGGGGGCGGCGGCCGGGTGGGGCGCCGCTTGCCACAAGCCGTGGCGGCTGAGCAGGGCGAGCAGGGTTTCTGGAGACGCCGGCTTCTTGATGAAATCGAGGGCCCCGAGGGCCATGACGCGGGCGTGGGCTTCCGGCTGGATGTCGCCGGAGACCACGATCACCTTGCTGCGCAGCCCCTCGCGCTTGAGGGTCTCCAGCACGCCATAGCCGTCCATTTGTGGCATGGTCAGATCGAGAAAGATCAGATCGCCGTGGCCCATCAGGATCTGCTCGACCCCTTCCAGGCCGTCAGCGGCCTGGTGCAGGGTGACATTCCAGCCGGCAGGCAGGGCGCGTATCAGCTGCTTGCGAGCGAACCCCGAGTCATCACATATCAATACATTCATAGTGTTAGCCGACCTGTGCAACGAGGATTGCGCTAAGTGTGGGCGATCAACCGTCAGATGCAACGGGCAGCGGCATGGCCGGTAAAAATTGATCGTCCCGTTGATGATGGCGATAGCGTGCGGAGTATTTCTCGACGAAATCGGCAAACATCTTAACACGCAACGGGGTGAATCTGGGCTGGCAATGGAGCATGTAGAAGGGGCGCTTGCCCGACTGCCAGTCCGGCAGCACGGCGACCAGCTGCTCATCCTGCAGGAAGGGGTGCACATAGTGCAGGGGGGCATTGACGATGCCGAGGTGGCGCCGGGCCGCCCGCACCGCGGCCTGGGTCTGGTTGACGTTCAGACGCGGTGTCCGCTTGACCTGCACCGTCTGCTGGTCCCGCCCGCTCAGCTGCCAGTGCTGGTGGGGCCAGCAGTAGATGAGATCGTGCTCTTCCAGCTGGGCCGGGTGGGAGGGGATGCCCATTTTCTCCAGATAGAGAGGGGAGGCAAACAGGCCGTACTCTATGTGGCCGAGGCAGAGGGCATTGGGCAGGGTCTGGGAGAGCTCGCCGTTGAAGAACACCAGATCCCTGTCCTGATCACAGTGGGGGGCGTGGTCATTGGTCTGGCTGATGTCGAACTGCACCCCGGGATAGCGCAGACCGAAGTCGGCCAGCATGTCGACCAGGATGGTATTGGAGAGGGCGATGGGTGCGGCGAGGCGGATGAGGCCGCTGATGTCCCTCTCCTGGCCCTGGATCTCGCCGGTCGCCTGCTCGATTTCGGCCAGCGGCGTGCACAGGCGCTCGTAATAGCGCAGCCCCTCGTCGGTGAGGCGCAGCTTGCGGGTGGAGCGGTGCAGCAAGGCACACCCGAGCTGTTCTTCCAGTTGTGAGATGCGTCGACTGATGGTGCCGGTCGGCATGCCCAGCGCGGCGGCGGCGTGGGAGAAACCGCCCTCTTGCACCACCTTGACGAACAGATAGAACTCTTCGATGTACTTCATAAGCGGCTTAGGGGGTGTTTGTAACAAGCCCGTGACCTTATGAAGAGTCGCCAGGCTTGGCAAGCGCAATCCGGCGTTTAATTGATCTGGATTAGATTCGACTCGCGCTGGTACTGATTGAGCAAATGGACGAAGTCGGCGGGGGGGCGGTCCAGGCTGTTGTCCGGCACCAGGAGATCATAACCCAGCAGATCCCGCAGTCTGGCCATGCGGTTGCCTAGCATGGCGATCACCCCCTCGTACTGCTGGCCCGAGGGGGAGCGAAAGCGGCTCTCCTCCAGCAGCCCCTCGCCCAGCAGCCCGCTGCCGCAGCCTCCGGTGAGGCAGTCGGGGCGCTCGCTGTTCATGGCCTGCAACAGCACGGTGCGCTGCTCGGTCAGCAGGCGAACGGCCAGTCTGGGTGTGATCAGCGTCAAGAAATCGTCGTAATCCTTAATCTTCAAACCTATGTAGGGCAGGGGCACCAGATCCCACCCTAAATGGATACGTGGTTGGTCAATTCGCTGAATATTTCTCCATTTCAGGATCCAGCCACCGTACTTATGGTGATATTGCAGGCAATCCTGACACAGGGAGAGACTGAAATGAGGCTCTGCCAGCTTCAGCGCCCCGACAAGAATTGTCATCAGGCCCGTCAACAGGAGGAAGATGACCGGCATTAATAGTTGTTCAGGAAAGAAAAAAAGTATAAAAATCATAGCAATGGTTATGACTATGCCCAACAATACCAGTGTGAGTCCATTTCTCCTGACCATGGGGATCACATGTAGCGTTTTCATATGATTTCGGCCCTTTTCCACACCTCTGTTTCCAGATTATGGGTCGGAACGGATTTTGTACCAGCACGGACGCGTTGACCAAACGCGGATCCAGGCCGGTTCTGCCATGAGCTTTCAGCATGAATCATCACTCAACATGAATACGCTAGACGAACGCCTGCTCACCGCAATGGACGTGCTCCATACGCCCATCTGGGTCTATGACATCCAGCGTCATCATATCTACTGGGCCAATGGCTCCGCCCTGGGGTTGTGGGAGGCGAGCTCCCTGGCCGAGCTGCAATCCCGCGACTTCTCGGCCGACATGGCCGCCGCCATCGATCTGCTGCTGCAGCGTTATCTCGGTGATTTTCAACAGGATCGCAGTTACAACGAGTGGTGGACCCTCTCCCCCAAGGGGGTCAAGAAACAGGTCTATCTGCGCCTCTCCGGCATCCAGCTTGCCGGACGGCAGATGATGATGACGGAGGCGGTCATCGATGCCGATACCCTCTATCAGGAGTCTTCCCTCGCCACCGGCGACACCCTGGCCTGCCTGTTCGACAACGAGGGGGGGCTCGAGAGCGGCAACCACCATTTCGACATGTGCTTTGGCACCGACATCAGCCGGCTGACCCAGGTCTTCTCCGGTGGTGATGAGGCCTTCTACACCCGGCTCTCCCGGGTGGGGGAGGTGGTGGCCGAGGGAGAGTGCCGGACCCGGAAGGGGATGCGCTGGTTCCAGTATCAGTTCCGCCACATCCAGCAGGGGGCGCGGATCCTGCTGACCATGCGGGACATCACGGATCGCAAGCTCGAGGAGCTCGAACACCGCCACCTGGCCTGGCACGACTCCCTCACCGGCCTGCTCAATCGCTACGGCCTGATGAAGTCTCTCGAGGCCTATTGCGGCCTGGGGGGGCGCTTCGCCCTGGTGTTCATGGACTTGGACAACTTCAAGCTGGTCAATGACAACTATGGCCACAAGGCGGGGGATCGCCTGCTGGAGCGGGTCGCTGGTCGGCTCAAGCAGATCTGCCCGCGGGATGTGGAGCTGGCACGCCTCGGCGGAGACGAGTTCACCGCCCTGGTGCCCCTCAATCAGGCGAGCGATCGGGCGCAGGAGGTGGCGGATCTCATGCTCTCCCAGATGAGCAAGCCGCTGCAGCTGAGCGGGGTGCCCGAGGTCACCATAGGGGGCAGCATCGGCATCGCCATCTACCCGGACGACGCCGATGATGGCGACAACCTCATCACCCGTGCCGACATGGCCATGTACCAGGCCAAGCAGATGGGGCGTCTGCGCTGGCAGCGCTTCACCCCCAGCATGCAGCAGAGCCTGCACCGCAAGCTGACCCTGAAGCAGTTTCTGGCCAAGGCCGTCGGCCGGGGGGAGCTCAGCCTGCGCTATCAACCCCAGGTGGATGTGGCCCAGGGCAAGCTCATCGGTTTCGAGGCCCTGCTGCGCTGGTACAACCCCGTGCTCGGGCACGTCTCGCCGGCGGAGTTCATCCCCCTTGCCGAAGAGATGGGGCTCATTCGTGAAATAGGGAGCTGGGTGCTCGCCACCGCCTTGGCCCAGATGGGGGAGTGGCAGCGCCAATGGCAGGTGCGGGTGCCGGTGTCAGTCAATCTCTCCGGCTTCCAGCTCTCCGCCTCCCTGCCGGGGCAGGTGGCGCAGCAGCTCAGGGAGTCCAATGTCGAGGCGGGCCTGCTGACGCTGGAGCTGACCGAAACCGTGCTGATGCTGGACATGAAGGGGTGTATCGAGATCCTCGACGCCCTGAGCGAGCAGGGGATTAAGATCGCCATCGACGACTTTGGCACCGGCTACTCGTCGCTCGCCTACCTCAACCGTCTGCCCATCGACACCATCAAGCTGGATCGCTCCTTCGTGGTCGGGCTGAACCTGCCGGTGATCCGGGCCACCGTGGCCATGGCCACCAGTCTGGGGCTCGGGATCCTTGCGGAAGGGGTGGAGGACGAGCACGAGCTGGCGGCCCTGCGTGCCCAGGGCTGCCATGTCTTCCAGGGGTTCCTGTTCAGCACACCCATGACCCCGGAGGAGGTGGCGGCGGCAGGCTTCGGGATCCGCTGCAAACTTGGTCACTATCCGCTGGCAAGTCGTTGAGATCCTTGCCGATAAGTGTGCGGCATGTCCCATTTCAGAAGCGCGACATGCCAAATTAAGCATAATTAATCGAATGTTTGTCTCATATCATGGGATTCACTAGACGTTATCGCTAGTATGCGCGCTCATTCCTTGGTCATGGAGTATCACCATAATGAGTCAAGCCGCAGTGAACGAGCGTCCGGCCAGTCCCAATGGCTGGTTGAACCGCTTCCTCAACGGGGTCGAGAAGGCGGGCAACAAGCTGCCGGATCCCGCCATGTTGTTCCTCTATGCCTTGCTGATCGTCTGGGTCGGCTCCTGGATAGGCTCCCAGTTCTCCTTCGATCTGGTCAACCCCCGCACCGGGGAGGCAGTGGTGGTCAACAACCTGCTGACCGGGGCGGGGCTGGCCGAGTTTCTCGCCAGCATGGTCACCACCTTCACCGGCTTTGCGCCCCTTGGCATAGTGCTGGTGGCCATGCTGGGGGTCGGGGTGGCCGAGCAGTCCGGTTTCATCAACACCGGCCTGAAGAAGTTGCTCAAGGTCACCCCGGCGCGCTTCCTGACCCCCATGCTGATCCTGGTGGCCATCGTCAGCCATACGGCGGCAGATGCGGGCTATGTGCTGGTGATCCCCATCGGCGGCATCATCTTCCATGCGGCGGGTCGCCACCC
Organism: Aeromonas sp. S16(2024); assembly: GCF_041403065.1. Classification (NCBI taxonomy): domain Bacteria; kingdom Pseudomonadati; phylum Pseudomonadota; class Gammaproteobacteria; order Aeromonadales; family Aeromonadaceae; genus Aeromonas; species Aeromonas sp. S16(2024). The sequence goes on along the minus strand of NZ_JBGLQX010000023.1, from coordinate 14,796 downwards.
GCTGGCGGGCATAGCTGCGGCCTTTGCCGGGGTCTCCGGCGGCTTCGCCGCCAACTTCCTGCCCTCCGGCGGGGATGCCCTGCTGCAGGGGTTCACCCAGTCGGCGGCCCAGCTGCTCGACCCCGACTACATGGTCAACACCCTGTGCAACATCATCTTCACCGGCGCCTCCTCCCTGCTGATCATCTGCGTGGGCTGGTTTGTCACCGAGAAGATAGTGGAGCCGCGCCTCAAGCAGGTGCCCCTCAACGAGGATCTGGAGAGTGCCGACGAGATGGGGCGCTACAGCGCGCAGGAGAGCCGGGCCTTCAACTGGGCCGGGTTTGCCATGCTGGCGGCCGTGGTGCTGCTGGGGCTGGCCCTGTCCCCGGACGACTCGCCGATGCGGGCACCGGATGGATCGCTCACTACCTTCGCGGCGCCCGTGATGAAGTCCATCGTGCCCCTCATCTTCCTGCTCTTCATCCTGCCCGGCATCGTCTACGGCTTCGTGGCGGGGAGCTTCAAGAGCGGCAAGGATGTGATCGATGCCATGTCGGCCACCATGAACAAGATGGGCTCCTACATGGTGATGGCCTTCTTCTGCGCCCTCTTCATCAAGGCGTTCGGTGACTCCAACCTGGGGACCCTGCTGGCCCTCTCCGGCGCCGAGGTGCTCCACGCCCTGGCGCTGCCGGGAGAGGTGACCATAGTCGGCATGATACTGCTCACCGCCAGCGTCAACCTGGTGGTGGGGTCGGCCTCGGCCAAGTGGGCGCTCATCAGCCCCATCCTGGTGCCCATGCTGATGGCGGTGGGGATTTCGCCCGAGCTGACCCAGGCCGCTTATCGGGTAGGGGATTCCGCCTCCAACATCATCACCCCGCTGATGGTCTTCTTCCCCCTGGTGGTGGTCTATTGCCAGCAGTATGTGAAGAGCACCGGCATCGGCACCCTGGTTTCCATGATGCTGCCCTACTCCCTGGCCTTCCTGGTGAGCTGGACCTGCTTCCTGCTGCTCTACTGGGCGCTGGGCTTCCCGCTCGGGCTGCAGGCCCCCTATGTGTATCCTGCCCCCTGAGGGTGACGAGGGGCCTTGGGCCCCTCGCTTTTTTTGGGTACAGTGTGACCTTCATTTTGGAGGCACCATGAACCCGACCATAGATCTCATCCTTTCCCATCGCTCCATTCGTCAGTTCACCCCTGAGCCCATCAGCGCCTCGCAACTCGATCAGATACTGAGCGCCGCCCAGAGCGCCTCCAGCTCCAGCTTCCTGCAGGCAAACAGCCTCATCCGGGTGACCGACAAGGGGCTGCGCGCCACCCTGGCCGAGCTGGCCGGGCACCAGGCCTATGTGGCCGAGGCCGCGGAGTTCCTGCTGTTTTGCGCCGACTATCAACGCCACAGCCAGATAGTGCCGGAGGCCCAGACCGGCTTCGTGGAGCAGCTCATGATAGGCGCCATCGACGGAGCCCTGATGGCCCAGAATGCCCTGCTGGCGGCCCAGTCTCTGGGCCTTGGCGGCGTCTACATCGGCGGCATTCGCAACAACCCGGCCGCGGTGAGCGAGCTGCTGGGGCTGCCCCATCAGGTGATCCCGCTGTTCGGCCTCTGCCTGGGTCATCCCGCCCAGCAGCCGGAGCAGAAGCCCAGGCTGCCCCGCGCGCTGGTGGTGCACGAGAACCGCTATCCAGAGACGCTCGATCGCGCCCTGCTGGCGCAATACGACAGCCAAATCCACGACTACTACCTGGCCCGCAGCAGCAACAACAAGGTGCAGACCTGGAGCGGACAGATCAAGGCCATCCTCGGCAAGGAGGCGCGTCCCTTCATGCTGGGCTTCCTCCAGTCGAAGGGGTTTTGCCTCAAGTAATGGGGGCGGCGGGCGATATGGAGCATGAGGCCCCGGCCATCGCCATCGCCGCGGCTCCCTTGCGTTGTTGTGAGGCAAGGTGCGATCTGGGCGCTACCCTATGCGGGTAAGCTGTTGTAGGATCACGCAATTGGATTGGGACAGGAGTGTGAATACCCTATGATTTTAACCTTGATATTGCTGTCAATTGGCGCACTCCTGTTTCTGGTCATCGCCTATAACGTGGTGCAGCAATACAAACAGAAGGCGGAAGCCGACAAGCGCCAGACCATCGCCCGCCACAAGGCGGTGGCGGATGAGACGGAGGAGGTGCTGCTGAACGTCAACCTGGTGCCCTTCTCCAAGAACATGGTGCTGCTGCTGCAACACCGGATCCTGGATGCCTACCGCGCCATAGTGCAGGTCATGCCGAACGCCCAGGTCAAGCAGCGCATCATCGACGTCCAGACCCAGATCAAGAACGTGCAGGAGAACTACAGCAGTCAGGACGAGGGGCACTTCAAGACCCCGGAGTCCGACCGTCAGGCGATCCAGATGCTGCAGCTGGCCAAGAAGATGCGGGCCGTGCTGCGGGTCGAGCACAACAAGGGCAAGATAGATCCCCAGGGGTTCGCCCAGGAGGATCGTCGCCTCGAGCTGATGCAGCTCAAGATCAACATCGCCAACCTGATCAAGCGAGCCATGGATGCCCAGATCCAGGGGCAGTACGGCACCTGCCGTCAGCTCTATACCAAGGGGCTCGGCGCCCTGGCCAATGTCTCCGACAAGGACCCTTACCTGCTGGCGCGGGAAGAGGACATGCGCCAGGGGATGCGCCAGCTGGAAGAGCATCTGCAGCAGCACAGCGAGAAGGAGCTGCAAAATATCAAGGACAAAGAAGCGGACGAGCTCGATGTCCTGTTCCAACCCAAGAAGAAATGGTGATCATGTCTCATCCACTGGATACCACGCTGGGGCCCATGGCCCCATTCGTTTGCCAACTGCTCACTGAAATGCACGCCCTCATGGGGGAGTGCGAGGCCCCCCAGGTGGATCATCTCTGCTACCGCGCCGCCACCTTGCCGGAATACCTGGCCCTGAAAGAGACGCTGGCGCGCCATGGGGTGCTGCTGGTGGAGGGAATGATAGGGGGCCGCCCCATCGCCACCTATCGCCTGCATCAACCCGTCTGCTGGCAGCAGGTCACGGTTCCCTGCATCGAGCTGGCCGCCCCCAAGGCGGGCCGCGTCCATCAGGCGGGGCTGGAGCACATCGAGCTGGTGGTGCCCTCGCTCACGGCCCTGGTGGCCGCCCATCCCGGGCTTGCGTTCAAGACGGCCAACATGGGCGACGGGCGCAACCCGGATGTGGGGCTGATGCTGCCGTCGGGGCAAATCAAGTTTCATCTGCGCCCTTTGAGCGAGGTGATCGACGAGGAGTTGCACACAGGCGCCGTGGTGCCGGTGCCGGCGGACTATTACGACGGCCTGTGAGTTGAGGACCCCGTCACTGACGTGACGAGGCGTGAGAGGAGAGGGGCGGCGCCGCGCGCCCCTTGAGATGGCCGAGCCAGAGGCTCAAGGCGGCGGTGACGCACAACACCAGCTCGATGCCGAGCACCAATCCCCAGAGGCCCCCCCGCTCCCAGAAGGGATGCAAGTAAAGCCCCCCCAGACTGGCCCCTAGGTAATACCCCACCAGATAGAGCGACGAGGCGAGCGCCCTGTTGTGCTCCACATGCTGGCCGACCCAGGCGCTGGCACAGGCGTGGGCGAGGAAGAAGCCGAAACTCGAGACCAGCAGCCCCCCTATGATGGCGGCAAGAGTCCCCTGCAGCAGGGCGAGGCTGCCGAGCGCCATCAGGGCGATCCCCGCCAGCAGCAGGCGCTGCGCCCCAAAGCGATGGGCGCAGCGGCCGCTCAGGGAGGAGGCGAGGGTGCCGGTGAGGTAGGTCAGAAACAGCATGCCGAGCCACTGGGTCGGCAGGGAGAAGGGGGCCTTGGCCAGCAGGAAGGTGAGGTAGCTGTACTGGTTCAGGAACACCATGAAGTTGAGCCCGCCGATGAGATAGGCCCCCAGCAGCAAGGGGTTGCCGAGGTGGCTCTGGATGGCGCGGCGCAGCTGCCCCGGGGCGGCCTCCACGGCCACGAAGCGGGTCTGGGCCGGCAGCAGCCAGATGACCAGCGGCAGCAGGGCGAGGCTGATGAGTCCGATCCCGAGGAAGGTATGTTGCCAGTCGCCGAACCAGCCTGCCAGCAGTCCGCCGACCACCCGGCCGGCGATGCCACCGAGGGAGTTGGCGGCGATATAGACCCCCACCGCAGAGAGCAGGGCGCGTTTGCTGAACTCTTCTCCCATGTAGGCGATGGCGGTGGCAGGCAGCCCGGCCAGCAGCGCCCCCTGCAGGATGCGCAGGCACACCAGCAGATCGAAGCGGGTCACCCAGGGAATGCACAGGGAGAGCAGGATGGCGCAGGTCAGCGTCAACAGCATGATCCGGCGACGCCCGAACCTGTCCGCCAGGCGGGCGCAGATGAGCAGGGATCCCGCGAGCCCCGCGGTGCAGCCCGCCAGGGTCCATCCCGCCGACAGGGAGCTGACGGAGAACACCTGTGCCAGCAGGGGCAACAGGGGATGGGTCTGATAGAGATTGAGAAATACCAGGAAGGATCCCAGGCTGAGGGCCAGGGTGGCGCGTATCCATTCGCGACTGCCTACTTCGATCATATGGAGTTGTCCCGACGACTTTTGTGCAGAGTAGTGGGTCGCTTTACATAAATATAATATATTTAAGTTATCAGTCTGATAAATGGAATTGATATGGATCTGAAGCAGCTCGGTTATCTGCTGGCGGTGCGGGACGCGGGCTCCTTCACCAGGGCCGCCCAGGGCCTGCACGTGGCGCAACCTGCCGTCAGCATGGCCATCGCCAAGCTGGAGCAACAGCTCGATCTGCGCCTGTTCGACAGGCAGGATCGCAGCGTGCGGCTCACCCCGGAGGGAGAGGTGCTCTGCCGTCATGCCGAGCGGCTGCTGCTGCAGATGCACCAGGCAGAGGCGGAGATGGCCGAGCTCAAGGGACTGGAGCGGGGGGAGGTGCGCATCGGCATCCCCTACATGATGGGCTCCTATTACTTCCCGCCGATCCTGATGGCCTTCAAGCATCGCTACCCAGGTTTGAAGATCCGGGTGGAGGAGGCGGGCTCCCGCGAGCTGCTCAGCCGCATGGTGGACGGCAGCCTGGATCTGGCCATCCTCATCACCAGCGACTTGCCGCCGGCCCTCGAGGGGGCCCAGCTGCTGCGGGAAGAGATGCTGATGGTGGTGGGGGAGGAGCATCCCCTGCGCGGGGTCGGCGCCGTCTCGCTGCCACAGTTCTTCAGCCAGGAGCTCGCCATGTTCCGACGGGGCTTCTACCACAGAGAGCACATGGAGGCGCTGGCGCAGGGCTTGGGAATAGAGCCCAACATCGGCTTCGAGAGCAACCTCATCCCCCTGCTCAAGGCGGTGGTGAGACAGGGGTTCGCCGTGACCACCTTCCTGCGCATGGTGCTGGAGGAGGAGACGGCGCTTTGCGGCATCCCCTTTGCTCCGCCCATCTTCCTCGATCTCTGTGTGGCCTGGCGGCGGGGAGATCCCCTCTCCATGGCCAACCGGGCGCTGCGGGATTTCCTGTTGGCACAGGCCAGTCCTGAGCCAACCCCGGACGCTGCCCTGGGGGACAACAAATAGGGCTGCAAGATCGCCAACAAAAACGCCTCCCGATGGGAGGCGTTTTTCATGCCGCTGCCAGGCTGCGAGCCATCACTTCTTGAACAGATGATCCAGCTTGTTCGCCTTGGTGGAGAGATAGAACTCGTTGTGGGGATTGCGACCCTCCTGCAGGGGGACGCGCTCGGCCACCGGAATGCCAAAGGATTCCATCGCCTTCAGCTTGCGCGGGTTGTTGGTCATCAGGCGCAGGCTCTTGACCTCCAAGGCCTTCAGCATATCGGCACAGATGGTGTAATCGCGCATGTCGGCGGCAAAGCCCAGTGCCACGTTGGCCTCGACGGTGTCGGCGCCCTGATCCTGCAGATGATAGGCGCGGATCTTGTTGAGCAGGCCGATGCCACGGCCTTCCTGACGGACATACAGCAAGACGCCGCGACCGGCCTTGGCGATCTTCTCCATGGCGGCCTGCAACTGGAAGCCGCAGTCGCAGCGCAGGCTGAACAGGGCATCCCCGGTCAGACACTCGGAATGAATTCGGCCCAGCACGGGCTCACCGTCCGCGATATCGCCCATCACCAGCGCGGCATGATCCTTGCCGGTGCCGGTTTCCTGAAAACCAACCAGCGTGAAGGTGCCCCAGGGGGTCGGCAACTTGGATTTGGCCACGAGGGTAACGCTGCTCATATGGTTGCTCCTGACTACAGCTGCTTAAAAAAGGCGGCCAGTTTAGCGCGCCTTGTCCATAACAACCATAAGAACAAAACCTTGCAGGAGGGATGGTTTCCCGGATTGGTCATAATAGGCGCAATCGCGACGACTTTTGCGCAATTGTGCGCCCTGACAACTGCCAGCGCCGGTGCATTCGGGTATAATCGGCGCCCATTACCCCATCCCGGCAGGGATGCGTGCAACCAGTCAACATGCCGAGTGCGCAGGAGAAAAGTTATGCCTCAGATGGCCCCCGTGATGACAATTGATGGCCCGAGTGGAGCCGGTAAAGGCACCCTGTGCCAGCTGTTGGCAGAGAAACTGGGTTGGCACCTGCTCGACTCTGGTGCCATCTACCGGGTACTGGCGCTGGCGGCCTTGCACCACGATGTGGAGCTCGATGCCGAAGCCGCGCTGGTGCCCCTGGCCGCCAATCTGGACGTGCAGTTCCAGGTCGACGGCGGACAGGTCAAGGTGGTGCTGGAAGGGGAGGATGTCTCCCGTACCATCCGCTCCCAGGAAGTGAGCGATGCCGCCAGCAAGGTCGCCGTCTTCCCCCGCGTGCGTGAGGCGCTGCTGCGCCGCCAGCGCGCCTTCCGCCAGCTGCCGGGCCTCATTGCCGATGGCCGTGACATGGGCACCGTGGTTTTCCCCGAGGCCGAGGTGAAGATTTTCCTCGATGCCAGCGCGGAGGAGCGCGCCCAGCGCCGCTATAAGCAGTTGCAAGATAAGGGCTTTGATGTTAACTTTGAGCGTCTTTTAACCGAGATTCGGGAACGTGATGATCGCGACAGAAATCGCGCCGTTGCCCCCCTGAAACCCGCGGAAGATGCTCTTGTGGTAGACTCAACGTCTATGACCATAGACGAAGTGCTGGTAACGGTGCTCGCCTATGCGGAGCAACAACTTGGTGATGTCAGCACCAGCTGATGTCAGTCGTCTGCACCATGGATGGCGCAGATAATTTAAAACAACCCCGCTTGTGCCGGATTGCGAGTGGATGTTTCATTTGTGACACAAACAATGATCGAATCTTTTGCTCAACTCTTTGAAGAGTCCCTGAACGCCGTTGAAACCCGTCAAGGTTCCATCGTCAAGGGCACCGTCGTTGCTATCGAGAACGGTTTTGTACTGGTTGACGCCGGTCTGAAATCCGAGTCTGCCATTCCTGCTGAAGAGTTCAAGAACGCCCTGGGCGAGCTGGAAATCAACGTAGGCGACACCGTTGACGTGGCTCTGGACTCTATCGAAGATGGTTTCGGCGAAACCAAGCTGTCCCGCGAAAAAGCCAAGCGCCACGAAGCCTGGCTGCAGCTTGAGAAGGCATACGAAGAGCAAGCTACCGTTATCGGTATCATCAACGGCAAGGTCAAGGGTGGTTTCACCGTTGAACTGAATGGCATCCGTGCCTTCCTGCCGGGTTCTCTGGTTGACGTGCGTCCGATCCGTGACACCGCTCACCTGGAAAACAAAGAACTCGAGTTCAAGGTCATCAAGCTGGACCAGAAGCGCAACAACGTTGTCGTTTCCCGTCGTGCCGTGATCGAGACCGAGAACACCTCCGAGCGCGAAAGCCTGCTGGCTAACCTGCAAGAAGGTCAAGAAGTTAAGGGTATCGTCAAGAACCTGACCGACTACGGTGCATTCGTAGATCTGGGCGGTGTTGACGGCCTGCTGCACATCACCGACATGGCGTGGAAGCGCGTTAAGCATCCTTCCGAAATCGTCAACGTTGGCGACGAGATCGCAGTCAAGGTTCTGAAGTTCGACCGCGAGCGTACCCGTGTATCCCTGGGTCTGAAGCAGCTGGGCGAAGATCCCTGGGTTGCTATCGCCAAGCGTTACCCGGAGACCACCCGTCTGTCTGGCCGCGTGACCAACCTGACCGACTACGGCTGCTTCGTTGAAATCGAAGAAGGCGTTGAAGGCCTGGTACACGTATCCGAGATGGATTGGACCAACAAGAACATCCACCCGTCCAAGGTTGTTAACGTTGGCGACGTGGTTGACGTGATGGTTCTGGACATCGACGAAGAGCGTCGTCGTATCTCCCTGGGTCTGAAGCAGTGCAAGTCCAACCCGTGGCAGCTGTTTGCCGAAACTCACGCCAAGGGCGACCGTGTTTCCGGCAAGATCAAGTCCATCACTGACTTCGGTATCTTCATCGGTCTGGACGGCGGCATCGACGGCTTGGTTCACCTGTCTGACATCTCCTGGAACAACCAGGGCGAAGAAGCAGTACGTGAATTCAAGAAGGGCGACGAAATCGAAGCCGTTGTTCTGCAAGTGGACCCGGAGCGCGAGCGCATCTCCCTGGGTGTCAAGCAGATCGAAGAAGACCCGTTCAACAAGTACCTGTCTGACAACAAGAAAGGTGCTATCGTGAAGGGTAAGGTTACCGAGGTTGATGCCAAGGGTGCCGTGATCGAACTGGCTGACGGCGTGGAAGGCTACCTGCGTGCCTCCGACGCTGCTCGTGACCGTGTAGAAGACGCCACTCTGGTGCTGTCTGTTGGTGACGAAGTTGAAGCCAAATTCATGGGCGTTGATCGCAAGAACCGTACCGTAAGCCTGTCTGTCCGTGCCAAGGACGAAGCTGACGAGCGTGTTGCCATCGACAGCCTGAACCAACAAGAAGAAGTTGTGTTCAGCAATGCCATGATGGAAGCGTTCAAAGCCGCCAAGGGTGAGTAATCCTTGATGCAAGAAAAGGGCGGCTTCACGCCGCCCTTTTTTATCTTGGCATAATGAAAATTGCATGTGATCGGGGAAGGAGATTTAACCTTATGACCAAATCAGATCTCATCGAACAATTGGCTGCCAGCCGCATGCATATGCCGGCCAAAGATGTCGAAGCCGCCATCAAGGAGATCCTTGAGCAGATGGCATCGACCTTGCAGAACGGCGACCGGATTGAAATCCGAGGATTTGGAAGTTTCTCGCTGCACTATCGTGCGCCCCGCGTGGGTCGCAACCCCAAGACTGGGGACAAGGTTGAACTGACCGGGAAATATGTCCCGCATTTCAAGCCTGGTAAAGAGTTACGCGAACGCGTGAACATCATCGAATAATGCAGAAAATGGCATACCTGGGTATGCCTTTTTTATTTTTACGTCTTTTGATATGTCATTTGTCAGGTTTCTCGCAGTCTTTTCCCATTCGCTCTAGAGTCTGCCTGTGATTTTAAGGATAATCAGTCTCTCATTAGCTACAGACAGGGAGATCTTATGAAGCGTATTTTGGCCCTCATCCCATTGGTGCTGGTGTTTGTACTGACCCTCGCTATCGGCTCGCAAAATGGCCAGCTGGTGCAGTTCAACTATCTCATCGCCCAGGGGGAGTTCTCCCTCTCCATGCTGCTGGGGTTCTTTTTTGCCGGTGGCTTCCTGTTGGGCTGGCTGGTGTTCGGTCTGCTCTTCCTGCGCTTGAAACTGCAAAACCGTACCCTCAGTCGTACCATGCGTCGTCAATCCCGTGAGTTGGAGCTAGCCCGGTCGCCAGCCAAGGAATAATGTCCCTCGATGCTTGAACTGCTTTTCCTGCTGTTGCCGATTGCCGCTGGTTATGGCTGGTACATGGGACGCAGGAGTGTTCGCCAGGACACCCAGCAACAGAGTAACCAGTTTTCCCGCCAGTATGTGGCGGGCCTCAACTATTTGCTGTCTGACGAGTCGGACAAGGCGGTGGATCTCTTCATCCAGCTGCTGGAAGTCGACAGCGAAACCATCGAAACCCATCTCTCCCTCGGCAACCTGTTTCGTCAGCGGGGGGAGGTCGATCGCGCCATCAAGATCCACCAGAACTTGGTCGCCCGCCAGCTGACCCGGGAGCAGCGTCAGCTCGCGCTGCAGGAGCTGGCCCGGGATTTCCTGGCTGCCGGCCTGCTGGATAGGGCGGAAGCGCTCTGGAAGGAGCTGTGCGAGGACAGCGACTTTGAAGAGACGGCGCTGGCGCAGTTGCTCATCATCCATCAACAGCTGCGTGACTGGGACAAGGCCATCGAGGTCGCCACTCGCCTGCAGAAATTCCAGGGCAAGAAGCTGGCGGAGCCCATCTCCCATTTCTATTGCGAGCAGGCGGAGAGCGCCTTGCGCGACGGTGACAAGGGGGCGGGGATCGCCAAGTTCAAGCGGGCGCTCGCAGCCCACCCTGCCTGTGCTCGGGCCAGCCTGCGACTGGCCGATCTGTCGATGGAGGAGGGCAAGTTCGAGGAGGCCAGCAAGGATCTGCTGCGGGTGTTCGAGCAGGACATGGATTTTGCCTCCGAGGCCATGCCCAGGCTGCTCGATTGCTATCAGCAGCTTGGCCGCACCCAGGAGCTGATCCCGCTGCTGGAGAAGGCGGTGGAGGATCATGCCGGTGTCAGCGTGACCCTGGCCCTGGCCAATCTGGTGGAGGCGCGCGACGGCCTGAGCCAGGCCCGTGCCCTGGTGCTGCGCCAACTGCGGCGCCACCCCTCCATGAAGGGGTTTTACCAGCTGGTGGGCTTCCAGCTGGCGAGCGCCGAGGAGGGGCCCGCCAAGGAGAGTCTGGAGCTGCTGCAGCAGCTGGTCGGCGAGCAGATCAAGATAAAATCGACCCACAAGTGCCGCCAGTGCGGCTTTGCCACCCATTCGCTGTTCTGGCAGTGTCCCTCCTGTCGGCAGTGGGGCTCCATCAAGCCTATCCGTGGCCTGGATGGTGAATAACCTTTAGTAACCGAAAGCCCGTATCCGAGCGGAGGCGGCAAGCCGAACCTGGCGCAAACCCAAGTGAGCAAGATGCCAGACTGCGACCGGCTCGTCGGCCGTGTCGAGTCTGGATGTGGCATAACAACCCATAGGAAGTGACATGCAAGACCCCAAAGTACTGGTCGCGCTGGATTATCAGCACGAAGCCGATGCCTTCGCCTTCATTGAACAGATCTCCCCGGCCGAGTGCCGCCTCAAGGTGGGCAAGGAGATGTTTACTCTGTTTGGCCCCCAGTTCGTCCGCCAGCTGGTGGCCAAGGGGTTTGACGTCTTTCTGGATCTGAAGTTTCACGACATTCCCAATACGGTTGCCAAGGCCGTGGCAGCGAGTGCCGAGCTCGGGGTCTGGATGGTGAACGTCCATGCCAGCGGGGGAGAGCGCATGATGCGTGCCGCCAGGGAGGCGCTGCTGCCCTATGGCGACAAGGCGCCCTTGTTGATCGGTGTGACCGTGTTGACCAGCATGGAGCAGTCCGACATGGTGCCCCTGGGTCTGGATCTGAGCCCGGCCGAGCAGGTGATCCGGCTGGCCACCCTCGCCAAGACGGCAGGGCTGGACGGCGTGGTCTGCTCCGCCGAGGAGGCTCGCGAGTTGAAAGCCTTGCTCGGCTGTGACTTCAAGCTGGTGACCCCGGGCATTCGCCCGAGCGGATCGGCTGCCGGGGATCAACGCCGGGTCATGACGCCGCAGGCGGCGGTGGAGGCGGGGGCTGACTACCTGGTGATTGGGCGCCCCATTACCCAGGCGGCGGATCCGGCTGCTGTGCTGGGGGCGATCAACGCCGAGCTCTGCCGATAAGGGGCCGACTCCTGAATGACAACAGGCCGGATTGCAGATCCGGCCTGTTGCGTTTTGATGGGTAGCTGAGCGCTGCTGCTAATGAGTGGCAGCCCTTATCCCCAGGCGGTCAGGACTTGACGGTCTGCACACCCAGGCCGATGGGGAAGAGGCCGAGCAGCAGGCCGGCGGCCGAGCCGATGAGGTGCGACTCTATGTGCACCCTGGCGCCAATGAGGGCAGAGACAGGGCTCTCTCCCGCACTGTAAAAATCCAGCCCGAGCTTGATGACGATGCCAAGCAGCATGAGCCAGCCCGAGTGGCGACGATAGCGGATATCCTGCATGGCCCCCCACACGAACACGCCGTGCAGCAGGCCGGAGAGCCCCATGTACCATTGGGTCTGCGGGCACCACCACCAGATCCCGAGCCCGACGGCCGTCCCCAGCAGCAGGAGCAGCACGGGCAGGCGCCAGCCCGTCAGGTATTCGCGAAACAAACTGTAGAGCACCGCAAGCCCGCTCAGGTTGAGCAGCAGGTGCCATCCGTTGGTGTGGGCCAGATTGCCTGTTATGATGCGCCACCCTTCGCCCTGGGCGATCAGGTCGCGATCGAAGGAGAGCAGCTGGTTAGGTACCGTGAAGAAGAGTAAGGCAGTGACGAGCGAAAGCGTGATGACCCAGAGCAGACCCGATTTTTCTGACAACATGAAACAACCCAACGACAGAGAGAGCCGATACTGTACACGCTGTGCCCGAGCCCTCAAAGCCTGCCTGTGTGAATATATCCAGCAGGTGCCCCACCTCGCACCGCTCCATATCCTGCAGCACCCCAACGAGGTCGCCCACCCCAAGGGAACGGCCGCTCTGTTGGCCGCCTCCCTCAGCCATGCCCGCATTCACGTGGGGGAGCACTTCGCCGATGCCGACTGGCTCAATGCCCTGCTCGCCGACCCCAAGGTGCAGTGCTATCTGCTGTGGCCCGATGATGAGGCCCTGACCCTGGCGCAGGTGCGAGAGCACAGTGAGCAAGCCAGAGAGGTGCACTTCATCCTGCTCGATGGCACTTGGCGCAAGGCCTATCGCATGTTGCACAGCAACCCGGCCCTGTTGGGATTGCCGAGGATCACCCTCGGTGCCATGGCGGGGCAATATTCCATTCGCAAGAAGCCGTTTCCCGAGGCGCTGTCGACCCTGGAGGCGGGCTACCATCTGTTATCCCAGTGGGAAGGGGAGCCCGAGCGCTTCGCCCCGCTGATGAACCTCTTTACCGAGTTAAACCGGCAGTGGCATGACTTTGCCCAAGGTCGCCGCGCTTGAATCTGAATTGCAAACAGGAGTGATGAACGTGAAAAAAGCCGTCGTGGTATTCAGTGGTGGTCAGGACAGTACCACCTGTCTGGTGCAGGCCCTGGCCCTCTATGATGAAGTGCACGCCATCACCTTCGACTATGGCCAGCGTCATCGGGAAGAGATCGAGACAGCTCGCCGTCTGGCCGGGCAGCTCGGGATTGCCGCTCACAAGGTGATGGATGTGACCATGCTGGGTGAACTGGCCGTCTCGGCCCTGACCCGTGACGACATCCCGGTCAGCGGTGAGTTGCAGGACAACGGCCTGCCCAACACCTTCGTGCCGGGTCGCAACATACTGTTTCTGACCCTGGCGGCCATCTATGCCTACCAGGTCGGCGCCGAGACCCTGATCACCGGGGTGTGCGAGACCGACTTCTCCGGTTATCCCGATTGCCGCGACGACTTCGTCAAGACCCTCAATCAGGCGGTGTCGCTGGGGCTGGATCGCGCCATTCGCTTCGAGACCCCCCTGATGTGGCTCGACAAGGCGGAAACCTGGGCCCTGGCGGATCACTATGGCCACCTCGAGACGGTGCGCCAGCAGACGCTCACCTGCTACAACGGCATCAAGGGGGATGGCTGTGGCACTTGCCCCGCCTGCGAGCTGCGCAGCCGCGGCCTGCAGCGCTATCTGGACGACAAGGCGGGCATCATGGCCAGCTTGCGCGAGAAAACCGGATTGTGATCCTGCCTCTTTCCCGGGTTTGGGGTATAATCCGCGCCTTTTGCAGCAAGCCGTGACCGAGATGCACTACCCAATCAACGAGATCTTCCAGACCATCCAGGGGGAGGGCGTCTTTACCGGCGTGCCCGCCATCTTCGTTCGCCTGCAAGGCTGCCCGGTGGGCTGCCCCTGGTGCGATACCCGCCATACCTGGGTGGTGGATCCTGCCCGTGAGGTGGACAGCCGCGAGGTGCTCGACCGATCCAACGAGTCCGATGGCTGGAGCAAGATGAGTACGGGCGAGATCCTGGGGAGCTTCGAGACCCTGGGTTACCGGGCGCGCCATGTGGTGTTGACCGGTGGCGAGCCCTGTCTCTACGATCTGCACGAACTCTCGTCGGCCCTGCTGGCGGCGGGATATCAGGTACAGATCGAAACCAGTGGTACCAGCGAGATCCTGACCCACGCGCAGACCTGGGTCACCGTCTCCCCCAAGATCGGCATGAAGGGGGGCTTGCCTGTGCTGGTATCGGCTCTGGAGCGGGCCAACGAGATCAAGCATCCGGTGGCCACCGAGCGCCACATCGAGGAGCTCGATGCCCTGCTGGCCACGGCCAGCCTGCGCCCCGACGTGGTGATCGCATTGCAGCCCATCAGCCAGAAGCCCAGGGCCACCGAGCTGGCCATGGCGACCTGCATCGCCCGTAATTGGCGGCTCTCCATCCAGACCCATAAATATCTGAATATCGATTGATATGGACAGACTCTCCGATGAGCGGGTATTGCTCACCCTGGCGGGCAAGATGCCCTACGGTAAATATCAGGGGCGACGCATCATAGATATTCCAGAACCCTATCTGGTATGGATGGCGCGCAGCGGTTTTCCGGCTGGTGCGCTGGGCCAAACCCCAGGGTGAGAGCGTGAACATTTTGTTAAATTTCACCCAGTTTTTTGAGACCCGCATTGAGTACCGTTTCCAGATATTCACTGCTCATTCCTGCGATTTTTTGCTTCCGT